>NZ_JAVBIN010000008.1:0-219755 GCF_032989665.1 Morganella sp. BCCO 40_0007 | reverse complement strand
GGATGCTGTTTGTGTACTTCACCGGTGACTTCATGCTGAAACGGATAAGACGGGCGATCCGGATTGTAATCTTTCTGAATATGCACATCACTGCACAGCTGTTCGGCGTAGCGCCAGGAGAACGCCGTGCTGTCACGGATATCGGTATCGGCCTGCGGGTTATAGATCAGGTTGATACCGGCAGTCATACCGAGGTGGTTGTCGCTGTAAAACAGTTTCGGGCCTTCTTCGAACCAGAAATTAATGCCCTCCTCGAAGGCCAGACGGCACCAGAATTCATACGCGGACTCCCGCTTCTGAGTAATGTATTCCCGCTGCTGATGCAGCTCATCCTGATAAAATTTCAGGTCATTTTTGACATGCGCTTCTTTAAGCAGCGTCGCCAGCACTTCCGGCACCGATTGTTCCCGGAAGATACGGCTGTCCTGATTGAGCGTCATGATCCACATTTCCGGGCGGATAATGAAGTGATACCAGGTTTTGTTGCCGTCAGTATTACCCTGTTCCGCAGAGGCCAGCAGCCCCTGTACGGTACGGACTTTAACACCGTCACGGGTGACCGTCAGTGAGGCCGCCATACCGAGATATTCTTTAAAACGGACTGACGGCAGCAGGCTGACGACGGAAACCGATAAAGTAAATAACGAGGATATTTCCTCATTAAGTGTAAATTCAGTGACCTGAAAGGTGTTTTCCGGCAATCGCCCGATTTTGCAGGTAAAGACCAGTCCGGAACGCCCCGGCAGCAGATCAGAAATGGAAGGTATCACAACGCCTCCGTACAGTAACTGTCACGGACAGCGATGGCTTTTGTGTCCGCAGAGAAAATAAAAGCAGCCCGGTCGATCTGATACCGGCCGGGCTGCATTCATTACGCTTCGATTGGTGCACGCCAGTCGTCAGCACCGGAGGTGCCTGCGACGGTGTGTTCCCAGTCGATTTTGCGGTAAGAGAGTGACACTTCGATCAGTTGGGTGTAATCCGTTTTTTCCGGGTCCTGGCAGTGCGGCATTTTGCAGTCGATGTTAACGATGGTCGCGTCTTCCAGCGAGGTAGTGAAGAAATGCTCCTGCTTGCCTTCAACCGAGGTGCGGTACCATTTCAGCTGCACTTTCGGCAGCATTTCACCCGCGGCCAGGGCGTTATACAGCAGCGGAACCGCTTTGTTCAGTGCGACGGTGAATTTAAACGGACGGTGCGCACGCTGGCCGGATGGCTGGCCGGACTGCGGGTCGGTCGGCACGGTAACGATATGGTCAAACTGCTGTACCAGCATCTCATCTTCATGACCCTGCACGTAGATATTGCCGACAGATTCAGCGGTAAACGCACCGGCAGTGATATTGCCCTGGGTTTTGCCTTCGATAGAGATATAGCATGGGGTTGGCATGATAAAATTCCTTATTTATTAAAAGGTAACAAGTCGTTACCGGACGAGTGACTTCGTCATCAGCCAGTGCGCATGGTGATAATGCTTAAATCATAAGTTTCACTTACTGGTCTGTAAAGGCCGCAGGAGGGGCTGTATCTCACAGGATCAGTCACTTAAGTTAAAATCGTTGCAAAAACAGGATATTTGACCCACAGGGATACAAATGACCGGTTGATGCAGTGAAATATGTCAGATCATAAAAAACACAAATACTCATATTTTTTAACATGGAAGTTCAACCAACTGAAAATAAAAAAGAAAATTGGAATTTACCTTGTGATCACAAAAATAAATATGTAACCAAATACAAATTAACGGTAACTCATTGAACAGAAATAATAAAAATCACAGTACTGACAAAAAAGAAAAGTCCGTTGTATTTTTGTTCTGAAAAATAAAGCATAAAGGCGTGAAAATGAAATATTATGCTAATTTATTTGCAGTTTTTATAAATATAAAGATAACTATTTTATTTTAATATATTAAAACGTCAGCAATATCTGTCCCGGAAACATTCTTAATCAGCTCATTTACGCTTCAGCCGGAAATATCGTTCAATCCGGAGCCGCTGCGGTTAGCTGTAAAGCAAAATGAAAGTAAACTGATATCAGGAGGAATTAAGAAATATTATTCAGTGTATGGTGAGTATGATAACCTTATATCACCGGGAGAGATAACCTGCCTGGTTTTCACAAAATCAGGCGTCTGACAGCCGGGCTGTATACTGACGATATGGATAAAAAAGGTAACAACAAATGCATTGGTTAGCAGACTACTGGTGGGTCATCCTGGTGTTGTTCGTCGGCGTGATCCTGAACGCGATTAAAGATCTCAAACGCGTGGATCATACAAAATATCTGCAGAACCGCAGGGAACTGCCGCCTCACCGCGACAATAATGCGCAGTGGGATGATGAGGATGACTGGCCGGATAATAAACCTAAAAAGCCCTGATTTCCGCCGCTGTCTGCTGCGTCCATTGCGGGCGCAGTTTCTGTAATACTGTCGCTGTTTCCTGCCGCAACACATCAAGTAACGCCTTTTTCCCGCTGATGTTCCGCGCTTTCAGTACTTCCGGTTTACCGGATAATAACTGTGATAATTCTGTTGTCTGCGCAGGGTATTCCTTTTGCAGCAGCGTCAGCGCCGGTTCCGCCACAGCCAGTGGTTTGGCGGCATACGCAAACCCGGCCAGCATCCGCCATTCCTGTTCATTGAGTGATTCTGCCTGTACCGGCGGCACCGGCGAAAATCCCCATATCTGAGAATAAACGGCGCAGTCACGGGCAAACTGATGTTCTGCGGCATCTGCCAGTGCCTGTCCGGCCGGAGTCAGCGGCAGTAACAGCATGGCAGTGTAACATCCGCTGACCGCTTCCGGGTGTGTGCCGGTGCGGGCAAAACGAAAGCCGCAGGATGTCCAGAATGCAGCCAGTTCCGGGGTATAGCCGAAGCTGACTGACAGATAGTCCATACCACTGTTTTTTGCCGCCTCAGCCGCCCGCTGTAATAACTGACGTCCCAGCGCATTGCGCCGGTAGCCTGCATGTACCGCAATCCGGCTGATACGCCGCGAACGCAGTTGTGCCGCCTGCGGGAAGTAACTGTGTGCGGCGAGTGATTGTGCCAGCAGGTTTCCGCGCGGTCGCCGGGTACCTGCCCAGACGGATTGTGTCAGTTCCGCAGATAACCCCCCCTCGTCTGTCAGCCAGAGCGCTGCCGTCACCTGTTGCCGGTTGCGGAATAACGCGAAATGCTGTCCGGGGGCATCCGCCAGCCGCCGCAGATCCAGCGGCGACGTCCGGTAATGAGCTGCCGTCAGCAGGCCGTAAAACCCGGAGAGTAAATCCGGGTCATCACATAACGCCTGCTGTGTTACGGACTGATATTCACACTCACCCGCCGGTGTGATTTTTTCCGCCGGTTCCGTCAGCAACAGCGCCTCATCCAGCCAGGCTTCCGCCGGATCATGCTCCGCCCAGCGTACCGGCTGTGTCAGCGTCAGTGCAGTAAACTGCGGCAGTGAGTGACAAAATTTCAGCAGAAATCCGCGCCCGGTGCCTTCATAGCCCTGAACGGTGGTCAGCAGCAGTATGCGGGGAAATACAGCGGCAAACCGGGTGAGCAGCGGCAGCGGGATCATCGCGGCCTCGTCGATCACCAGCCAGCCGTAAGCGCTGGTATCTGCTGTTTCCGTCAGTATCAGTAAATTATCGGGGGAGATAAATTCCGTTTGCTGTGAATGATCGAGATAACGTTGTATGACAGTGACCGAGACTTTTGCCGGGGCACACAACAGATGACGGCCCGGCGTGTCTGCCAGAAACAATCCGGCCACAGCGGATTTTCCCCGCCCTCTTGCCGCCGTCAGGCAGAAAATACCACTTTCCGCTCTGCGGAGTTGATCCAGTATCTGCTGCTGTGCCGGTGTCGGGGTACTGTCCGGCGGCAGCCACGCTGGTTGCAGCGGTAACAGCGGCATGTCAAACGGCCGGTTTTCATACCGGCAGAGATGAGCAGGATGGATGAGTGTACGGGCGAAGTGGCGCATAAAGTGTGGTGCGGGGATCATCTGTCCGCCGTCATTCCAGCGCAGACTGTCGTCATCCGGCCGGGTCTGCCACTGCGATTCCGGCGGCAGCAGCAGGATCAGCCAGCTGCCGGCCTGTAGTGTGCCTGTCAGCATGGCCAGTGCTTCACTGTGAAGTCCGCGCCGGGCATCGAACACACCGTGGCGGAATTCCTGTCCCTGCAGCAGACGGGCTTTTCCCGCCGGAATGCTGTCCGGCAATTCAGCGGAAATCACCGGCCAGTCACCGGGAGCCGCTTCTCTGATCTCCCGCAGGCAGGATTCACACCAGTGGTCACTGCCGCTCAATACCCACAGACGGCGGATACCCTGTATGCGGAGCTGTTCTGTACAGGCATGAAACTGTGCGGGCAGCATGAAAGCGCTACATCTTACCGACAAGCAGTGACAGTATCCCCGCCGCAATCAGCGGCCCGACCGGCACCCCCCTGAACAGCGCAACACCGATAATCGTCCCCACCAGTAACCCGGCGACCGTAGACGGCTGATTACTCATCAGGGTTACCCCGCGGCTGCCGAGCCAGGACACCAGAATACCTATCACTATCGCCAGGATAGATTTCCAGTTCAGAAAAGAGCTTAAGACATCATTCGCGCTGATCTTACCGCTGGCAATCGGTGCCATCACACCCACTGTCAGAATGAGTATCCCCAGCTTGAGGCCGTATTTTTCCACAAACGGAAAATACCCGTTAAGCGGCGTGATACGTACCGCGAGCAGAAAGAGGAGAGCCAGGGTTACCGTCATGTTGTTACTGATAAGCCCGAGCCCGGCTAAGACCAGGAGGATAATCAGGGTCGGGTCAATATTACTCATATCAGATCCTGCGTGTCGGGGAGAATGAAAGGCGCCAATAGTATGCCGTTACACTATGATAATCAAACTCTGCCGGTTTTGCAGGAAAAACCGGCAGAACTATTTATTTCAGTGCGGAAAAGGTATCACATTGCGCGATATTGCCGCTGTCAAAACCACGTTTAAACCACTCATAACGCTGCGCGGATGTCCCGTGCGTGAAGCTGTCCGGAATAACCCGTCCCTGACTCTGTTTCTGCAGACGGTCATCACCGATAGCCTGTGCCGCATTCAGGGCATTTTCCAGATCGCCGTTTTCAAGTATCCCGGCTTTTTCCATCTCATGGCCCCAGATCCCGGCAAAACAGTCAGCCTGTAATTCCATTTTCACTGACAGGCGGTTTGATTCTTTCTGACTGCTGCGCTGCTGACGTTCACGCACCTGGCGGTCAATTCCCAGCAGATGCTGCACATGGTGCCCCACCTCATGCGCCACCACATAGCCCTGCGCGAAATCTCCGCCCGCGCCTAATTTGGTGCGCATATCATCATAGAAAGAGAGGTCGATATAGACTTTCTGATCAGCCGGACAATAAAACGGCCCCATTACCGCCTGCCCCGCACCACAACCGGTCGGTGTGGCACCGCGGTACAGCACCAGTTTCGGCTCGCGGTACTGCCGGTTCATTTGTGAAAATTTTTGTCCCCAGACCGCTTCGGTTTCCGCCAGCATCACGCCGGTAAATTCCGCCTGTTTCTGCTCCTGAGCACTGTTCTGTGCCGGACGCTGCTGTGAGGTGGTCTGCCCGGAACTGACCGGATCGCCGGTCACCAGGCCGGTCAGGTCAATGCCGTAAAAACCGGCCACCACCACGATGACGACCACAACCAGTCCTGCCTTGCCGCGCGGCAACGGAATTCGCGGCCCGCCGGCGGACCCGCCCGGAATTCTGCCACCGGCACTGCGGCGGTCTTCAATATTGTCGCTCTGGCGACGCCCTTGCCAACGCATGATGATTCTCAGCTTATATCGGATAATAGTCGGATAACTACATAGTACAGAGAAAATGAAGTGAGGAAAAATGCTTCTTTCTTTCAGGGGAGTAATAAAGAGGCTTAAAGCCGGTGATACGCGGGTCTGGTTATCACCGGCAATGCATTCATTGAGTCAATGATTAATCCAGTTTCACACCCAGACGGCGTGCCACTTCCTCATAGGCTTCAATCAGGCCGCCCAGGCTCTGACGGAAACGGTCTTTATCCATTTTATCCAGGGTTTCTTTGTCCCACAGACGGCTGCCATCCGGTGAAAACTCATCCCCGAGCACAACCTGACCTTTATACAGACCGAATTCCAGTTTGAAATCCACCAGGATAAGCCCTGCTTCATCAAACAGGCGGGATAAAACATCATTGGCAATGTAGCTCAGGCGCTTCATTTCAGCGAGGTTTTCCTGACTGACCCAGCCGAAGGTTTCACAGTAGGATTCATTGATCATCGGGTCATGTTTGGCGTCGTTTTTCAGGAATAAATCGAAGATTGGCGGATTCAGCACGATCCCCTCTTCCACCCCGAGGCGTTTTACCAGCGAACCGGCAGCACGGTTGCGGATCACACACTCCACCGGCACCATATCCAGCTTTTTCACCAGCACTTCGGTATCCGATAACAGACGTTCCATCTGCGTCGGGATACCCGCCGCTTCCAGTTTGCTCATGATAAAGTGGTTGAACTTATTATTAACCATGCCCTTGCGATCAAACTGCTCGATGCGCTCACCATCCAGTGCCGATGTATCATTACGAAATTCCAGAATCAGCAGATCGGGATTATCCGTGGTGTAGACCGTTTTGGCTTTCCCACGATACAGTTCAGCATGTTTTTGCATCTTGCACTCTCCAGACAGGATTAATAATAGGCGTATCGCCTGACGCAGATTATTCTCCCTCAGAATGACACAATAAGCAATCGTTTGCGTAAGAAAAGATACAGACCCGGAAAGCGACCGGTGTGCGGCTCATACCCGCACACCTTATCAACACTCAGGTGCAGTCCCAGTTATAGACCACACGTGAGAAATCCGCTTTTTTCAGATCCTCCGGACGGATAAAGAAGTTACCGATACCGCAGTCACCCCACAGAATATCCACTTCACCACTGCCGGAATCGAGCTGCAGTAACAGGACATACGGCTTCAGTTCGTCGCGGTATTCACGCGGATCGGTCTGGGTAAATGCCGGATAACCGCCGATATGGTGCCCTTCTCCCGGGAAATGCTCATCATACGGCTCCACCCATTCCTCATAGAAATCTTCACCTTCGAACTCATCCTCAAAATCATATAGTTCATTACGGTTGAAAATGGTGCGGCCGAATGCGGTGTCTCCGGTGCTGATATACTGTACCGACGGCGTAAAACGGATGCGGTACTGTCCGGTAACCGGCGAGAAATAGTTTTCATCTTCGCGGGCCGCCTTCACAGCACTGAAATCATGATGCAATTGCGCCGGGTCTTCCGTGATCTCAGGGAAATAAAGGACCCGGAAATCATTCTGTTCCTGCGGATTGTCGAAATCAGCACCATACAAATCATCACCAGCGTGATAAATCTGCAGAATACCGTTACGCGGATAATCCGGCAGCGGCGGCATCTGTGCAAAGTTAATCTGGATAAGCAGACTGAGCGGAACACCTTCACTGTCCAGCGGATAGCTTTCGGTCAGCGGCAGATAGGGATTTCCGCCGACATGGCTTTCCCACAGCGACAAATCATCAGCCGGTGTCAGCGTCATCTCTGCCACCGGTTTTTCCGTGGCACGGATAGCATCGGCATAAGGTGCCAGAGCCGGAGGTAAACGGTTAAAATCAGCCATAGGGATACTTCACTCCGTTATTATTAAGCGCGTTTACACCATAATGAGGGATAAACCCCGTGCTGTCAGCAGGTCACGGGCAGATTGCGGAACCTTCTGAGAGAGCACCACGTGATCCAGTTCCTCACACGCCGCCACGCGGTAAGGTGCAATACGACCGAGTTTATCACCGGTCAGACCGGCCACGACCCGGCTGCTCTGCTTTATCAGTGCCCGTTTAAAGGCCGCCTCTTCAAACCCGGTAACCGTCAGGCCACTGTCTGCATCCAGTGCGCATCCGCCCGGAAAGCAGAGATCGATATTCAGATAAGACAACTGCTCCAGTGCCTGTGCCCCGATGCAGGTTCCGGATGCACTGTGCAGTTTTCCGCCCAGCACAATCAGCTCAAAATCCGGGTAGTCACTCAGCACGGCAGCAATGGCCGGACTGTGCGTTATTACCGTCAGGGATAAATTCGCCGGCATATGCTGTGCCAGCAGCAGGTTCTGACTGCCGCCATCCAGAAAAACGGTCGTGTGATTACGGATCAATCCCGCACAACCGAGCGAAATCTTTTCTTTCTCTGCGTTGTTCTGCCCGATCCTCTGCTGAAAATCCGGCACATCACCAAGTACGCTGACCGCACCGCCGTAAACCCGTTTGCACAGCCCTTCATCCGCCAGAACCTGCAAATCACGGCGGATAGTGTGCTCTGATACGCCAAGCTGTTCCACCAGCGTACTGCACTGTACCCGGCCTTCACTCTGTAATAACGTCCGGATCAGGGCTTGCCGTTGCTCCGGAAAAGCTGCATAATCGAGCATTATTTTCTCCTTTAAATTGCATAAAGCATCATAAACGGGCAATCATTACGGGTCAATCAAAACCCTGTCACTGCTGAGGTCATTCTGTGAACACACATCATCCTGATATCGCATTTTTTCATCAGTTAGCCAACCGCGCGGCACAAGAAACGTTACCGCGATTTTTACCCGGGCATACACTGTCCGTCGATACCAAAGTTAAAGAAGGTGTCAGTTTTGATCCGGTAACAGATGCGGACAGACAAGCCGAAATCGCACTGCGGGAAATGATCACCGCTGTTTATCCGCAGCACAGTATTCTGGGGGAGGAGTTCGGCCTGAGCGGCGAAGGCGATTATCAGTGGATTCTCGACCCGGTGGACGGCACCCGCCCGTTTATGCTCGGTTTACCGGTCTGGGGAACCCTGATCGGATTAACCTGTTGCGGCAAGCCTGTGATGGGAATGATGAGCCAGCCCTATACCGGCGAGCGTTTCTGGGCGGATGGCGAACGCAGCTGGCACAGCAGTCCGCACGGAACATTTGTGATGAATACCCGCAAAAATATCACTCTGGCCAATGCCATTCTGCATACCAATTCACCGGAGCCGATGCCCCGCTTCCCGGAAATCCGGCTGGCAGACCTGATGAACAACGTCTTAATGACCCGTTTCGGCGGTGAATGTTATGCGATGGCGATGGTGGCGGCCGGTAAAATTGATCTCTGTTTTGATTATGCCCTGCAGCCGTATGATATTGCAGCGTTTATTCCGATCATTGAGCAGGCCGGCGGCTGTGTGACAACCCTTGACGGCGGACCCGCCATACAGGGTGGTGCCGTTCTTGCCAGTGGTTGTCCGCGTCTTCATCAGCAGGTTTTGACTATTCTGAACAAAAATGATTAATCATCATATAATGATTCGGATTATAAATGCGTATTACAAAGGTTGTTAGTAATGAGTGAAGTAACTGCTGTATCTGCTGCTGCCGTACCGGCCGGACGGGAACAGATGGCCACCCGTGCTCTCTTTTTTGTCGCCGGCTTTGCTTCGGCAGCCTGGGCGGCACTGGTGCCGTTTGCCAAACTGAACACCGGGGTAAATGACGGGGTTCTCGGATTATTACTGCTCTGTCTCGGCGGCGGCGCACTGGTGGCCATGCCGCTGACCGGCGTGCTGACCACCCGTTTCGGTTGCCGTAAAGTGATGACAGTTTCCGTTGTGTTGCTCAGTGTTACCCTGCCGCTGCTGGCGGAAATTAACCATACCGGGTTACTGGCTCTGACACTGATCGTTTTCGGTATGGGGATCGGGATCACCGATTGCGCCATGAATATTCAGGCCATTATTGTTGAAAAAGCGGCACCAAGGCCGATGATGTCGGGCTTTCACGGATTTTACAGTATCGGCGGTATTGCCGGTGCGGGAGCGATGAGTGGTTTTATGCTGGCCGGGATGGGCGCATTGCAGGCAGCCGCTGCCGTGATGGTGATTTGCCTTTTGCTTTTGGCTTTCAGCTATAAAGGTATGCTGGATTACGCCTGGCCGTCGGAAGGCCCGGCATTTGCTGTGCCGCGTGGCGCAGTATTACTGATAGGTATTATCTGCTTCGCCACCTTTCTGGCCGAAGGCAGCGTGCTGGACTGGAGTGCGGTTTTCCTGACCGAGTACCGTAATGTGCCGGAAAGCATGGGCGGGCTGGGCTTTGCCTGCTTTGCCGTACTGATGTCTCTCGGGCGGCTGACCGGCGATAAAATTGTGGCGGTACTCGGACGACCGCAGGTGGTACTGTGGGGCGCACTGCTGGCCGCCGGTGGTCTGCTGCTGAGCGTGCTGAGTGATAACTGGCTGATGGCACTCACCGGTTACGGGCTGATCGGGCTGGGGTGTGCCAACGTGGTACCGGTGATGTTTTCCGCTATCGGCCGCCAGACCAGTATGCCTCAGGCTGTTGCGGTTCCGGCGGTGACCACTCTGGGTTATCTCGGTATTCTGGCGGGACCGGCATCTGTCGGACTGATCGCTTACCGCTTCACCCTGCCCGCTGCGCTGCTGGCTGTGGTTGCGCTGTTATTACTTGTCGCATTACTGTCCCGGAAAGTCCGGATGTAGCGGATGTAGCAGATGTAAAAACACCGGTCATCAGACCGGTGTTGCTTCATTTTCTTCTTTCAGAATTGCTTTCAGGCGCGGATAACGGCGTGCCAGCCGCCAGCGCAGGCGCAAATCTTTGGCGTTATCCCAAATCAGTGACCAGATCCCGCGATCAAACAGTTCACGTACAACGCTCTGTTTCACATCCGGCGATTCTATCTCACTGATGGTATGCAAAATTCCCAGACCTTCTTTGGAAATCTGCCAGTGACAGGCAGGGATCTGTTTTGCCACATCCGCATGACGCTGATTGATATCATTCAGCATTTCCAGAATTTTCATGTAATTATGGATTGTCCGCACACGTATTCTGTCATCCGGCGGTGTATGCGACACCGAGGCGGAATGGATCAGATAATCGTAGTAACGCTCATCAATATATTCCACCCGCTCTGCCGTCATCAGCAGTTCGGTTGTCCAGGGAATGTCCTGATGATGCAGGCCAGGCTCAAAGTAGTAGCCCTGTTCACGCAGAAAATCAGTGCGATACAGATTCAGCCAGGTCACATGCAGAAATTTGCGGGAGTTAAGTGCCCGTTTCAGCCAGTCCGGCCCGGAAATAACCCCGGTGGAACGCAAACGATCAGGCGGGAAAATCGGCCGCGGTTCGCGCCCGTCTTCATACACATAGGTGCCGTTACAGGTTGCCACATCCAGCTGACCGGCAAGGGCAATCTCCAGCAAACGACCATACATCTGAGGATGAATCACATCGTCAATATCCGGAAACGTGATGTACTTTCCTTTTGCCGCAGCAAAACCGGTATTTCGTGCCACAGAAACACCCTGATTTTGCTGTTCCAGAATGATGACTGACGGGAATTTATCCTGCCATTCACGCAGCACCGCATCCGTATTATCTTTTGAGCCGTCATTGACGAGAATCAGCTCCCAGCCGGGAAGTGTTTGTTTCAGCAGGCAGTCAAAAAACTGAGGAAGAAATTTTTCCCCGTTATAAACCGCAACAACAATGCTCAGTAAAGGTTGTGAAGAGTCCGAAGGTAAATCCATGTCAGCCCTGTCAATTCCGGATAGCCAGGTATTCTGCGGACAATGCGGCAGAATACCCGGATAAAATACATATAATTTTTAAATATAACCGGTGAGTCAGGTATAAACGTGGCTAATAATGCGATATGTCAGTCAGATAAATAAGAAATTATCTTAAAAATTATCAGGTTGTGTATCAATTTATTACAAGGTAATAACGACATAAAAAAATACCGGCCATTTATAATGACCGGTATCAATAATTATTGTTACGCGTTTACAGCCTGCGTAAATATATTATTTTACAGATGATTTGCTGAATGCCGCTTCCAGTGCTTTCACCATTTCATCATTTTCTTTCTGTGTCAGTGGTTTCCCTTTGGAGCTGATAAACTGCAGGCTGCTGCGGTTATCCAGGTCACCAACCTGTAAGGTATAATCACCTTCAGCTACTGACGGATCGTCGATACCCAGGCTGCTCCATTCTGCTGAGCTCAGGCCTTTGTATGTCACTTCAATATTACCGGTGGAACGGGTGCGATCACCCACTTTCATGCCGACGCTTTCCAGCACAACCGGCAGACGGGACCAGACCACATCAAACGGTGCGCGGACAATAATCTGCGGCAGACCGGTTTTATCGCTGCCGCTCTGAACGTCCGGAGCAGCATACTGTGACGCGTTGGTGTCCTGACGTGCGGCATTGCGCATACGGTCAAGGCCGTCAACCAGCTCATTGAGTGTCAGGTTGTTATAACGGGTAATTTCCGTTTTATCTGTTACCGGGTTTTCGCCCTGTTTCAGACCTTCACTGGTCACAACAACCGCCACCTGTGAACCGGCCGGTTCAATTTTGATACGCTGACGGGACTGTAACGGCAGATCTTCATCCGCACGCTGCCAGACAATCCAGTCGGTGACAATCACACCACCGGCTTCATCACGCTGGCTGACAGGCACTGAGCGGTCAGCCAGAACGCGGTTGATCTGTGCCCACAGTGTTCTGTTTTCCGCTGAATTCTCCAGCAGAAGACGGCTTGCGTCCCCTGCTGTTTCCGTACGGGAACCTGCTAACAGGCTGACAGTCTGTACCGGCGGACGGATGTCCAGCGCCAGACCGGTCGCACCATCCTGCTTAACCTGAGGAAGATCATACTGACCGCTCTGCAGCGGCAGGATCATCCCCTGAGGAACATTCAGCGCCTGTAACTGCGGCGCATCCAGGTACGAAGTATCGCCGCTGACCTGGCGCTTGTAGTGCTGATCGCCGGAGCAGGCTGCCAGTAATAAGACCACGGAAAGACCAGCGAGCTTCGTAACCTTTGATTTTTGCAGTAATGTTGCCATTCAGATTCCCTAAAATATTATCGTATGCCCGCCGTCTTCATGGCGCGGCCGACCGTATTCTGCCCCGCTTCCGTGAGCGGTAACAGCGGCAGACGCAGTGTCTGCTCCGCGATCAGACCCAGCTGATGACAGGCCCATTTTACCGGTGACGGGCTTGGCTCACAGAATAATGTGTGATGCAGGTCCATCAGTTGATTGTTAATCACACGTGCACGATCAAAATCCCCGCGCAGGGCAAGATCAAACATCTGTGCCATTTCTGCCGCAGCCACGTTGGCTGTCACAGAAATCACACCTTTGCCGCCCAGGAGGGTGAAATCCAGTGCTGACGCGTCATCACCGCTGAGCAGAATGAAGTTTTCATCATTCACCAGGGTTTTGATTTCATTCACACGACTTAAGTTCCCGGTCGCTTCTTTAATTGCCGCAATATTGTCCAGTTTTGCCAGACGGGCAACTGTGGCAGGTAACATATCACAGCCGGTGCGCGTTGGCACATTATACAGAATTTGCGGTAATGCGGTATTCTCTGAAATCACTTTAAAGTGCTGATACAGACCTTCCTGTGACGGACGGTTGTAATACGGAGTAACCGTCAGGCATGCTGCCACACCACTGTTCTCAAATTGTTCAGTAAACCAGACTGCTTCATTGGTTGCGTTCGCACCGGTACCGGCAATAACCGGGATACGGCCTTCCGCGAACTCCAGCGTCGCCAGCACCACATCCACATGCTCCTGATGTGACAGTGTGGCGGATTCCCCGGTGGTTCCGACAGCCACAATGGCGGACGTGCCTGCCGCGACATGGTAATCCACTAATTTCCGGAGCCCCGCTTTGTCAACACGACCCTGTGTATCCAGTGGTGTAACCATCGCAACAATACTGCCTTTTAAAACGTCATTTATGTGTGACATGTACGAAACCCTCATAATCGGATAAATATAGGACAACATTTTAATGGTACTTGTTCAGGGCGCAGAAAAAAACACCCTAACTGTACGTTTTTAATGAATTTTGTTAATACCCGGCGGCACACCTTAAAAAGAAGTAATAATGTCCGCTTTTTTCGCCGGTTAAACGGCGGAACACATGATAGCGTGTCTGTATCCGGCAGGTTTGATATGCCGCAATCATTTTATTATTACCGCAGAGTACACAACAGGTTATTGCTATCAGTCTTATCTTTCTTTATGTTTAACACATTCACGGTGTCATGAAGAGGAATGAGGGTTTGCCGCAACGCGATCAGCAATATCTGGTTATCACTGCACTGGGACGGGATCGCGCAGGGATTGTCAATGCGATTACCCGTCACGCCGGAGAGTGTGACTGTAATATCGAAGACAGCCGTCTGGCGATTTTCGGTGAGGAGTTCACGTTTATTATGATGCTGTCCGGGAGCTGGAATGCCATCGCCATGCTGGAGGCCACCCTGCCGGTACTGGCGGCAGAGCTTGACCTGCTGACCGTCATGAAACGGACACAGCGCGGGCATCAGCCTGCGGCCACCACCGGCGTCAGCGCACAGGTCACCGTGCCCGATGCCGCAGGATTGGTGGAACGCTTTACCAATTTGTTTATGAGACTGGATTACACCCTGGCCGAGCTGGTGTCCAAAACCCGGCCGGAGGAGGAGACAGACGCAGTACTGCTGGAAATTCAGATTACCGCGCATCACCCGACAGGGGAAAACAACGCGGTACTGCAACAGCAGTTTTCACGTCTTTGTGCTGAACTACAGGCCGAAGGCACTATTACCCTGATGAATCATTAATTTTGTGTTGATTATTACGTTTACGGAGAGTGTGTAATGAGCCCATTGAACGCCGGAGATAAGGCGCCCCTGTTCAGCCTTCCCGACCAGGATGGTGAATCAATCAGCCTGGCCGATTATGCCGGTCAGCGTGTGCTGGTGTATTTTTATCCCAAGGCCATGACGCCGGGCTGTACGGTCCAGGCATGCGGTCTGCGCGACAATATGGATGAGCTGAAACAGTTCAATGTTGAAGTATTGGGGATCAGTACAGACAAACCCGAAAAATTGTCCCGTTTCGCGGAAAAAGAGTTACTCAATTTTACTCTGCTGTCAGATGAAGACCATGCCGTTGCTGAAGCATTCGGAGTCTGGGGTGAAAAACAGTTTATGGGGAAAACCTATGACGGTATTCACCGCATCAGCTTCTTAATCGGCACTGACGGTAAAGTCGAGCATGTTTTTGATAAATTCAAAACCAGTGACCACGACCAGGTCGTGCTTGAGTATCTGAAAGCACACAGCTAATCCCCCGTCGGTTTACTGTTTTTTCTGAGAAACACCATTTTACCGTGGTGTTTTTTTATTTTTCAACCATACAGGATGATATGTACGGATAGCATCGATTTCTGATATTTCCCGCCCGTCACACTGTGCTAGTTTCTTTCCGGACGACATGATGTCACTACTCTGCAAAGGATTCTGAATGAAAATAACACGACTCACCGCTGCCATACTGACACTCACCCCTGTGGTTGCTTTTTCCGCCCCCGTGACGGAATTTGAATACAAAAAGAAAGGCTTTAAGATTACCGTAGATGAACGCTCAGAAGGCGTAAACATCCGTATTCCGAAAGATACAAAAAAACCGACACTCTCCATTACCGCACCGGATGCCAATGGTATTTCCCATAACTATTTTACGGAATTCAATGTAGGCCGGCGTGGTCTGAATATTGATAATAAGAATGCAGCACAGACAATTATTAATGAAGTAACAGGTCAAAATATTACCCGGCTGCGCGGCAATATTAACGTACTGGCTAATAAAGCCACGTTGATCATTGCCAACCCAAACGGCATTAACTGCAATCAGTGCGATGTCACGAACGCTGATCATTTTGTTAAGGCTGCCGGTAAGATTATCTATGAAAATGATAAAATGGCGGGATACAGCAATATAACGGGCGATATTGCGTATTTTAATACTACGGTAAAAAACCGATCGCTTGTTATGAATGATTTGGCCAAAAATATAAAAATAATGAACTCTGAACTGGCACCTGAGGCATTAGTACTCATGAATGGTTTCAGTGAGTACAGGTATGCTTATAAGCCGGCAGACCGTATCCGTGATAACAACTACAAACCGGAAGTTAAAAATACCAGTCTGATAACAGCATTTCAGAACCGGTATGTGAAAGAAAAAAAGTGGCAGCCGGCCGGGGAAATAACCATTGACCACGACTCTGTTCTGTCACCTGCAAAATTATATATATCGGCCGAAGACAGTTTTATTAATAAAGAGGGCGAAATTAACGCAGGATCTGCACATATTAACCTCCTGCACAGTCAGTTTAATATGCGGTACTACACGCCACTCCGTGCCAAATATCTGACTATTAACATGAGAAACAGTATATTCGAGAATACTAAAGTAGTCGCAGCCGGGCATGTTAATATTAATTTATACAGTTCAAACCAGTTTACTAACTCCGGTTCCCTTTCTGCAAAGGGTCTGAATATAACATCACATAACCCAAAGGTATTTAAATACTTCAATAATGAAAAAAGTGTTTTTGCCACGATGAAAGGGCTTAATAAAAATCACTTTAAAAATACAGGGAAAATTACTGCCGATAACATTGTCATACACACACCGGGCGATGAGTTTCACTTTATCAGCACAGGAAAATCTTCGTCATTAATCACAAAAACCTTCGATTATGATGCGATGCATGCCAATTTCAGTAATTCCGGTTCAATGGCGATCCGTCAACATTTCAAAATGACCGGTGAGGTGGGCTTACTGGCAAGTTCCCCTGAAAATGATTTGACTGGTGATCCAAGATACCAGTTTCGTGTCAATCATGACGAAGCAGCAGGCAACGTCAATGGCCATGAGTTAAATCGGCTGTAACACCAAAAACCCCGGTAACCGGTTGTCCGGTTATCGGGGTCACTTCACTTCAGATGTCTTTCTCAATTGACGGTTTTATTCTGACAACATTACTTCTGTTCCGGAGGTGTGCTATCCAAAATGGGTTCCTGCACTACTTTTTCCTCCGGCCAGACATTGATCACCGCTTTAATCAGCGTCGCCAGCGGAATTGCAAAAAATACGCCCCAGAATCCCCACAATCCGCCGAAAATGATAATGGAAAGAATAATCACCAGCGGATGAAGATTCACAGCCTCGGAAAACAGAACCGGCACCAGAATATTACTGTCCAGCCCCTGTACCACCAGATAAGCGATAAACATCGTCCAGAAATCAGAATCCAGTCCCCACTGGAACAACCCGACCAGAATCACCGGCACTGTCACAATCACTGCACCCACATACGGGATAAGGACTGACAATCCCACCAGCACACCCAGCAGCAGCGCATAGTTCAGGCCGACCACTGCGAAGACAAGATAAGTACAAACACCAACAATAATCATCTCCGTCACTTTGCCGCGGATATAGTTGGAAATCTGCTGATTCATTTCCACCCATACTTTTCCGGCCAGTGAACGGTTACGCGGCAGAATGCGCTGAAAACCACGCAGCAGCTGTTCTTTATCTTTCAGTAAAAAGAACACCATCAGCGGAACCAGAATCAGATAAATCGTCAGTGTCAGTAATCCCACCAGCGATGCCAGTGACATTTTCACCACCGAATCACCGACAGAGAGCAGCTTACTGCGGGCATTATCGAGGATCATATCCATCAGCCCGACATCCATCAGCGCCGGGAAACGGTTCGGCAGTTCACGGGCAAACTCATTGAAACGGCTGAACATTGTCGGCATATCCAGCAGCAGATTACGCCCCTGCCCCCAGACCGTCGGCGCAAGAATAAAGATCACCAGCACACTGATGCCGATAAACAGGGTCAGAATCAGCATAATCGCCGGTTTGCGCGAGCAGCCGCGCTTTTCCATCTGATGGATAGGCCACTCCAGCAGGTATGCCAGCACAATCGCCACCAGCAGCGGCGCTAAGATACCGCTGAAAAAATAAATAATTCCGAAACCCGCCAGTAAAATCACGGTCAAAGCAACTGCCTGCGGATCGGCAAAACGCCGTCGGTACCACTGAATGATTAAATCTAACATGACTCTGCTCCCGGGGTTAGCGGCAAAAATATGACAAATCCTGCCCACCGGGCAGACTGTGTGAGGATTTTACTTGAGTGTTTGCTATGATACACGAATTATTACCAGTGATAATCAACGGGGAAAGCGTCATCCTATGAATACGTTTCTGAAAAAACCGTTAGCCGTCTTACTGAGTCTTGCTCTGACCTTCCCGGTTTTGCCTGCCGCACAGGCGGCCGTTGAAGATGCGTTACCGGAAATCGGCACCACTGCCGGCGGTACGCTCAGTATCGGACAGGAAAATCTGATGGGGGATTTTTATCTGCGGATGATCCGCAGCAGTTCCCCGATGGTCTATGATCCTGTTTTACTGCAATATATCAATAAACTCGGCCAGCGTTTAGTCTCAAACGCAGATTCGGTCAAAACCCCGTTTAACTTTTTCCTGATTGCCAACCCGAATATTAACGCCTTTGCGTTTTTCGGCGGTAATGTGGTGCTGCATACGTCACTGTTCCGCTACAGCCTGACAGAGAGTGAACTGGCCTCCGTGATGGCGCACGAAATCGCTCACGTCACGCAGCGCCATCTGGCAAGGATGATGGAAGATCAGCAGAACAAAGCGCCGCTCGCCTGGGCGGCCACACTGGGCTCTATCCTGCTGCTGATGACCGGCACCCCGGTCGGTGCCGCTGCCATGACTTCCACCATGGCCGGGATCCAGCAGAATATGATCAGCTTTACACAATCCAACGAACAGGAAGCGGACCGCATCGGCATGGGCACACTGAGCCGTGCCGGGTTTGACCCGCAGGGGATGCCGGACTTTATGACCATCATGGTGGATATGTCGCGCTACAGCTCCAAGCCGCCGGAAATGCTGCTGACTCACCCCCTGCCGGACAGCCGTCTGGCCGATGCACGCAGCCGCGCCGGACAGATGCCGCGTAAAAACCCGCCGCAATCCTTTGACTTCCTGCTGGCACGCGCCCGGGCGATGGCGATGTACGGCGGACAACCGCTGCGCAATGCCACTGATCAGATGATCGAAAACTACAGCAAAGGTAACAGTAAGGAACAAATGGCAGCTGACTATGCCCGCGCCATTCTGCTTTACCGTGACAACAAGTATGAACCTGCCTCACAAATTCTGACGAAATTACTGGCGGCAGACCCGGAGAATGTCTGGTTTATTGATGTGATGACGGACGTCGATATCGGTCTGAACAGAACATCGCAGGCGGTAACCCGGCTGGAAAATGCCCTGAAGCGTGAACCGGGTAATTCGGTGTATCAGATAAACCTCGGTAACGCCTATATTCAGAATAAACAATATGATAAAGCGACCCGGATTCTGCGTAATTACACCTTTGACTATCCGTCAGATCCGAGCGGCTGGGATCTGCTGGCCGAAGCAGGCGGGAAAGCCGGGCGCCGGGCGGATGAACTGGCAGCCCGTGCGGAATATCAGAACTTAATGGGGAATTTTGACGGCGCTATCCGCAGTCTGACCGAAGCCGCCCGGCAGGCCAAACCCGGCAGTTATGATCAGGCCCGTTATGATGCGCGGATTGACCAGATCCGCCAGTTACAGCTGCAATTCAAACAATTTAAATAATGAGGAAAACCATGACTGATACTGTCACTATCTGGCACAACCCGCGCTGCTCGAAAAGCCGTGAAACCCTGGCGCTGCTGGAAGAAAACGGGGTATCACCGGCGGTGATGCTCTATCTGGACACACCGCCGTCAGTGGCAGAAATCAAAACTGTGCTCCGCGAACTGAAATTTGACGATGCCCGCAAACTGATGCGCACCAAAGAAGCACTTTACAGTGAGCTGGGGCTGGCCGCCGTCACCGATCAGGAAGTACTGATTCAGGCCATGCATGATAACCCGAAACTGATTGAACGCCCTGTAGTGATTAAAGGCAAACAGGCCCGCCTTGGCCGTCCGCCGGAGCAGGTGCTGGAGATTATCTGAACCTGACTTTCCGTCCCCGGTGCCCGCCGGGGATACTCGCCCGTATATAAATCTGCCATGTTCTTTTTATGAAATCGTCATTTATTACGACTGTTACAATCCCGCTTGTTATCAACACGTAATATAATGATTAAAGGAATAAATCATGAAAAAGACATTGACTGCGTTATCATTAATTTCTGCTGCATTATTTTCCGCACAGTCCGTTGCCGGGCCGGGGAGTACAGAATACACCTACCGCAATGGTGAAAAAATCAGTGTGGCCCCGGTTAACCCGGAAATTGAGACATCTCTGTTTGAGGACGAACGTAATAAACCGGTTCTGGTCATTAATTCTCCGAATCGCCGCGGAATTTCTCACAATATTTTCACCGATTATAATGTCGGCAAAAAAGGCCTGACTATCGATAATAAGGACAACGCCAAAACTATTATTAATGAGGTGATCGGGGGAAATAAAAGCCGTCTGCGCGGTAATACCTTTATTGCCGGCGGCAAGGCCAGCCTGCTGATCGTCAACCCGAATGGTGTGGTGTGCCTGGCATGCAGTTCAACCAATACCTCACTCTATTCTCACCGCAAAACACTGCCGGTCGTTATCAATACCGCTCAAAATAACGATGTCATTTTCAATGCCCGTAAACCACTGACTGACTCAGACCGCCTGACGGATATCCGTCAGAATATCACCCTGGTCACCTCACGCTGATCCCTGTCATACCGCCGTATTAACGGCGGTAATTCTTTTATCCGAAACTTTCCCCGTCCCTGACTGTCCTACTCTGTAACAACACAGTTCCGTCATCATGCCACATTAACTTAAGAAAACTCTTATTGCAGCGATCACAGAATAACGTATTGATAATATGGATAACTGACTGTGTATTATCAGGGAAAAATATGACCATTTATGATTTAAAACCAAAATTTCAGAACTTACTGCGTCCCGTTGTCGCCGGCCTGTTTAATGCTGGGATCACCGCCAACCAGGTCACGCTGGCGGCAACGTTTCTTTCCCTGCTCACCGGTTTCATACTGATTCTGTTTCCCGATCCGCGCCTGTTTCTTATTCTGCCACCGGTTCTGTTTATCCGGATGGCGCTGAATGCCATTGACGGTATGCTGGCACGTGAATATCACCAGAAAAGCCGCTTCGGCGCGATCCTCAATGAACTGGGCGATGTGATATCCGATACGATACTTTACTTCCCGTTTGTACTTCTGTTCCCGGGATCAGCCATCTGGATACTGCTGATCCTGTTTCTCTCTGTACTGACTGAATTTATTGGTGTACTGGCACAAACTATCGGGGCATCACGCCGCTATGACGGCCCTGCCGGAAAAAGTGACCGCGCCTTTTTGTTCGGTGCGCTGGGGTTATGGGCAGCACTCTTCCCCGCATCCCTTGATTCTGTGATCTTTCCGGTACTGTTTGCGGTCTTTACCGCCCTGCTGTTTCTTACCTGCTATCACCGTATCCGGCGTGCGTTGCAGGAATCTGCGCAACAAAGCGCATCTCAAAAGGACTGATTATGAGTGTATCTTCTGATTATCCGACTCAGCGTGAATCTGTTGAATCTCATTTCACCACCAGTGATCAGCAGCGGTTATTTTTCCGTTACTGGCCTTCCGCGACAGCAGAAAAGAAAGCCATTGTGCTGTTCCACCGGGGGCATGAGCATTCAGGCCGCGTCGCACATCTGGCGGATGAACTGTCATTACCTGATTTCGCCGTATTTGCCTGGGATGCCCGTGGTCATGGCCGTAATGACGGCCCGAGAGGCTACAGTCCGTCGATGGGCACATCTATCAGTGATATCAATGAATTCATTAATTTCATCTCATCCGAATATGAAATTCCGGTCGAAAACATGGTTGTGCTCGGACAAAGTGTCGGCGCAGTCACACTAAGCGGCTGGGTGCATGATTTTGCACCGAAAATCCGCGGGCTGGTTCTGGCCTCACCGGCCTTTAAAGTAAAACTCTATGTGCCGTTTGCCCGCAGCGGACTGGCGCTGATGCAGAAAATACGCGGGCTGTTTTACGTTAACTCCTATGTCAAAGCCAAATTCCTGACCCACGACCCGGTGCGTATCGCCTCCTTTGAGCGCGATCCTTTGATCACCAGGCCGATTGCCGTCAATATCCTGCTGGAACTCTACAAGACGGCTGACAGACTGGTGGCGGATGCCGCTGCAATCACCGTACCAACACAGCTGTTTATCTCCGGCAGTGACCATGTGGTACACAGAAAACCGCAGGATCAGTTCTATGCGCGGCTTAATACCCCTTATAAAGAAAAACATATTCTGCCGGGGTTCTATCACGATACCCTGGGCGAAAAAGATCGCCATATTCCGCTGGCAGAAATCCGCCGCTTTATCACTACGCTGTTTGAGCAGCCGCGCTATCAGCACGACTACCGGTTTGAAGATGTATGCAGCGCCGGAGCTGATGCTTATCGTGAATTACAGGCACCGCTGCCGGAGCACTGCCCGAAAAATATCGGCTATAAACTGCTCAGCAAAACGATGTCCACCCTCGGAAAAGCCTCGGAAGGGGTCAGTATCGGTTATGACAAAGGGTTCGATTCCGGCTCCACACTGGATTATGTCTACCGTAACCAGGCTCAGGGTAAAGGAATTTTCGGCAGGATAGTTGATCGTCAGTATCTTAACAGCATCGGCTGGCAGGGAATTCGCCAGCGCAAAGTGAATATTGAGAAAATCCTGCGCCGCACCATCCGGGCACTACAGGACGCCGGGCAGCCGGTACGGATTATGGATATCGCAGCCGGACAGGGTCGTTATCTCTTTGATGCCATTAATGATTACAGCCGGATAGAATCCGTTCTGATGCGCGATTACAGCACGATCAACGTGGAACAGGGGCGTTTGCAAATCAAAGAACGTTTCCTGGAAAACAAAATCCGTTTTGAAGAGGGCAATGCCTTTGATACTGCGGATTTAGCGGCGGTCATACCGAAACCGACTCTCGGTGTGGTAAGCGGATTATATGAACTGTTCCCGGAAAACCACCTGCTGCGCGATTCCCTCGCCGGGCTGGCGCAGGCCATTGAAAGCGGTGGTTATCTTGTTTACACCTGCCAGCCGTGGCACCCGCAGGTTGAGATGATAGCCCGCGTTCTGCCGAGCCATCAGGGCGGCAAAGCCTGGGTGATGCGCTGCCGCAGTCAGGGGGAAATGGATGCGCTGGTTGATGAAGCAGGGTTTGAAAAGCTGGATCAGCTGATTGATAACTGGGGTATTTTCAGTGTCTCAGTCGCCAGACGCCGCTGATTTTTGTCATACTACAGATAAAGATGCGCCCTGCCGCGCATCTTCTGTTTTACAGGGAATGAAAAACTATGGCTGATGCCGCACTGCCGCTGCCTGCCTCCCGCCGCAGGCGGTGGGGATTTGCCCTGCTCTGGCTGCTGTTTCTGGCACCTTTCTTTTTTCTGACCTACGGGCAGGTCAATACTTATACGGCTTCGCTGCCGTCAGTTCCCTCTTTTGCTTTCAGCTGGGAAACACACATCCCGTTTCTGCCGTGGACGATTATTCCGTACTGGAGCATCGATCTCTTCTACGGATTATCCCTGTTTATCTGCACTTCTCTGCGCGAGCAGTGTATTCACGGGCTGCGGCTGGTGGCCGCGTCACTGGTGGCCTGTGCCGGATTTCTGCTGTTCCCGCTGAAATTCAGTTTTCCCCGCCCGCAGACGGACGGAACTGCCGGATGGATGTTTGATCAGCTTGAGATGTTTGATCTGCCGTTTAACCAGGCTCCCTCGCTGCATATTATTCTGTTGTGGCTGCTGTGGCTGCGTTTCCGCGCTCACACACCGCAGAAGTGGCGCTGGTTTCTGCATCTGTGGTCAATTCTGATTTTAATATCTGTGCTGACTACCTGGCAGCACCATTTTATTGACGTGATCACCGGTGCCGCCGCCGGTGTGGTGATAAGCTACCTTCTGCCGATCCGCACCCGCTGGCAGTGGTCACCGCACCGTATCCGCCGGGGTTATCAGCTTGCCGGGCGGTACGCCATTATTTCGCTGGTATTAGTCATCGCAGCGGTTGTTATCGGTGGTCCGGGCTGGTGGCTGTTGTGGCCTGCGCTGACATTTTTATGTATCGCGACAGGTTATCTCGGTGCCGGCGCTTCTGTATTTCAGAAAGACAGTACCGGGCAGATTTCACCGTCTGCGGCACTCCTGCTGCTCCCTTACCGGATTGCGGCGCAGATCAGCTATTACTGGTATGCAAAACAGTGCCGTCACACCAGTATAGTGAATGAGCATATCGCGCTGGGGGGTTACCCGGCGGCACCGCTGGCCGCAGCCGCCGTACTGGATATGACCGGGGAATTTCCCCGCAGCCGCTATACTGCAGGGCTGGTTTATTACTGTCAGCCGCAGCCGGATCTGTTTCCGCTGACAGAGGAACAGATCGAATCCGCAGTGAATAATCTCAGCCGCCTGGCACGCTCCGGGCAGGTTTATGTACACTGTAAACTGGGTTACACCCGCAGTACCACGGTCGTGGTCGCGTGGCTGATACGCGCCGGACTGGCAGATAATGTGGAGCAGGCACTGGCCGCGGTCAGACAGGCCCGGCCGCAGATTGTTCTGCGGGAACAGACAATTGCCGCCCTGACCCGCTGGGCAGCCCGTTACGGAAAAAACAATGAATAACAGATCTCATGATGAACAGATTATTATCATTTTTACCGCAGGCTGGCGTTTCCTGGCCGCATTGTCGTTACTGGCCTTTCTGACACAGTTTTTATTTTATATTTCGGGGTTTTCCGGTGAGTATCCGATGGCGGCGGGAATTTTATTTTTGCTGTGCAGCGCGTATTTTATCTTCCGTCTGTGGCTGGATCACCATCTGTTCCGCCGCCTCGCCCAATCTGACGACACCGGCGTTTTTGATGAATCGCTGACCACGCTGTTTCCGGGCAGAGCGCATCATACTGACTATTCGCAACGCTGGCGCGGCACAAAACGGCTGTTCCAGCAGGGCGCACTTTGCATGGTACTTCAGTGGGGAGTCACCATCATCGCGTTACTTAACTGACAATCATAACCGCAGGATATCTTTGACAAACGGGATCGTCAGCTTGCGCTGCGCGACAATTGACGCGTGATCCAGCCGGTCCAGCATATCGAACAGTGTACGCATCTGGCGGTCGAGGCGTTTTAAGATAAAGCGCCCGACATCTTCCGGCAGTTCAAATCCGCGCAATTTCGCCCGCAGTTGCAGCGCCTGAATTTTTTCGTCATCACTGAGCGGATGCAGTTTGTAAATCTGTCCCCAGTCCAGCCGGGAAGCCAGATCAGGTAATTGCAGCGGGATCTGCCGCGGTGGCCGGTCACCGGTGATCAGCAGACAGGTTCTGCCGGTTTCAAGAATCCGGTTATAGAGATTAAACAGCGCCATTTCCCACTCTTCATCCCCGGCAATGCACTGCACATTGTCAATGCAGACCAGCGACAAATGCTCCATTCCCTCCAGTACATCCGGCACAAACCAGGCGCGTTTATCCAGCGGGACATACCCTACCGCCCTGTCTTTTGAGGAGACTTCCGCACAGGCGGCATGTAACAGGTGGCTTTTGCCGCCCCCGTCGCGGGACCAGAAATAGAGATAGCTGCCGTGCGGCTGATTGATCGCCGTCTGAATGGCGGATAACAGGGATGCGTTTTCCCCCGCGTAGAAACTGTTGAAAGTCTCATCATCAGGGAGAGAGAGCGGTAGTGACAGTTGTGATGGCGTGTTCAGAGTTACCTCGGCCAACGGGTGAACAAACACGGCTAGTTTAACATAAATTCACCGGCTAAATGAACCTGTTCCCGGCAAAACCTCACCGGATGCAGAAAATTGCAACAGCCTTGTGAAACAGCCGCCAATTCCGGGCCGTTGATGAGGATAGTATTTTCGATACAGGATTTAAAACAGTCACTATTGAATAACACAATAACACCGGAGAAGTACTCAGTACTTCTCCGGTAAAGTATTAATTGTCTTTCTTCACTTCATCCAGATTGACATCCACCACCCGCTCTTCCGGACGGATAATATTCACCAGACGGAACACCAGCGCCAGGCCAATCCCGACAACCGTTGCCAGTGCCATACCTTTCAGTTCAGCCGCGCCAATATGAATAGTCGCCCCGCTGACACCAATAATCAGGATAACCGCTGTCAGGATCAGGTTCTGCGGCTTGTTATAATCCACTTTGGAATCAATCAGCACACGAATACCGGATGCACCGATAACCCCGTACAACAGCAGAGAAACCCCGCCCATCACCGGAACCGGCACAGCGGCAATCGCAGCGGCCAGTTTACCGACGCAGGAGAGCAGAATCGCCAGTATCGCCGCCCCGCCGATAACCCAGGAGCTGTAGACTTTGGTGATCGCCATTACGCCGATATTTTCGCCGTACGTGGTGTTTGGTGTGGAGCCGAAGAAACCGGATAATACTGTTGAGAAGCCGTTGGCAAACATAGAGCGGTGCAGACCGGGATCTTTCATCAGGTCACGTTTGACAATATTCGCCGTCACGACCAGATGACCGACGTGCTCAGCAATAACCACCAGCGCAGCCGGTAAGATGGTCAGAATGGCGAACCACTCAAAACGTGGTGTGTAGAATGTCGGCAGCGCAAACCACGGCGCTTCACTCACCGGGGTTAAATCCACCGCACCCATAAAGAAGGCCAGCGCATACCCGGTCAGTACTCCGATAAGGATCGGGATAATCGCCAGGAAGCCGCGGAACACCACAGAACCCAGAATGGTTACCCCGAGAGTGGTCAGAGAGATAATTAATGTGGTGCTGTCCGGCGTTGCGCCGTTCTCAAATTTCAGCCCCGCCATTCCGGCTGCCGTTCCGGCCAGTTCAAGACCGATAACGGCCACAATTGCGCCCATCGCCGCAGGCGGAAACAATACATTGATCCAGCCGCGTCCGGCGATTTTGACAATCCCCGCCACCAGCATAAATAACAGTCCGCAGATAATGAACCCGCCAAGTGCCAGTTCATAACCCAGCGGCAGCAAAATCAGTACCGGTGAAATAAAGGCAAAGCTGGAGCCCAGATACGCCGGGATTTTTCCTTTACAGATAAACAGGTACAGCAGCGTCCCGATACCGTTAAATAACAGGATCGTGGCCGGGTTTACCTGAAACAGGATCGGCACCAGAACCGTTGCACCAAACATCGCAAACAGGTGCTGTAAACTTAACGGAATGGTGACCAGCAGTGGTGGGCGTTCATCGACTTCAATAACGCGGCGCGTCATCTTAAACCTCTTAATGATTACTCAGGGATATGCCAAAAAAAAGCCGACTATCAAGTCGGCTCATTAACTTATTTCGTACCAAATATCTTATCGCCCGCATCACCCAGGCCCGGCACAATGTAACCGTGCTCGTTGAGGTGATCGTCGACGGATGCCGTGTACAGCTCAACATCCGGATGCGCTTTTTCCAGTGCTTTCAGACCTTCCGGTGCAGCAACCAGTACGAGGATTTTAATCGCGGTGCAGCCTGCTTTTTTCAGCAGATCAATCGTAGCGATCATCGAACCGCCGGTTGCCAGCATCGGGTCAACCACCAGCGCCATGCGTTCTTCAATATTAGAGGCTAATTTCTGGAAGTACGGTACCGGCTCCAGTGTCTCTTCATCACGGTAAACACCGACAACACTGATACGGGCACTCGGGATACTTTCCAGCACACCGTTCATCATACCGATACCCGCACGCAGGATAGGTACGACGGTAATCTTTTTACCCTTGATTTGTTCAATTTCGACCGGACCACACCAGCCGTCAATTGTCACTTTCTCAGTTTCTAAGTCTGAAGTTGCTTCATAGGTCAGCAGGCTACCGACTTCTGAGGCCAGTTCACGAAAGCGTTTTGTGCTTATATCATGATCTCGCATCAGGCCAAGTTTGTGTTTAACGAGCGGGTGTTTTACCTCGGTGACTTTCATGGGTTCTCCTACTGTGTAAGCCCTGGCGGACAAAAAAATCGCGAGATTATACCGCTTTTCTGCTGCTGCGCCACCCTTGATTTGTTGATTATAGTCAATTATCACGCGTTTCATGTTCGTTACATGAATAAGTGTGAACTGACGCATTTTGACAAAATCCGGCGTAAATCCTCTCGCAAACGTTTGCGTGGCCTGTTAGAATAGCCGCGTTTTCGATTCACCCACTTACTTGCAATCGCCGTTGGGGGCCGCAGTGACTGACAAAACTTCCCTGAGTTACAAAGATGCCGGTGTTGATATTGATGCCGGTAATGCCTTAGTTTCCCGTATTAAGCATGTTGTCAAAGAGACACGCCGTCCTGAAGTGATGGGCGGGCTGGGTGGTTTCGGTGCGCTGTGCGCGGTACCGCAGAAATATAAAGAGCCGGTACTGGTTTCCGGCACTGACGGCGTCGGCACCAAGCTGCGCCTGGCGATGGATCTGGCGCGTCATGACACTATCGGTATCGACCTCGTCGCCATGTGTGTGAACGATCTGGTGGTCGCCGGTGCTGAGCCCCTCTTCTTCCTCGACTATTACGCGACCGGTAAACTGGATGTTGATACTGCTGCCCGCGTGGTTACCGGTATTGCCGAAGGCTGTAAGCAGGCAGGCTGTGCACTGGTCGGCGGTGAAACCGCTGAAATGCCCGGCATGTATCACGGTGATGATTATGATGTTGCCGGGTTCTGTGTAGGCGTAGCGGAAAAATCAGAAATCATCGACGGCAGCAAAGTCCGTGCCGGTGATGTGCTGATCGCGCTGGCATCCAGCGGCCCGCACTCCAACGGCTATTCCCTGATCCGCAAAATCCTGGAAGTCAGCAATACAGACCCTGCGACAACAGAGCTTGACGGCAAATCCCTGGCGGATCATCTGCTGGCACCGACCAAAATCTATGTCAAATCTGTACTGAAGCTGATTGAAAATACCGATGTCCACGCGATTGCGCACCTGACCGGCGGCGGTTTCTGGGAAAATATCCCGCGTGTGTTACCGGCCTGTACTCAGGCGCGGATTGACGCCGCATCCTGGCAGTGGCCATCCGTCTTTAACTGGCTGCAACAGGCCGGCAATGTGGATGATTATGAAATGTACCGCACCTTTAACTGTGGTGTCGGTATGGTGATCGCCCTGCCTGCCGCCGCCGTACCGGCCGCACTCGCCCTGCTGACTGAAGCCGGTGAGAACGCATGGCTGATTGGTGATATCGCGGTATGCCGTGAAGATGAGCCGCAGGTTATCATCCGCTGATGAAGAAACGCCTTGTTGTGCTGATTTCCGGCAGCGGCAGTAATTTGCAGGCGTTAATTGACGCCTGCAATTCACAAAGTCTCAATGCGGAAATTGTCGCGGTATTCAGTAATAAAGCGGATACTTACGGGTTAATCCGGGCTCAGAACGCCGGAATTCCCGCTCAGTCACTCCGCCAGGCGGATTTCCCTTCACGGGATGATTTTGACGCCGCACTACAGGATCAGATTGATGAATACCGCCCTGATGTCATTATCCTCGCCGGATATATGCGGATTCTGACACCAGCATTTGTCCGTCACTATCACGGCAGAATGCTGAATATCCACCCGTCCCTGCTGCCGAAATATCCGGGTCTGCACACGCACCGTAAAGTCCTGGAAAACGGGGACGCTGAACACGGTACTTCTGTCCATTTCGTGACGGAAGAGCTGGACGGCGGGCCGGTCATTTTGCAGGCACGCATTGCGGTTCAGCCCGGCGACACAGAAGAAACCCTCACCGCACGGATACAGCAGGAAGAACACCGCATTTATCCGCAGGTCGTTAACTGGTATGTGCAGGGGCGTTTACTGTTGCAGGAAGATGGTGTGTATCTGGATGAGCAGCTGCTGTCGCCGGACGGTTTCCATTCATAAAATAAATGCCCCGCTGACATGCGGGCCATTTATCTATACTTATTCTCTTTTATTCCCGTAATTTCTTTTTTTGTTGGAATAATGCTCACAACTTTATCTTCCATCCCCGATAATCCGGCGGCATAGTGCTATGTTGTTGCTACCAACAGGTAACAATACTCTTGTTTGACAAAATTTAATTCAGACTGCAATAATTGCTGTTATCTGAATGACATAACCCTGAAGGTATGACCATGAAAATTACCCGAGTCCGTCTGAAAAACTGGAAAAATTTCCGGAATATCGATATCAATATGAATGATCGGGTATATATCATCGGCCCTAATGCCGTGGGTAAATCTAACTTTCTGGATGTTTTTCGTTTTATGAGTGACCTTTGCAAGGATGGCGGCGGCTTACAGAAAGCGGTTAACGACCGGGGCGGTATCACCAAATTACGTTGCCTTCAGGCACGTAATGATACTGAAGTAGCTATTATTCTGAATTTATCAGACGATAATAATGAATGGGTGTATGAATTAAAATTCAAAGCATCCGGTAAAGGAAAACAATTGATTCATATTACCAGTGAAAATGTCACTCTTAATAATGAGCCTATATTGTCCCGGCCGAACTCCAATGATCAATCTGATGAGATACAGCTGACACAAACGCATCTGGAACAAATTTTAGCTAACCAGCCATTCCGGCCTGTTGCCCAGTTTTTCGCATCTGTCACATATCTGCATATTGTTCCTCAGTTACTTAAGTTTGCCAAAGAAATCGGTATCACCAAAATTGAAGATGATCCTTTTGGTCAGGGATTTCTGGACCGTCTGGCTAATACGAATGCAAAAACCCGGGATTCGTGGCTGAAAAAAATTCAGACCGGTTTATCTATTGCTGTGCCGCAATTTAAAGAACTCCGCTTTGAGCGTGACAGTTCCGGACAACCACATCTCGAAGCCCGTTACGATCACTGGCGTCCTAATGCCGGCTGGCAGAAAGAAGATCAGTTTTCTGACGGTACCCTGAGACTGATTGGCCTGATGTGGTCACTTCTTGAAAAAAGACAGTTACTCCTGCTGGAAGAACCGGAACTTTCGCTCAATAATGAGATTGTACGCTATATCCCCGAAGTAATTGAAAATACGCTGAAAGGAGCCAGGAATCAAAAACAGATTCTTATCAGCACGCACAGTGTTTCGCTGTTAAGCAACAATATAGACGGCAATGATATTATCCTGCTCCTGCCCTCTGAGAACGGTACGACTGCACGCTCTCCGGATGATGACGAACTCGCCGCAATGCGCGCAGGATTAACTGCCGCAGAAATTATGTTACCGCTGACAGTACCTGCCAATATCAGAAAAATGTCAGAGATATAATGAATGAAAATTTCGATCGCGACAGAAGATATTTTAACAGAAGAAGTTATGGTCAAAATACTCTCTTCTGTCAGCGGCATCGATATCCCATTTAAATTAGGGAAGCAAGGCTGTGGTTATCTGAAAAAGAACATTCATAAATTCAATGAATTATCTTACCTTCATAATGTACTGGTTGTTTTTGATTCAGATTCACAAACCGATATTAACAAATTCCGATCCTCAATAGAAAAAGAGATAAAAAATAAAAGCAAAAGCCTGGACATTATTATTCCTGTCCGGGAAATCGAAAGCTGGATTCTGGCTGATCGTGAAGGATTGAGTACATTTCTGAATATTTCAGGCGATAAACTTTGCCGGTCACCGGATGATTTACTCGATCCGAAAGAGAAAATAATCAACCTGGCGAAGCTGTCCAAAAATGCGGATATACGCAAAGGTATTCCGCCCAAAAAAGGGGCAGCCTCAAAAGTCGGGCTGTCTTACAATACGCTTCTGACCCGTTTTGTTCAGGAAAGCTGGGATATTGACAGAGCGAAAGCGCATTCGCCCAGCCTGTGTACTGCGCTTATGACGATTAACTGTATTATCAGCCAGGTTAATTCATAACTACCGCAGTTTCGCCATATCATTAAGATACGCTTTGCGCTGTCCGGTATAATTCCACCACGGCTGTGCCGGTTGTCCGGCCAGAAAATCAGTGACTGACCAGAATACATCAATGACACAGGGGTCCTGACGGACACCGGTTACCGCGCAGAGCATTTCATACATAATGACCGGGTCTGAACCGGTAATATCCTGCGGTGTTTCATATCCCAGCAGACGCAGATCTTCCGCCATCGCCTCACCGATATTCGGCAGGTCGGTAAGCGCATTAAGACGGGTGCGGCACACTTTTGTCGGGTTCATGGGAATATCCGGTATTTATTAGTCATCTGCGTATTGTCACATACTTTATCATCAGTCAGCAGTGGCCGGTACTCAAATAACAGGTAATTGTCATAATTTTACACGCCCGCCCCAGTAATGACGCGGAAAAGCCGATCCCCGGATAATTCCGTTTCTGTTATGTGTTACACTGAACAAGAAAATACAATCAATACTGAGGTGATTTATGTCCGGTGGCACTGCTGTTCCGCCTGTAAAACTGCGCCCGCTTGAGCGTGAAGATTTAGCGTTTGTTCATCAGATGGATAATAACGCCAGCATTATGCGTTATTGGTTTGAGGAGCCGTATGAAGCTTTCATTGAATTAAGTGATTTATACGACAAACATATTCATGATCAATCAGAACGCCGTTTTATTGTCGAAAGCGACGGCACCAAAGTCGGGCTGGTGGAACTGGTGGAAATCAATCATGTGCACCGCCGCGCTGAATTTCAGATCATTATCGCCCCTGCACATCAGGGACACGGATTTGCCTCGCGCGCTGCCCGTCTTGCCATGGATTATGCGTTTTCTGTTCTCAACTTATATAAACTGTATCTGATTGTGGATGTGGAGAATGAAAAAGCGATCCATATTTATAAAAAGCTCGGCTTCCATACCGAAGGTCAGTTAATTGATGAGTTTTTTGTCAACGGAGAATACCGCACCGCGATCCGTATGTGTATTTTTCAGCCGGAATATCTGGTGATGAAAAATAAATCAGCGGATGCGGAAAGCTACGTTGAAAAAAATGCCCGCGTAAAGCAAAACCTGTAATGTTTTTTTAGTAAACTGTACACTGTGTTCAACCCAGATTCAGCGTAACCCGTTCCGGAGTAACAATGTCCCAAGATAGGCTCTATATGGAAAAAGAACTCAGTTGGCTGTCGTTCAACGAACGGGTTCTTCAGGAGGCCGCCGACAAACGCAACCCGCTGATCGAGCGTATGCGTTTTCTGGGCATTTACTCAAATAACCTGGATGAGTTTTACAAAGTCCGCTATGCGGATGTGAAACGCCGCATCCTGATTAATGAGGAACAACGCGGTTCCGGAGCCAGCGGTCGTCATCTGCTGCGTAAAATTGAAAACAAAGTGGCAAAACAGGATCAGGCATTTGATACCCTGTATAACGACCTGCTGCTGGAAATGGCCCGTAATCAGATTTTCCTGATCAACGAACGTCAGATTTCGCCGAAGCAGCAAATCTGGCTGCGTCAGTATTTCCGCCAGCATCTGCGCCAGCACATCACGCCGATTATGATCCAGACCAGCACCGATCTGGTCGAGTTCCTCAAAGATGATTACACCTATCTGGTGGTTGAGATTGTCAAATCCGGTCGTGAGACCCGCTATGCGCTGCTGGAAATTCCGTCCGATAAAGTGCCGCGGTTTGTCAATCTGCCGACAGAAAACGGCCGCCGCCGCCAGTCGATGATCCTTATCGACAATATCCTGCGCTACTGTCTGGATGAAATCTTCAAGGGCTTTTTTGATTTCGATGCCCTCAATGCCTATTCCATGAAAATGACGCGTGATGCGGAGTATGACCTCGCCACCGAAATGGAATCCGGGATGCTCGAGATGATGTCTTCCACGCTGAAACAGCGTCTGACCGCCGAGCCGGTGCGCTTTGTTTATCAGCGCGATATGCCGGATGAAATGGTGACATTGCTGCGCGAAAAACTCGGCCTGACCAATGATGACTCCGTGATTGCAGGCGGGCGCTATCATAACTTTAAAGACTTCATCCGCTTCCCGAATGAAGGTAATAAGAATTTATTAAACAAGCCGCTGCCGCGTCTGCGTCATGTCTGGTTTGATCATCACCGTAACGGGTTTGATGCTATCCGTGAGCGGGATGTGCTGCTCTATTATCCGTATCACACATTTGAACATGTGCTGGAACTGCTGCGTCAGGCCTCTTTTGACCCGAGCGTGATTTCCATCAAGATGAATATCTACCGTGTCGCCAAGGATTCCCGCATTATCGATTCCATGATCCACGCGGCGCACAACGGCAAAAAAGTGACCGTGGTGGTGGAATTACAGGCGCGTTTTGATGAAGAAGCGAATATTCACTGGGCGCGGCACCTGACGGCAGCCGGCGTACATGTTATTTTCTCCGCACCGGGGCTGAAAATCCACGCCAAGCTGTTTATTATCTCGCGGCTGGAAGACGGGGATGTGATCCGCCGTTACGCCCATATCGGCACCGGTAACTTCAACGAAAAAACCGCGCGTATCTACACGGACTATTCACTGCTGACCGCCAATGAAGAGATCACCAATGAAGTCCGGCGTGTGTTCAACTTTATTGAAAACCCGTACCGGCCGGTCACGTTTGATAACCTGATGGTGTCCCCGCAGAATTCACGGGCGATGCTGAATCAGCTGATTGATGATGAAATTGCCAATGCACTGGCCGGTTATGATGCCGGAATCACGCTGAAAATCAACAACCTGGTAGATAAGCAACTGAGTGAGCGTCTGTATGATGCCTCCGAAGCCGGGGTGAAAATCCGTCTGCTGGTGCGCGGAATGTGCGCACTGGTACCGGGACAGGTGCCGTACAGTGAGAATATCCAGGTGACCAGTATCGTTGACCGTTTCCTGGAGCATGACAGGGTGTATGTGTTCACCAACAAAGGGGATGAAAAAGTCTATCTCTCCTCTGCTGACTGGATGACCCGCAATATCGATTACCGGATTGAAGTGGCTGTGCGCCTGCTCGACCCGGTACTGCGCCGCCGGGTGCTCGATATTCTGGATATTCAGTTCAGTGATAATGAGAAGGCACGTTATCTCGATAAAGAGATGTCCAACCATTATGTGCCGCGCGGCAACAAGCGGAAAGTCCGCTCGCAGATGGCGGTTTATGACTACATTCGTTCCCTGGAACAACCGGATAACTAAAAGGCCCGTGCATGCCATTATCACTGATCACTGAAAAAGATCGTCCGCTGGAAATTGCAGCCATCGACCTCGGGTCAAACAGCTTTCATATGGTAATTGCCCGTATTGTCAACGGTGCACTCCAGGTTCTCAGCCGCCTGAAGCAGCGGGTGTATCTGGCTGAAGGTTTAAATGATCAGAATGAACTGAGTGAAGACGCCATGGCGCGCGGGCTGGCCTGTCTGGCGCTGTTTGCCGAACGTCTTCAGGGCTTTCCCGCTGCGCAGGTTACGATTGTCGGGACGCACAGTCTGCGTGAGGCAGTCAACGCGCATGAGTTTGTCGAACGTGCTGCGGCAGTGATCCCCTACCCGATTGAAATTATTTCCGGTCACGAGGAAGCGCGCCTGATTTTTATGGGCGTTGAACACACACAGCCGGAAAAAGGCCGCAAACTGGTAATAGATATCGGCGGCGGCTCGACGGAGCTGGTGATCGGCGAACGTTTTGAGCCGATTTTGATTGAAAGCCGCCGTATGGGCTGTGTCAGTTTCAGCCGCCAGTTTTTTCCGGACGGCAAAATCACCGAAGCCAGTTTCAACCGCGCCCGCCTGATGGCTGTTTCCAAACTGGAAAACCTGGCCATTGCTTTCCGTGTGCAGGGCTGGGATGTATGTCTCGGCGCCTCCGGTACGATTAAGGCGGCTTGTGAGATCCTGCGTGAGCTGGGGGAACGGGACGGTATTATCACCCCTGTCCGTCTGGAAATGCTGGTCAAACAGGTACTGCGTTATAAGCGGTTTGATGCCCTGAATTTACCGGGGCTGTCTGACGATCGCAAAAAAGTGTTTGTGCCGGGTCTGGCGATTTTATGCGGTCTGTTTGACGCACTGGAAATCACGGAACTGCGTCTGTCTGCCGGTGCCCTGCGCGAAGGGGTACTGTATGAGATGGAAGGCCGTTTCCGTCATCAGGATATCCGCCAGCGCACCGCACAAAGTCTGGTGGAACATTACAATGTGGACAACGCCCAGGTACTGCGTGTCCTGACCACCATGAAAAACCTGTACCGGCAATGGGCGGAGCAGAATCCGTCCCTGGTTGATCCGCAGCAGGAAGCGATTCTTGTCTGGGCGGTCTGGCTCCACGAAGTCGGGCTGAGTATCAACCTGTCAGGCCTGCACCGCCATTCGGCCTATATTCTGCAGAATACCAATTTACCGGGATTCACTCAGGAGCAGCAGCTTCTGCTTGCCACGCTGGTGCGTTATCACCGCAAAGCAGTAAAGAGTGACGATATCCCGAAGTTCACACTGTTTAAACGTAAACAGGTCATCCCCCTGATACAGATCCTGCGCCTTGCGGTATTACTGAATAATCAGCGCCAGTCCACCACCAAGCGTGCAACATTGCGCCTGGAAACCAACGAAGGACACTGGACACTGTTTTTTCCGCGCCATTATCTGACTATCAATACATTAATGCAGCTTGATCTGGAAAAAGAGCAGGCTTACTGGGATGATGTGCCCGGCTGGCACCTCGGTATAAAAGAAGAAGACGTCTAACAGGGAGAATCCCCGGCCAGTCTTATTTGTTTAAAGTTTTATGTGTAAAGGAAAATCATGTCTGAACACAGTTTCTCCATTGATAACTCATCACCGGTCAATCCGCATTCCCAGCGGCTGGCACACATTCGTCAGCAGGTTTTGCCTCTGTTCCTCAACGACTCGCAGTTTGTGGAAACCATTCTGGGCACCGCCGATGAACATGCCAGGCTCAGTGATGATGAGCTGCATTCAAAATCAAAATTAGTCAAAAATCTGCTGACAGATCTCCACGCCGCTGACCTTGCGGATATGCTGGAAGCCCTGCCCTATGATGAGCGTCTTGCGCTCTGGCACCTGATTGATAACCATCAGCGCGGGGAAGTGCTGGTGGAAGCCTCTGTTTCCGTGTGGGACAGTCTGATTAAAGATATGTCAGACAAAGAACTGCTGCGTGCCGTCGCCACCCTGCATGTGGATGAGCAGGCCTACATCGCCGAGCACCTGCCGCGCGATACCATGCGCCGCCTGCTGACCTATCTGGAACCGAGTCTGCGCAACCGCATCCGTACGGTTCTTCAGTATCCGGCGGACAGTATCGGGCAGATGATGGACTTTGAGTTTGTCACCGTGCGCGGCAATGTCCCGCTGAAAACGGTTCAGCGTTTTCTGCGCTACCGCAGTAATATTCCGGAAGCCACGGATAAAATCTTTGTTATCGACAGCAATAATATTTTGCAGGGCGAGCTGCCGCTGACCACTATTCTGACCCAGTCACCGGATAAACTGGTTTCTGATGTGATGAAAACCAGCCCGGTCACCTTCCTGCCGGATGAAAAAGGCGAAGATGCCTCCGGCGCGTTCGAACGTTATGACTTAATCTCCGCCGCCGTCGTCGATAATAACGGGCGGCTGCTCGGACGTCTGACCGTTGAGGATATCGTTGATAACCTCAACGAAGAAAGCGAGGAAAACATCCGTCGTATGGGGGGGTTAAGCCCTGAAGAGGATGTGTTTGCGCCTGTCGGCCAGGCTGTAAAAAACCGCTGGGCGTGGCTGGCAATTAACCTCTGTACGGCCTTTGTGGCCTCCCGTGTGATTGGTGTGTTTGAAGACACTATCTCGCAGCTGGTCGCACTTGCCACCCTGATGCCGATTGTCGCCGGTATCGGCGGTAATACCGGTAACCAGACCATCACGATGATTGTCCGTGCACTGGCACTGCACCAGATCCAGCACGGCAGTTTCTCTTTCCTGATGCTGCGTGAACTGGGCGTCGCCCTTATCAACGGCGTCGTCTGGGGCGGGATTATGGGGGTGGTCACGTATCTGCTCTACGGTGATATTGCCATGGGTGCTGTGATGACACTGGCCATGGTGCTTAACCTGCTGATGGCCGCCATGATGGGTGTGCTGATCCCGCTGACGATGATGAAGCTCGGCCGCGACCCGGCACTCGGTGCCAGCGTGATGATCACCGCGATCACCGATACCGGCGGATTTTTCATCTTTTTAGGTCTTGCCACCCTGTTCCTGGTCTGATTTTTGCTCAGATAACCGGCTGCGGCCACGGAAAGAGAAGTGTTACTTCTGCTCTCCGTGGCCGTTTTTATCTCTTTCCGCTGTATTCCCGTATCTTCGCCGTCACCACAACACAGTGGATTATGATGCCGGACTGACAATATCCGGTGAATATGATCAATTCCGGGCTGTTACTTTGAAATAATCATCATGCCGCTCACACTTATTTATATTTATTTACTGCTATTCACTCATGAGTATATTGATAAGCCTTATTCATATAAGATCATTAATCCTGTTTTATAAACCAGTATTTCGGGTAAATAATAATAAGGGCTGAAACTTCAATTATTCCGCTGATTATCTCTCCCGGTTTTCATAATATGCTGTCATTCCTGATTCCTTAACGTTATCATCCGTGACACAAATCATATTTAGTTCAATACTTCAACTTAAGGCACACAACAAGAATATACATCTTGTTTTTGCCGGTGCTGTTTACAATATACGGAACTTCTTGCTATAACAAAGCATACCCTCCGGTAACAGACAATTCCTGTTTTTTATTTCCGGCTATCGTTGAGATAACCGGGATAGTGTTGCCGCTACCTCTCTTTTGGGAAATACAAATGAGAAAAAAAATGACACGACCCCCGTCATTGAATAAATGAGTAAATAAAAGGACATAATTATGACAACCGACACATCGCCATTAAGTCAGCCTCAGGCAAGGCCATTAAATAAAAACGATTATAAAACACTGGGATTATCTTCCCTCGGCGGCACGCTTGAATTCTATGATTTTGTCATATTTGTGTTTTTTACCGGTACACTAACCCACCTGTTTTTCCCGGGTGATAATGAGTTTATCGCCCAGATGAAAACGCTGGGAATTTTTGCCGCCGGTTACCTGGCGCGCCCGCTCGGCGGGATTATTATGGCGCACTTCGGCGATATTATCGGCCGCAAGCGCATGTTCACCCTGAGTATCTTCCTGATGGCCGTTCCGACGCTGGTCATCGGTATGCTGCCGACCTATGAAAGCATCGGTGTGGCAGCACCTGTCCTGTTACTGCTGATGCGGATTTTACAGGGTGCGGCTATCGGCGGTGAGATGCCGGGTGCATGGGTATTTATCGCGGAGCACACCCCGGAACAGCGCTACGGGTTGGGTGTCGGTACACTGACCTCCGGGATCACCGGCGGTATCCTGCTCGGCTCGCTGGTCGCTATCGCGGTTCAGGCTTCTTATACTGCGGCGGAAGTGACTGCATGGGCATGGCGTATTCCGTTTATCCTCGGTGGTGTGTTCGGCCTGATTTCTGTTTATCTGCGCCGCTTTTTGCAGGAAACGCCGATTTTTAAAGAAATGGCCGCAAAACGGACATTGTCCGAAGAAATGCCGGTGAAAACCGTCCTGAAAAACCACAAAATGGCCTGTTTTGTTACCGCAGGGCTGACCTGGTCATTATCTACCGCTATCGTGGTAATTATCCTGATGACCCCGTCTGTTGTGGTGGAAAAGATGTACGGTATTGATCGCACACTGTCGTTGCAGGCAAACTGTGTCGCCACACTGACACTGACCCTCGGCTGTATTTTCTGGGGCTGGCTGGAAGACAAGATCGGCAGCCGTGTGACGCTGGCATTGTCCTGGGGCGGATTAGCGATCACCGCATTCCACTTCTACAGTGCACTGTCACCGGATATCGCAGCGGCATCACTGGTGATTAACTATGCGGTGATGGGCTTCTTTGTCGGTGCGATTGCCACCACGCCAATTATCAGTACCCGGGCATTTCCGCCGGCAATCCGTTTCTCCGGCTTGTCCTTTGCCTACAACATGGCTTACGCGGTATTCGGCGGCTTAACCCCGATGCTGACCGGCGCCTGGTTACAGAAAAGTGCAATGGCACCTGCGTATTATGTGGCGGGCGTGTCAGTCCTGGCGATTCTTATCGGCTTCTTACCGCTGGCTCACAAAGGCTGGACAGCGCGTAAAACGCAGAATATGAAAACTGTCGCGGCACAGCAGTCATAACGAAACCGGTAAAACGATAAGGGCGGATAACTATCCGCCCTTTTTCTTTCTGTCTCCGGTGTCTTCTGAATCAGCGCCAGGCCGGATTCTTCATCACCGAATATTTCCCCGGACCGATAAAGGCCAGTGCAATACCACTGATAAAGAAGTACATCAGGCTTTCAATCGCCCATGCCCCTGTCGGGTCGAGCGTAAAGGTTTTGCTCACGCCGATCATCAGCCAGGCAACTACCATGGTGAAAGAAACCAGCAGCGCGGACGGCCGCGTCAGAATACCGAGAATAATAAAGACCGGTGCGACGATTTCCCCTAAATAAGTCCCGTAAGCGATAAATTCCGGTAACCCGAACGAGGCCAGTAACCCTTTTATCCCCGCTGCACCGGTGAGTAATTTACCGATACCGTGAAACAACATTAATCCGCCGACTGCCAGCCGCAGTAATAATTTCCCGGCATCGTCGTGTGATAACAGCCTGTTGATTACCCCTGTCATAATATACCCCCGTTGAATGAGAATCTTACTCATTGTGAGTATACGCAGTGATACGCAAAGCGGTAGCAGCAACATTCATTGATGGTGAAAACCGGAAAATTTCATTCACTTTAATTGTTAATAATATGATGACAGAAACAAACTCTGACCCTTTATATTCTCTTATAATATCTGTGTGTTATCTTTTTCAATGATATCAATCCGGTCTTATTTATCAGTTCGTTAACAAAAATCGTTCTATTTTCATCAAATTATCTGAAAATCATCATCAAAAATACTTACCTGTCTTCCGTCTGTTTCGTCACACTTTTTTGAAAGAGTTAACATCAATTTGCATTTCTCCGCCCTACACTGGCAAACAGGTTTCTGAGTAATACTGTTGTATCTGATAAGGAGATGTCATGAAGAAGAATATTATCGCCGGTTGTCTGTTCTCACTGTTTTCCCTTTCCGCACTGGCTGCGATCCCGGCGGGCAACGATGCCACCACCAAGCCGGATTTATATTATCTGAAAAATGAACAGGCTATCGACAGCCTGAAGCTGCTGCCGCCGCCGCCGGAAGTCGGCAGTATTCTGTTCTTAAATGACCAGGCGATGTATGAAAAAGGCCGTATGCTGCGCAATACCGAACGCGGAAAACAGGCACAGGCAGATGCTGATCTGGCAGCCGGCGGGGTAGCAACTGCATTTTCAGGGGCATTCGGTTACCCGATAACGGAAAAAGATTCTCCGGAGCTGTATAAACTGCTGACTAATATGATTGAGGATGCCGGTGATCTTGCCACCCGCTCCGCCAAAGAGCATTACATGCGTATCCGGCCGTTTGCGTTTTACGGCACAGAAACCTGTAATACCAAAGATCAGAAAAAACTCTCCGCTAACGGATCTTACCCGTCCGGTCATACCTCTATCGGCTGGGCAACGGCATTAGTGCTGGCAGAAGTGAACCCGGCAAATCAGGATGCGATTCTGGAACGGGGTTATCAGCTCGGACAGAGCCGTGTCATTTGCGGCTATCACTGGCAGAGTGACGTGGATGCCGCGCGGATTGTCGGATCAGCTGCTGTCGCGACATTGCATTCCGACCCGGCATTTCAGGCGCAGTTAGCGAAAGCCAAACAGGAATTTGCGCAAAAATCACAGAAATAAACGGTGATATTTGGTCAGGGCAGTGCAATATCTGCCCTGAAATCTCTGTTATTCCCACATCCAGCGGTCTTCCCGATCCCAGCCTTTTGTTTTCATACAGTTGTAGAAATAACGGTTCCGGCTGTCTTCATTCACATCCATCACATAACTTTCCGTTACCGGTGTCTGCTCTTTATAGGTTTTGCTGTTACCGCAGTCATCATCCTTTTTGCAGCGTTTCTCCACATCCCGCATGACACTGCGCTGGGCTACTTCATTTTTGACCGGGTAGAGCTTATGTGATTCCGGTTCACAAAATGCATTTGCTTCTGCCCGTGTGTATTCTGAGCCGCCCGGGACTTCCACCCAGACGGAAGAACAACCGGACAGCAGCAGTGCAGAGACAAGAATAAGTCTGTTTTTCATCATTATAGTGCGTATTATCAGCTTGTTAAGAATGCGTAATGTTACTGTACATCATAAACTGAGTAAACCGTGGCGGTAATATTTCCTTAAGGGATGATAAAGTGACTGACATAAACAGCGACCACTGCTGAAACCGCGTATATTTACCTGTATCAACGTTATTTTCACAATTCTTCCATTTTTACGATCAGATTTACCGGTACACTATCACCATCATAATTCAGGCTGTTTTGTGCCCTTACGCGTACCCCGGCCAGCGCCGGGTAAAAAGGAATGATGAGTAATCCGATAATGAATAATGTACAAAAGAGAAAGAAACGCACAGGCATTACGATTGCCGTTCTCCTTCTGGGCGCAGCCGGTTACGGCACCTATCATTACTTTAACTCTGCAGCACCGGCCACTCCGCCGGCTGCCGGTAAACCGGGCGCATCCGCAGGTAAAAACAGTAACCGCCCTGGCCGCCCGCCGCTGGCACCGGTTCAGGTGGCGAAAGCTGTTTCTGAGACTATTCCGCGGACATTATCTGCACTCGGTACCGTTCAGGCCGCCAACTCCGTCACCGTAACCAGCCGTGTGGAAGGCCAGCTGATGCAGATTCATTTTGAGGAAGGGCAAAAAGTGAATGCCGGTGATCTGCTGTTCACTATTGACCCGCGTCCGTTTGAGATCCAGCTGGCACAGGCGCAGGGACAATTAGCCAAAGATCAGGCCACGCTCGCCAATGCCCGCCGTGACCTGAGCCGCTATCAGAAACTCGCCGCCACCCATGTGATTTCACAGCAGGAACTCGATACCCAGCAGGCGCTGGTTAAATCGGCAGAAGCCGGTATTAAGGTGGATCAGGCCGCTATCGACAGCGCGAAACTGCAACTGACCTATAGCCGTATCACCGCGCCTATCAGCGGAAAAATGGGGCTGCGTCAGGTGGATACCGGCAACTTTATTACTGCCGGAACCGCTATGCCGCTGGTGGTGATCAACCAGACAGCACCTGCCGATGTGCTGTTTACCGTCCCGGAAAATGATATCCCGCTGATCCGTATGGCGCAGCGCACCCTGCCGGATCTTGCGGTCACCGCACTGAGCAAAGATAACAGCATCCGGCTGGCACAAGGCAAACTGCTGACACTGGATAACCAGATCGATGCCGCCACCGGTACGGTAAAAGCCAAAGCGCGGTTTACCAATGATGACGACCTGCTGTTCCCGAATCAGTTTGTCAATGTGCTGTTGCAGGTCGGGCAGCTGGAAAATGCTGTGGTGATCCCGAATGCCGCATTGCAGATGGGAACAGAAGGCAATTATGTCTGGCTTCTGGAGGCAGACAATAAAGTCCGCAAACAGATTGTGGATGTGGAATTACAGACGCCGGAACGCGTGGTGATCAAAAGCGGCGTCAGTACCGGTGATACCCTGGTAACCGACGGGATTGACCGTCTGACCGACGGCGCACAGGTGGAAGTGGTGTCCGGTCAGAAAAAAGCCGCAGCCGGAGATAAGGCCTGATGTCCGGAAACAACCCTGAAACCCGTGCCGGCGGCCCGTCCCGCCTGTTTATCCTGCGTCCGGTTGCCACCAGCCTGTTTATGCTGGCGATTCTGCTGGCAGGGATTGTCGGCTACCGCATGCTGCCGGTCTCTTCGCTGCCGGAAGTGGATTACCCGACTATCCGCGTAGTGACACTCTATCCCGGCGCCAGTCCGGATGTGATGACCTCCGCCGTGACCGCACCGCTGGAACGCCAGTTCGGGCAGATGTCCGGCCTGAAACAGATGTCATCGCAAAGCTCGGGCGGCGCTTCGGTGATCACCCTGATGTTCCAGCTTTCTCTGCCGCTGGATGTGGCGGTGCAGGAAGTGCAGGCGTCCATCAATGCGGCCACCAATCTGCTGCCGAATGATCTGCCTTATCCGCCGATTTACAGCAAAGTGAACCCGGCCGATCCGCCGGTGCTGACCCTTGCTGTCACCTCCGATGCGATGCCGATGACACGGTTACAGGATATGGTGGAAAACCGCATCGCCCAGAAGATCTCACAGGTTGAGGGGGTCGGACTGGTGACACTGGCGGGCGGTCAGCGCCCTGCCGTGCGGGTTCAGCTGAATGCCAATGCGGTTGCCGCTTACGGGCTGGACAGCGAAACTATCCGCACCGCGATTAATAACGCCAACGTCAACTCCGCCAAAGGGAGCCTCGACGGCCCGGCACGCTCTGTGACACTGTCCGCCAACGACCAGATGAAATCGGCGGAAGATTATCAGAACCTGATTGTCAGCTACAAAAATAACGCTCCGATTCGTCTGCGCGATGTGGCAACTGTACAGGAGGGGCCGGAAAATACGCAGTTGGGTGCCTGGGTTAATGATAAACAGGCCATCGTGATTAATGTGCAGCGCCAGCCCGGCGCGAACGTGATTGCCACCACCGATACCATCCGCGCCCTGATCCCGGAACTGGTGGAGACCCTGCCGGAATCCGTGACGGTGACGGTTCTGACTGACCGGACAGATGCTATCCGCGCCTCGGTCAAAGATGTGCAGTTTGAATTGTTCTTAGCAATCGCGCTGGTGATCATGGTGATGTACCTGTTCCTGCGCAATATGGCCGCGACGCTGATCCCGGGGGTGGCCGTGCCGCTCTCGCTGGTCGGTACGTTTGCGGTGATGTATTTCTGCGGCTTTTCCGTCAATAACCTGACGCTGATGGCGCTGACCATCGCCACCGGCTTTGTGGTGGATGATGCGATTGTGGTGGTGGAAAATATCGCCCGCTATCTGGAAAAAGGTGACAAACCGCTGACCGCTGCCCTGAAAGGTGCCGGTGAGATTGGTTTTACCATTATCTCGCTGACCTTCTCGCTGATCGCCGTGTTAATTCCCCTGTTATTTATGGGGGATATTGTCGGCCGCCTGTTCCGCGAATTTGCCATCACCCTCGCCGTGGCAATCCTGATTTCCGGCGTGGTATCCCTGACGCTGACACCGATGATGTGCGCCCGGTTCCTGAAACCGGAATCCGCACAGCGCCATAACCGCTTCAACCTCGCCACCGAACGCTTTTTTGAGCGGGTAATTGCCGGTTACGGCCGCTGGCTGACATGGGTATTGCGCCATCAGTGGCTGACGCTCGGCGTTGCGTTCAGCACTATGGCGATCACCGTTATTCTTTATCTGTTTATTCCGAAAGGCTTTTTCCCGGTTCAGGATAACGGTCTTATCCAGGGTACGCTGGAAGCGCCGCAATCTGTGTCGTTTCAGGCGATGAGTGAGAAACAGCAGGCGGTCAGCCGTCTGCTGGCGGATGACCCGGCGGTGGCGAATATCGCGGCATTTGCCGGTATCGACGGCAGCAACGCCACACTGAACACCGGACGTCTGCAAATCACGCTGAAACCGCTGTCTGAGCGGGCTGACCGCGCGGAAGCTATCATCACGCGGTTACAGGAAAAAGCAGATACTCTGCCCGGCGTGAAGCTGTATCTCCAGCCATCCCAGGATCTGACGATCGATACCCAGACTTCCCGCACCCAATATCAGTTCACCTTACAGGCAAACTCCCTTGAGGAGCTGGATCTGTGGGTGCCGCGTCTGATGACAGAATTAGAGAGCAGCGATGCCCTGACCGATACCGGTAATGACTGGCAGAACAAAGGGCTGGTGGCCTATATTGATATCGATCGCGACACAGCCTCACGACTGGGGCTGACCATGACCAATATTGATAACGCACTGTACAATGCGTTTGGTCAGCGCCTGATCTCCACGATTTATACCCAGGCCAGCCAGTACCGGGTGGTGCTGGAGAATAATACCGCGCTGACACCGGGTGCGGATGCCCTCAGCAGTATCCGTCTGACCAACAAAGACGACAATTCCGTGCCGTTGTCAGCGTTTGCCACTGTTTCGCAGCGCTTCGGGCCGCTGGCCATTAACCATCTGGCTCAGTTCCCGTCCGCCACCTTCTCCTTTAATATCCCGGCGGGTGGTTCGCTGGAAGCAGCGGTGAACGCAGTGAAATCAGCAGAGCAGCGTATCGGTCTGCCGAAAGATATCACCACCCAGTTCCAGGGCGCGACCCTCGCCTTTGAAAATGCCCTGTCCGGCACATTGTGGCTGATCCTCGCCGCCGTGGTGGCAATGTACATTGTGCTCGGTATTCTGTATGAAAGTTTTATTCACCCGATTACCATCCTCTCCACCCTGCCCACTGCCGGGGTCGGTGCGCTGCTGGCGCTGATCATGGCGGGCAATGAACTGGATGTCATCGCGATTATCGGTATTATTCTGCTGATCGGGATTGTGAAGAAAAACGCCATTATGATGATTGACTTCGCCCTCGCCGCAGAACGCGAACAGGGACTGTCACCGTATGATGCTATCTATCAGGCCTGTCTCCTGCGTTTCCGTCCGATCCTGATGACCACCATGGCCGCCCTGTTCGGCGCGGTGCCGCTGATGCTCAGTACCGGGGTCGGTGCCGAACTGCGCCAGCCGCTGGGGGTTTGTATGGTCGGCGGGCTGATTATGAGCCAGATCCTGACCCTCTTTACCACTCCGGTGATTTACCTGCTGTTTGACCGCCTGTCACACTGGCGCGACCACGCCCGGTTTACCCCGGAAAGCGACAATACAGGAGCCTCATCATGAGGCTGTTCGCCCTGTTTATCGCCCGTCCGGTGGCCACGACGCTGATAAGCCTCGCCATCACGCTGTGCGGGGCCATCAGCTTCCTGTTTCTGCCGGTGGCACCGCTGCCGCAGGTGGATTATCCGGTGATCAATATCTCGGCGTCACTGCCGGGCGCATCACCGGAAACCATGGCATCGTCTGTCGCCACGCCGCTGGAACGCTCGCTCGGGCAGATAGCCGGGGTGTCAGAAATGACATCATCCAGTTCACTCGGCAGCACCAGTATCACCCTGGAATTTGAACTTAACCGTGATATCAACGGCGCCGCCCGCGATGTGCAGGCGGCACTGAATGCGGCACAAAACCTGCTGCCGTCCGGGATGCCGTCGCGGCCGCGTTACTATAAATCCAACCCGTCCGATGCGCCGATTATGATCCTGACGCTGACATCAGACACGCTCGATACCGGTAAACTCTATGATATCGCCTCCACCCGGCTGGCACAGCGCCTGTCGCAGATTGAAGGCGTGAGCGAGGTTTCTGTCGGCGGCGGTTCACTGCCTGCCGTGCGGGTGGAACTCAATCCGTCACAGCTGTTTAACCAGGGTGTTTCCCTCGACAGCGTACGCAAGGCGATTGCTGATGCCAACGTGCTGCGCCCGCAGGGTTCCGTATCTGACAATGAGCGCCGCTGGCAAATTGGCAGTAACAGCGAACTGAAAACCGCGGATGATTATCGTCCGCTGATTGTGCATTACAATGACGGCGCGGCAGTACGCCTGGCCGATGTCGCCACCGTGAAAGACTCGGTACAGAACGTCCGCGCGGCCGGGATGAGCAACGGCAAACCTGCTATTCTGCTGGTGATCCGCCGTGAAGCCGGTGCCAATATTATCGCCACCGTAGCCCGTATCCGTGAACAGTTGCCGGTATTACAGGATGCCATTCCCGCCAGCGTGGATATGCAGGTCGCACAGGATCGCACACCGACCATCCGTGCCTCACTGACAGAAGTGGAGCGCGCCCTGACCATTGCGGTAGGCCTGGTGATCCTGGTGGTCTTCCTGTTTCTGCGCTCCGGCCGCGCCACCATTATCCCGGCGCTGGCCGTGCCAGTCTCCCTTATCGGTACTTTCAGCGCCATGTACCTGTGCGGGTTCAGTCTCAATAACCTGTCACTGATGGCACTGACTGTCGCTACGGGTTTTGTGGTGGATGATGCCATTGTGGTGCTGGAGAATATCGCCCGTCATATTGAAAACGGACTGAAACCCAAAGAAGCAGCGCTAAAAGGGGTCAGCGAAGTCGGTTTCACCGTGCTTTCAATGAGTATTTCCCTGGTGGCGGTGTTTATCCCGCTGCTGCTGATGGATGGCCTTGTCGGGCGGTTATTCCGCGAGTTCGCCATCACGCTGACCACCGCGATTGCTATCTCGCTGGTGATCTCTCTGACACTCACCCCGATGCTATGCGCCTATCTGCTGAAAAACCGTGCGGCTCCGGCACGTGAGCGCAAACGCGGCGCGGGCAGGATACTGTTCCGTATTCAGCAATGGTACGGACGCAGCCTGACCGTGGTGCTGGCACACAGCCGCTGGGTGCTGCTGATTTTCACCGGCACCATTGCCCTGGCGGTCTGGCTCTATATCTCCGTACCAAAAACCTTTTTCCCGGATCAGGATACCGGGCGCCTGCTGGGCTTTGTCCGCGCTGACCAGAGCATTTCGTTCCAGTCGATGGAGCAGAAAATGCGCACCTTTATGCAGCGTATTCACAGTGATAAAGATGTCGCCAGCGTCACCGGTTTTACCGGCGGCGGCCGGGTGAACAGCGGGTTTATGTTTATCTCCCTCAATCCGCTGGATGAGCGGACAGACAGTGCCCAGGATGTGATAAACCGGCTGCGTGTGACCCTCGCGGATGAACCGGGTGCCAACCTGTTTCTGATCCCGGTGCAGGATGTGCGGGCGGGCGGCCGTCAGTCCAACTCCAGTTATCAGTACTCTCTGCTGGCGGATGATTTATCCCTGCTGCGCGAATGGGAGCCTAAAATCCGCAAGGCGCTCGGTGAACTGCCGCAGCTGGCCGATGTCAACTCGGATAAAGAAGACAAAGGCGCGGAGATGGCACTGACTTATGACCGCGATGTGATGGCGCAGCTCGGGATCAGCGTGAATGATGCCAATAACCTGCTCAATAACGCCTTCGGTCAGCGGCAGATCTCCACGATTTATGAGCCGCTGAATCAGTACAAAGTGGTGATGGAAGTTGCGCCGCAATATACGCAGGATGTCAGCGCGCTGGATAAGATGTTTGTTATCAATAAAGAGGGACAACCGGTTCCGCTGGCATATTTTGCACAATGGCGCCCGGCGAATGCGCCGCTGAGTGTAAACCATCAGGGGCTGTCAGCGGCGTCAACAATCGGCTTTGACGTGGCGCAGGGGTATTCTCTGTCGGATGCGGTAACTGCGGTCGAACGTACCATGGTGGAGCTGGGTGTGCCGTCCGGGGTGCGCGGTTCGTTTGCCGGAACCGCGCAGTTATTTCAGGAGACATTACAGTCCCAGGTGCTGCTGATTATCGCCGCTGTTATTACCGTGTATCTGGTGCTCGGTATGCTGTATGAAAGCTTTATTCATCCGCTGACCATCTTATCCACCCTGCCCTCCGCGGGCGTCGGCGCACTGCTTGCGCTGAAGTTTTTTGATACACCGTTCAGCCTGATTGCCCTGATAGGTATCATGCTGCTGATCGGGATTGTGAAGAAAAACGCCATTATCATGGTGGACTTCGCCATTGCAGCCCAGCGCGGCGGGCAAAATGCGCGGGATGCGATTTTTCAGGCCTGTCTTCTGCGTTTCCGCCCGATCCTGATGACCACACTGGCTGCCCTGTTCGGTGCACTGCCGCTGGCATTCGGCAGCGGTGACGGAGCGGAACTGCGTCAGCCGCTCGGCATCACGGTGGTCGGCGGGTTGCTGGTCAGCCAGATCCTGACATTGTATACCACCCCTGTGATTTACCTGTTTTTTGACCGGCTGCGCCGCAAAAAAACCGGAGAATCAACCGGGCAGCCTGTTCTGAACACGGAGGGAAATACATGAAAACCGGTATTGGTCACAAACTGTTTCTCGCCATTTTTGCCACCTGTATGCTGGTGGTACTGACCATGCATCTGGCTATCCGCTTCAGTTTTGAGCAGGGCTTTCTCGGCTATCTCCAGCGCTCTGCTGAAGACCGGACAGAACTGATCGCCGATGTTGTCGCTGAACAATATGCCGATTACGGCAGCTGGTATTTTCTGCGTAATAATCAGCGCGGATTTATGCAGGCACTGCGGGCGCTGGATACCGACCGTCATATGCAGCATATGGAGCGCGGCTGGAAAATGCGTTTCTGGCTGCTGGGTGAAGATGATCAGCGTCTGTTCGGACACGGTCCGGTACCGCAGGGTGAACTCTACCGCAAACCGGTCAGATATAACGGCGATATTGTCGGCTGGGTGGTGATGCCGGCAGATGATAATATCAACCGTGCTGCCGATCAGAGTTTTTCACATCAGCAGGCGCGTACCAGCTGGATAGTGTCGGCGCTGGTGCTGCTGGTCACCCTGGTGGTGACCTGGCTGCTGACACGCGGTTTCCTTCGGCCCGTCAAACGGCTGGCAGAAGGCACACATCAGCTGGCAGCGGGCAATTTCAGCAGCCGTGTGCCGGTTCACGGTAAGGATGAAATTGCACAACTGGCGAATGATTTTAATCAGCTCGCCTCCGCGCTGGAGAAAAATGAACTGATGCGCCGCGACTATATGGCGGATGTGTCACACGAACTGCGTACTCCGCTGGCAGTATTGCAGGGCGAACTGGAAGCCCTTCAGGACGGGATACGTCAGCCGACACCGGAAACCCTCGCATCTCTGCTGGCGGAAGTTCAGACACTGACAAAACTGGTCAGTGACCTGCATCAGCTCTCATTATCCGACAGCGGGTCACTCTCTTACCGTAAAGAGTTATGTAACCTGAGCGATGTGATCAGCCGTTCCATCGGCGTATTCCGTCACCGGTTGCAGGAAAAAAATCTCACCGTGACCACTGAACTGCCGGACACACTGATGATTTTCGGCGATGACGCGCGGCTCGGCCAGTTGTTCCATAATCTGCTGGAAAACAGCCTGCGTTATACCGACAGTGGCGGGCAGATTATGGTACGCGGACAGCAGGATGAAACACAGATCCGGATCGACTGGTCAGACAGTGCACCGGGGCTGACTGAAGAACAGTTCACACAGATTTTTGAACGCTTCTACCGCAGTGAATCCTCCCGCAACCGTGCCAGCGGCGGCTCCGGGCTCGGCCTTGCGATCTGTGATAAAATAGCGGAAGCGCATCACGGGCAGATCAGTGCATCCGCATCCCCGCTCGGCGGCGTGACGATTACGCTGACTCTGCCCCGCCCTGACTGACAGGAGTTTACCGCATGGAACAACATGCCGAACTGATTCTTATTGTGGAAGATGAGCCGAAACTGGCTCAGTTACTGACGGATTATCTGCACGCCGCGCATTACCGTACTCACTGGCTGGCACGCGGCGGTGAAGTGACAGACTGGGTTAAGGCACATCATCCGGATCTGATTTTGCTGGATCTGATGCTGCCGGAGAAAGACGGCCTGACACTCTGCCGTGAGATCCGTCAGTTCAGCGATGTGCCCGTCATGATGGTGACGGCGAAAACGGAAGAGATTGACCGCCTGCTGGGACTGGAAATCGGTGCGGATGATTATGTCTGCAAGCCTTACAGCCCGCGTGAAGTTGTGGCAAGGATCAAAACCATTCTGCGCCGCTGTCAGCGCAGTAACGAAACGTCAGAGGATAAATCTGACACCCTGGTTATTGATGAAGTGAATTATCAGGTGCGTTTCGGGACCCAGAGTCTGGATCTCACCCAGGTCGAATTCCGTCTGCTGCGCACGATGGTGTCACACCCCGGCACTGTGCTGTCCCGTAACCAGTTGCTGGATAATCTGTACGATGATTACCGCGTGGTGACCGACCGCACCATCGACAGCCACATCAAAAACCTGCGCCGCAAGCTCGGACAGCTGGAAAGTGACCGCGATTTTATTCATTCGGTGTACGGGTTAGGCTACCGCTGGGAAGGCGGCCCCGCTGAGATTATTGCCGCCACCATTATCTGACGGCTGTTATCTGACAGGGATAAAAAACGGCGGAATATCCGCCGTTTATTGTTTTTCTGGTTACTGAATAACGGACGGACGCTTCAGCCGCGCCAGGATTTTATCGAGCGTATTTTGCTCATCCTGTAATAAATCCGCTTTTGCAATACGGAATGTCCGATCCAGTTCAGCGGTTCTGATATGCAGTTTCAGTGCAGAACGGTTGTCTGTTATCACGGTGAATGCACTCAGCGGTGCTTCATAACAGACCGCATACTGCCCCGGGGTAAACAGAAGATTATCACCGACAATCGCCAGCATCGGATAATACTGGATACGCCGTGCGTTAATCATCAGCACAATCCCCACCGCAACCATGATACCGCCGAAATCCATCCCGATAACCAGCAGCACCACACCGAGCACCGCATACATCGCAGCCATGCTGACCTGACGCTGTTTATTGAATTTCAGCAGAACCTCAAACGGTAACTGCGCCAGTTTCGGGACACTTTTCAGTGAACTGTAAACCACGCGGTTATAGTCGTAGAGATAACCGACGATAAAGATAAAGCCCAGCGGAACAAAAATAATGCCGCCGATCATAGCGAAAATCAGACCCAATTTCGGCTGGTTACGCAGAGATGCCAGACTGATAAGCTGTGCCGCGATCCCGCCGGTCATCAGAATTTTCACGTACGGTAAGACTTCGATCAGTTGTTGTGTCTGATAATCCAGCTGATCCCGGTACGGCTCAAGTGCCGACGGAATATAAGCAATAATTCCCAGGAAAATCAGGTTAAGAACCAGACCAATCCAGACTGCAATATGACGTTTTTCCATGTATCCACGCTGTAACAGACTATAGTAAATGATAACGCAGCGGAGATTTTCCGCCGCGTCACTGAATTTAACGAAACTATATCAAATCGTTATCCGATATTCATGCCATTTTCAGTAATTCATTTGATACCGGGCGGATGACGCGCTAGAATCCATCGCCTTGATTACGCCTCCCCCGCAGGGGAAGGTTCTGACTTGAACTCAGATCGGAATACATTATGTTTACACCCGAATTACTCTCTCCGGCAGGCTCGCTGAAGAATATGCGCTATGCGTTCGCCTACGGTGCGGATGCAGTTTATGCCGGACAGCCGCGTTACAGTCTGCGTGTCCGTAACAACGAATTTAACCACGAAAACCTCGCCAAAGGCATTCAGGAAGCCCATGAACTGGGTAAAAGATTCTATGTCGTGGTGAATATTGCCCCGCATAACGCCAAACTGAAAACTTTTATCCGTGATCTGGAGCCGGTGATTGCCATGGGTCCGGACGCCCTGATTATGTCCGATCCCGGTCTGATCATGATGGTGCGCGAACATTTTCCGCAGATGGATATTCATTTATCCGTTCAGGCCAACGCCGTGAACTGGGCAACCGTAAAATTCTGGCGTCAGATGGGTCTGACCCGGGTTATCCTGTCCCGTGAACTGTCCCTCGATGAAATCGCTGATATCCGCAAAAATGTGCCTGATATGGAGCTGGAAGTCTTTGTCCACGGCGCACTGTGCATGGCCTACTCCGGCCGCTGCCTGCTTTCCGGTTACATTAACAAACGCGACCCTAACCAGGGTACCTGCACCAATGCCTGCCGCTGGGAATATAAAGTGGAAGAAGGCAAAGAAGATGTGATCGGCAATATTGTTCACAAGCAGGAACCTATCCCGGTGAAAAATATTGAGCCGACTCTCGGCGTTGGCGCACCGACGGATAAAGTATTCCTGATTGAGGAAGCACAGCGTCCCGGTGAATATATGACCGCGTTCGAAGATGAGCACGGCACGTATATTATGAACTCCAAAGATCTGCGGGCTATCGAACATGTCGAAAACCTGACTCAGATGGGTGTTCACTCCCTGAAAATCGAAGGCCGTACCAAATCCTTCTATTACTGCGCCCGCACCGCACAGGTTTACCGTCGTGCTATTGATGATGCCGTTGCCGGAAAACCGTTTGATCCGTCACTGCTGACCACGCTGGAAGGCCTGGCACACCGCGGTTATACCGAAGGGTTCCTGCGCCGCCATACCCATGATTCTTATCAGACTTATGAGTACGGCTATTCTGTTTCTGATTCCCAGCAGTTTGTCGGCGAATTTACCGGTAACCGCGTGAACGGCCTGGCCGAAGTGGATGCCAAAAACAAATTCTCTGTCGGTGACAGCCTGGAACTGATGACGCCAAACGGTAATATCAGCTTTACCCTCGATGCCATGAATAACCGCAAAGGGGAAGCCACAGATGTCGCACCGGGTAACGGTCATATTGTTTATCTGCCGGTACCGGATGATGTAAACCTGGAATTTGCATTGCTGATCCGTAACTTACAGGGTACCAGCACCCGTAATCCGCATATGCCGGAATTTACCGACGCTGCGGCCCTGTAACGGGAAAGTTCTGAATTTTCGAATCCGATCACAACAATCATTTCCGTTGTTTCGTAATATCGGACAGGAAAATAAAGAACTAAAACGCAACATGTAATACCAGGAACCACCTCCTTGGTTGGCTCAATCTCCCTTGAGCCAACCTTTTCTTTTTGTGCCCTTCTCTTTTTCTCCGCCCTTTTTTTCCCGGCAGAATCCCTCTGTGTTTGTTATCTTTAAAAGACGAAATCTGAACACGGAGAGTAATATGGCGGAAACGCATATAGTGATTCTTAACGGAAAACGTGCCGGTGATGATGGTATTCGTCAGGCTGTCAGCTACCTGCGGGACAGCGGTGAAGATATTCAGGTGCGGGTGACATGGGAAGCGGAGGATATTCCGCGCTTTGTCCGCGAAGCGCACCACCTGAACGCAGCAACCGTGATTGCCGCAGGAGGCGACGGTACAATTAATGCCGTATGCAGCGCACTGATGTCATATCCGGCTGAGGAGCGTCCTGTTCTCGGCATTCTGCCGCTCGGCACCGCTAATGATTTTGCCTCTGCGGCAGGTATTCCGGCAGATAAAACCAAAGCCCTGCTTCTGGCCGCCAAAGGCAGTCCTATCACTGTTGATATCGGCTGCATCAATGAATCCCACTATTTCATCAATATGGCCACCGGCGGGTTCGGCCCGAAAATCACCACCGATACTCCGGAAGCGCTGAAAAGCACCTTCGGCGGCGCCGCATATTTTCTCCACGGACTGACCCGCAGCGATTTACTGAAAGCCGATCACTGCACCATCAGCTGTGATGATTTCCACTGGCAGGATGACGCACTGGTGATTGGTGTCGGCAACGGCTGCCAGGCGGGCGGCGGACACAAGCTGTGCCCGGATGCGCGGATCAACGACGGGCTGCTGAACCTGAGTATCCTGCCGGAACGTAACTGGCCGCGTTCACTCTGGAACAGCCTGTTTAATGACGGTGAAGCGGAAGGCGTTATTATGAAAAGCAGCAGGCGGATCACCATCAGCGCGGCACATGAGATGGTGTTTAATCTCGACGGCGAACCGCTGACTGGTCAGCAATTCACCTTTTCCGTGCTGCCTGAAGCGATCCAGTGCCGGTTACCGCCACACTGCGGGTTGTTATCTTAAACACAATCCACGACAATCCGTGACAATTTTATAACACGCTACAGGAATCGGAGTTTACATACCATGACTGATATCGTTAAGTTGTTAGGCAATGATGCATCATCTCTTCTTGAACACACCTGCACCACTATTCCCAAAGACAATCTCTATCTGCCGGGCGATGACTTCGTCACCCGCGTGATGATTGACAATAACCGGCCGAATACCGTGCTGCGCTCTATGCAGTCGCTGTTTAATCACGGTCGTCTGGCGGGAACCGGTTATCTTTCCATCCTGCCGGTGGATCAGGGTGTTGAACACTCTGCCGCAGCCTCTTTTGCGGCCAATCCGCTCTATTTTGATCCGAAAAATATTGTTGAGCTGGCTATCGAAGCGGGCTGTAACTGTGTGGCATCCACTTACGGCGTACTGGCTTCTGTTGCCCGCCGTTATGCACACCGCATCCCGTTCCTCGTCAAAATCAACCACAATGAAACCCTCAGCCTGCCTGCGCAGTATGATCAGACACTGTACGCCAGTGTTGAGCAGGCGTTTGAAATGGGTGCGGTGGCAGTCGGGGCGACAATTTATTTCGGTTCACCTGAATCCCGCCGTCAGATTGAGGAAATCTCAGCAGCCTTTGAACGCGCACATGAACTGGGAATGGTCACGGTATTGTGGGCTTACCTGCGTAACCCGGCATTCAAAAAAGATGGCGTGGATTATCATGCCAGCGCGGATTTAACCGGCCAGGCAAACCACCTTGCGGCGACAATCGGCGCGGATATCGTCAAACAGAAGATGGCGGAGAACAATGGCGGCTTTAAAGCTATCGGTTTCAGCCATACTGATGAACGCGTTTACAGCACACTGACCACCGATAACCCGATTGATCTGGTCCGTTATCAGCTGGCGAACTGCTATATGGGCCGTGCGGGGCTGATTAACTCCGGCGGTGCATCCGGTAATAATGACCTCGCGGATGCCGTCCGTACAGCGGTGATCAACAAACGTGCCGGCGGTATGGGGTTGATCCTCGGCCGTAAAGCCTTTAAGAAATCAATGAAAGACGGGGTGGCACTGATTAATGCAGTGCAGGATGTGTATCTCGATAAGAAAGTGACGATTGCTTAAATGCAGAACAGGCCGGATAACCGGCCTGATTTTTTTGTGCGCCCTGTTTGTTCCGGGGAGCTGCTGATAACGGGCAAAACAAAAAGCCGCTGTAAATACATCCCTGTAAGCTCATGCGCGTCATCCATGACGCGCATGCTTTTCGTCCGCCTGCCCGTTATCCGCATTATTACCTGTACTGCGGATCACTTTTCAGCAGACAGATAATTATCTTTTCTTCTTCTTCCGCCCTGCCTGCGCAAAGCGCTGGCGGTTATTATCGCTGCTGCTCTCTTTCTTCTTCTGCTGTTTGTCTGACCCCGGATAAACCGGCGGAGCAACCTTGATTTTGTTATCGCGCTTCTGCGGTTTAGCGGCCGGTTTTTTGACTTTTTTATCTTCGGATGAGGATTTTTCAATCGCATCAAAGAGCTCAACCAGCTCGTCATCCGTTAAATCACGCCATTCGCCCACCGGGATCCCGGTCAGACTGATATTCATGATGCGAACACGTTCAAGCTTCGTCACTTCATAGCCGAAATGTTCACACATCCGGCGGATCTGACGATTCAGCCCCTGAACCAGTGTGATGCGGAAAACAAACGGTGCTTCCTGCTTCACTTTGCATTTTTTGGTTACCGTACCGAGGATCGGCACACCTGCCGCCATACCACGGATAAAATCATCCGTGACCGGTTTATTGACCGTTACCACATACTCTTTCTGGTGGTCATTTCCGGCACGCAGAATTTTATTCACCAGGTCGCCGTGGTTGGTCAGGAAAATCAATCCCTGTGAGTCTTTATCCAGGCGACCGATAGGGAAGATACGGGTGCTGTGATTGACGAAATCAACAATATTGTCTTTCTCACCCTCATCAGTGGTACTGACAATACCCACCGGTTTATTGAGGGCAATCAGAACCAGATCATCCTGCTCCCGCGCCTCAATCAGCTGACCGTTGACTTTAACCACATCCCCCGGCACCACTTGTGAGCCGATAGCCGCACGTTTGCCGTTGATCAGGACTAATCCCTGCTCAATATAGCGGTCTGCATCCCGGCGGGAGCAGATGCCGCTTTCGCTGATGTATTTATTAAGACGCACAGATGAACCCGTTTCCATATCTTCCCCCCTGAAAAGCGCGCAATATACACGAATTACCGTGCGATATCACCACCACTGATAAAAATGGTGAACCGGACCATGTCCGTGTCCTACTTCAAGACTATCTGCCGCAGCCAGCGCTCCGTGCAGATACTGTTTTGCGGCCTCTGTGGTTTCCGCCCAGTCCGCACACTGCGGCCGCAGCGCTGCCATTGCCGCCGATAATGTGCAGCCGGTGCCGTGACTGTTTTTGGTCGGGATACGGACAGAGGTAAAGCGGTGACGGCCTTCCGACAGAAACAGCCAGTCAGGGCTTTCGGCGTTATCCAGATGACCGCCTTTCAGCAGTACCGCGTTTGCCCCGGCAGCCATCAGCGCCTCGCCCTGCTGCTGCATCATCTTTTCATCTGTGGCAACCGTTGTTTTCAGCAACGCGGCCGCTTCGGGAAGATTGGGGGTGATAATCGAAACATGAGGTAATAACTCAGAGATCAGTAAATCAACCGCATCAGCTTTCAGCAACGGATCACCGCTTTTCGCCAGCATCACCGTATCCAGTACCACATACGGCACCGGGTACTGACGCAGTTTCTCAGCCACAATGCGGATCACGCCGCCGTCAGACAACATGCCAATCTTGGCACTGTCAATTCTGACATCCGTCAGTACCGCATCCAGTTGTGCCCCGATAAACTCAGGCGGAACGGAATGGACTGAGTTCACGCCGCAGGTATTTTGTGCCACCAGCGCTGTCATCACCGTGGTGCCGTAAACGCCCAGTGCGGAAAAGGTTTTTAAATCCGCCTGAATACCCGCACCGCCGCTCGGATCGGTTCCTGCAATGGTTAATGCGTTGATTCTCACCCTGATATCTCCTGTTTTGCTGTGGCGCTCTGTATAGTGAATTATACGCATCCGGTGACAGGAAACCACCGCAGAACAGGCAATAAAAAACCCCATGCCCGCAAGGGCACAGGGTCTGAATTTGCGTCAGTGATATACACTCGTTGTTGAACGGCTATCAGGCTGTCGCGTTAACCACGCTGGTAAAACCAACTATCAGAGGCAGTGCTGCCGGAGATAATTATGCTTTAGTGACGTTGGCAGCAGCTGGGCCTTTAGGACCATCCTGCACTTCAAATTCAACTTGTTGGCCTTCAGCAAGTGTTTTGAAACCATCGGTCATGATTGCAGAGAAGTGAACGAACACGTCTTTGCTGCCATCAGCTGGAGTGATGAAACCAAAACCTTTTGATTCGTTAAACCACTTAACGGTGCCTTTAAGTTTAGCCATTGATAAAATTCCTATCCTACAAATTTGCCGATAACCGGCGATATACAAACTAGTCGTTACTGCTTAAAAAACAGAAGCGTACCTCGTTTACCCATTTGAGTTATCACATAGGACAGGTCGGAAATCAAGCGATTTTTTCAGCGGGAAGATCTGGTGCACATATTTAGAAATATTAATAACATGTTCCGATAAATTTATACGCAAAATTGATAACCGCTTGTGTTTAAACATATAAAAAAATTACAACTTTGTTCCTTTCCTGCAAGAACGATAAGCTGCCTTGCTTCATTATTTCCATACTAAGAATCTGCTTATTACCGGTCTTCATTGATATTTTGTTTAGATTTAAGCCGTATCAGCAGTATAAAAACAATATGAAATCTATGTTATTATAATTGTTATCTATTAATTCGAATTCTTTGTTATGAGCAGAATAATCGTTTTAGGATAAATGATTATCGTCACACCAGGAGTTATTCATGAAGCTTTCTTTAAGCACGGCCGGCGCCCTGACGCTTACCTCCCTGCTGATGGTTTCACAGCCCGCAGCAGCGCAGGAACAGGACACACATAAAAATGACAGCGTCACCAATGATGCGGCAACTTCAGAAGGACTCTGGGGCACATTTAAACGCAATGTCACCAATGTCTGGCAATCGGACCAGTACGATCTCTATGTTCCGTTCTGGACCTGGCATAACCGCCTGACCTACGACAAAGAAAAAACCGATACCTACAATGAAAAGCCGTGGGGAGCCGGATTCGGCAAATCCTACTATGATGAGGATAACGACTGGCACAGTCTGTACGCCATGGCATTTAAGGATTCACACAACAAATGGGAGCCTATCGTCGGTTACGGATTCCAGAAGATGTGGATGCCGCAGGGGCAGGATGGCTTCAAAGCCGGTGTCGGCTTTACGATTGGTGTGACCGCGCGGGATGATTATCACTATATTCCGATCCCGGTGCCGCTGCCGCTGGCTTCCGTGGAATATAACCGTCTGGCGATTCAGGCGACCTACATTCCGGGTACTTACAATAACGGTAACGTCCTGTTTATGTGGGCCCGCTGGCAATTTTAAGTCTTACTGAACACAAAAAACCGGGGATTTTCCCCGGTTTTTTATTGCCTGAAAGAATGATTATGCTTTCGCTGCACGGCGGCGTTCATAATAACGGTATGTCAGCCACAGGAAAGCAATCCAGAACGGCAGCAGAATAACGGAAATCCGCAGCGGCTCCATCAGGGCAATCAGTACCAGGATAAAGGCCAGGAATGCGAGACAGATATAGTTACCCCACGGATACCACAGCGCCTTAAAGAACGGCTCCACGCCCTCTTTCATCTTCGCCTGACGGAATTTCAGGTTAGAGATACAAATCATAATCCAGTTAATCACCAGTGTGGTGACCACCAGCGACATCAGCAGGGAAAATGCCTCTTTCGGCAGGAGGTAGTTGATCAGTATCCCCGCAGAGGTGACCAGGCCGGACAGAATAATCGAGTTAACCGGTACACCACGCGGGCTGATACGCTGCAGGAATGACGGCGCATTTCCCTGACGTGCCAGGCTGTAGAGCATCCGGCTGTTACTGTAAACACCGCTGTTGTATACAGAGAGTGCGGCGGTCAGTACCACCACGTTCAGCACATGGGCAATCCACAGGTTGATATTTCCCTGTAACGAATCCGCCGCACCAAAGGTATGGCCGATTTCACGGAAGATCAGCACAAACGGGCTGACGTTCTCGACAATTTTTGTCCACGGATAGAGTGAGAGGATAACGGTAATAGAACCGATATAGAAAATCAGGATACGATAAACCACCTGATTAATGGCTTTCGGAATACTGTAGCGCGGGTTTTCCGCTTCAGCCGCAGCCAGACCGACCAGTTCAAGGCCGCCGAAGGAGAACATGATGATTGCCATCGCGAAGATCAGACCACCCCAGCCGTGCGGCATAAATCCGCCGAACTCCCAGAGGTTACTGACTGACGCCTGCGGGCCGCCGCTACCGCTGATCAGCAGATAGGCACCAAAGGCAATCATACCGAGAATGGCCACCACTTTGATCATGGCAAACCAGAATTCAGTTTCCCCGTAAACCTTAACATTCACCAGGTTTATCAGGTTGATCAGCACAAAGAAAACAGCGGCAGAAATCCAGGTCGGGACGTCCCACCAGAATTTAATATACTCACCGACCGCGGTTAGTTCGGCCATACCGACCAGAACAAACATCGCCCAGTAGTTCCAGCCGGATAAGAAACCGGCAAAACCACACCAGTATTTATGCGCAAAGTGACTGAATGACCCGGTAACCGGCTCTTCCGCCACCATTTCGCCAAGCTGGCGCATGATCAGAAATGCAATAAACCCGGCAACTGCGTAGCCGAGCAGGACAGAAGGCCCCGCCATCTGAATCGTTGTTGCTGTTCCCAGAAACAGCCCCGTCCCCACAGCACCACCCAATGCGATAAGCTGTATGTGTCTGTTTTTTAAACCGCGCTTGAGCGTCTGCTCCTGCTGTACTTCTGACATTATATCCTCTGTAACGGCTATATTATTATTCTGCGTTGTGCATCGCTGCATCCTGAAAAGTTTAAGGCCGTTATTAAAACATCATTTTGCTGCCTTGAATACCGTTAGCAACAAGATAATCAGAGGGAAAAGGCAAAACTCAGCCCTTGTCTGACGGAATAAATTTCGTAATCTCACAGATTCCCAGCATAAAATCCTCGCGCTGATCACAATACTTATCAAGGGCCGCGATATAAAAAAACACACCGGCGACAATCAGCAGCAGGATAATTATGATTTTTTTCATGTTTTGCCTATTTTCATCTGATTTATACCTGTTTAAAAGAGTTCGTTACATTCCGGTATCGCCACATACTTTAGCGGATAGAGGGTGCTGTTTCACAAAAAAATTCATTTCATCAGCAGGAAGCGCATAAACAGATAACACCCTGTTTTGTCATAATGAAATAAACTTGTATACTTGGAAAACCCTGAAACTGAGTCGAAATCGTCATGCCGCAAGATAATCACGTCGCACTTGTATGCGCTCTTAGTAAATGGATAGAAAACCACACGGGTCGTGTTATCCACCTCGAAGAACTGGCTGCCTATTCCGGGTACTCGCTCTGGCATATGCAGAAGATCTTCAAAGAAGTTGCCGGCATCTCTCTCGGCAAGTACATTCGTCAGCGCCGTCTGGCCGGTGCTGTTAACGCCCTGCGCCAGAGTGAACAGACTATCTTTGATATTGCCCTTGATTTCGGTTTCGGGTCGCAATCTCATTTTACCTATATGTTTCGCAAAGAATATAACATCACCCCCTACGACTACCGCCAGAATCCTGATATCACCCTGGATATCAAAGAGCCGTGGCATTTCAGTCATGACTGTAACTAAGGCAACTTAAACAATTAATAACAGAACTATATTTAGCCATATGATTTCAACTATCATATTCAGCATTCAGATCGGCAGGACAAATCCCTGCCGCAGTACAATCAGTGGTGCATTCCGCTGTTTCAGGAGCCAGCATGTCCGTAAAACTTATCGCCATTGACCTCGATGGCACCCTGCTTAATGCTCACCATCAGATTACCCCCGCAGTCAGTGCTGCTGTTACCCGCGCAAAAGAAAAAGGTCTGCATGTCATCCTGACATCCGGCCGCCCGTTTAACGGTATTCTGCCCTATCTGAGGGAACTCGGGCTGGATAAGGCAGATCATTACTGCATCAGCAATAACGGCGCGGTTATTCACGATGCTGAAACCGGCGAACCGGTGATTGAAACGCTGATGGATTTTGAGGATTACCGCTATTTTGAGGCGCTGGCCCGCGACATAAACGTCCATTTCCATGTACTGAGTAATGGTGAGATGTTTACCACCAACCGCGATATCAGCCACTACACCCTGATGGATGCTTACCTGACTCAGACACCACTGCACTACTGTCCGCTGGCGGAAATGGACAGCGAAATGCAGTTCAGCAAATTTATGATGGTTGATAACCCGGTACGTCTGAATGAAGCAGCCGGTTATATCCCGCAGGTTTCATTTGACAGCTACAATATTCTGCGGACAGCACCGCATTTTGTGGAGATTTCTGCAAAAAATGCCACCAAAGGCCGGGCTGTGGCACTAATCACCGAAAAACTGGGGCTGACACCGGACAAAGTCATGTGCATCGGCGATCAGAACAACGATATTTCTATGCTGGAGTACGCCGGTGTGGGTGTTGCCATGGGCAATGCGGCTGACCACATTAAGCAAAAAGCCGGATTTGTGACGACCTCTAATGATGAGGATGGTGTGGCTGCTGCCATAGAAAAGTTTGTGTGACCGGGATTATATTTTTTCAAATTCCCCTAATTAATGGATTTGTCCCGTTTACTCTTTTGAGTCTTTCAATCAACCTGCATTTTGTTACTATTTTAACTGTTTCATTTAAAAAATAACTAAATCACAGTATTTAATTTTAACATGTACAGGTTGTTTTATGTTTTCAACAAAAGACATGCTCGTTCTCGGGATGATGGTTTTTGCACTTTTCCTGGGTGCGGGCAACATAATTTTTCCGCCGATGGCGGGTTATCACTCAGGGACTGACTGGTTCAGTGCCTCCCTCGGATTTATCGTCACCGGCGTGGTTCTGCCGTTTATCACCCTGATTACCGTTGCGGCCAAAGGCCGTGGTGAGCGGTTGTCAGTTGATCTGCCGCGCTGGGTTTCAGTGACATTCTGGGTGGCACTCTATCTGATCCTCGGCTCGACTTTCGCCATGCCGCGTGTGACCAATACCGCGTATGAGCTGGGTTTTCTGCCGCTTGGTCTGGTTGAGAAAAGCACGGCCAGCCATCTGATTTTTGCCTTTGTCTTTAACTTCGTTTCCATGTTCTTTATGCTTAAACAGGGAACGATGATCAGTGCTATCGGTAAATTCATGACCCCGGCACTGCTGTTTCTCCTGGTTGCCGTGGGTATCGCTGTGGTGCGCACGCCGCTTTCGCCGATCAATGAACCGATCAATCAGTATGTGGATTTTGCCTTCTTCTCCGGCATTGTTGATGGTTATCAGACCATGGATGTGCTGTCCGCAATGGCGTTCGGCGGTATTGTTGCCCGTGCTCTCGCATCACGCGGGATCACCTCGCCGCAGGAAGTGGTGGTTATTACCATCAAAGCCGGGCTGATTGCTGTCGGCCTGCTGGCTGCACTCTACATCTGCCTGTTCTATCTGGGCGCAACCAGTGACATGGTGTCACAAACCGCCACCAACGGCGGACAGATTTTCTCCCGCTATGTCGATGTCCTTTACGGCGCGCTCGGTACCTGGCTGATGTGCGGCATTGTGCTGCTCGCCAGTATGACCACCTTTGTCGGTGTAACCAGTGCCTGTGCGGATTTCTTCGCGACATTCAACCGCCGTCTGGATTACCGCTTCTGGGTGGTGGTATCCACATTGCTGACCACCATTGTGTCCACCTTCGGCCTCGATACTCTGCTGCGCGTCACCATCCCGGTACTGCTGCTGATCTACCCGACCACCGTTGCACTGGTCTTCCTGCAGTTTGCCCGCCGTAAAATGCGTAATCCGCGCTTTACCTACGGTTTTACTGTCGCGGTGCTGGTTGTGATGAGTGCTTTCGACACGCTGAACAATATCGGCCTGCTCAGTGAAAACGTCCTGGATGTGCTACACCGGATGCCGCTGTTTAAGGAAGGGATCGGCTGGTTACTGCCGGGCGTGATTGCCTTTATCATCTCTTTCGTTGCCGGCAATATGAAACCGGCAAAAATGCAGCCGGATACGGCCGCATGATGTAAAAAGCCCGGTTCTCTGACCGGGCTTTTTTTCGTTATTTATTATGTCGTTATTTATTATGCCGTTATTTATTATGATACTGTTTAGTGTGCCGCCGCCCGTTCCAGAATAGCAGCCAGATTACGGTAGCCATGACGCTTTGCCAGAGTCAGTGGTGAATCTCCGGCGGCATCCGGCAGATTAACATCTGCACCACCCTCTATCAGCAAAGTGACAATATCCGCATATTTCTGACTGCCGTCACCGAGAATGATCGCTTCAATCAGCGCTGTCCAGCCAAGATTATTAACATGATTAACATTCACTCCTGCATCAATCAGTGTCTTCACGGTTTTGATATGACCGCGCTCTGATGCGGGGATCAGCGCAGTACCGCCATAACGGTTCGTGCTTTTCAGATCGGCCCCGTGACTGAGTGTCATTTCCAGAATATCCTGTAATCCTCGCGCACCGGCATATAAATACGGCGTGTCCATAATAGCATCTGCGGCATTCACATCAGCACCCTGTTCTATCAGATAGCGGGCCACCTCTGTGCGGTTACCGTGTACTGCTGCCATCAGCGGTGTGCGCAGGCGGTTGTCACGCTGCTCAATATCGCCGCCCTGTCCGATTAACTGCTGAACCGTATTAAGATCACCCTTTTCCGCTGCGCTAACCAGGTCAGGCCTGTCTGTTTTTGTCATACCTGTTGCCATTGTTATCAGTGAGAAAAAAATAATACCGGATAGCCCAATCAGCCTGCCGGCACTCAGAATGTGTTTTTTCATTCTGCCACTCCTGTTGTGCTGATCCTGTGAATGCTCATACCATAACAAAACAGCATGATTTTTCACCTGACAGATAACAGGGTTATTGTGCGCCGTATTTTTTCAGAAGGGCTTTCACCAGAGCCAGTGTTTCCGCATCCGCCTCACCGTTTACTTTATGAGAGCGAAAATGCATCTGGAATGCTTTGATAACGTTGCGGGTTTTACCATCAACTTTACCGGTTACGGTGATTTCATAGCCATATTTTTTCAGTGCCTGCTGTAACTCTCCGGCATTGATTTTATCCGACGGGTGCCGGTTTCCGAGAAAATGTTTTACATCAGATGCATCCGGCCAGGCACCGATCCCGCGTTTCGCCAGATATTCCCACGGGAACATCGGCCCCGGGTCCAGTTTACGCTGCGGTGCAATATCGCTGTGTCCCACCACATTTTGCGGTGCAATGTTATGCCGCGCGATCACATCCTGTGCCAGCTTCACAATCAGGTCTATCTGGGCAGTCTGATACGGCACCCAGCGCTGCCCGACAGACATTTTCACTGTGCCGGGATTGACGATCTCCACGCCGACTGAGCTTTTATTCAGGCTGCTTTCGCCGCGCCAGTAACTCTTTCCGGCATGCCACGCTTCACTGCCTTCCGGCACCAGCTGCAATACCACCGGCTTACCGTCACGCACTGCAGGGATTGTCGGCACCAGATACTGAACACTCACCCCGCCGGCGGTCAGCACCCGCAGCGATGCCTCATCATTCAGCGCGGTATAATGAAAAACCAGATAATTATTCGGTTTGGATAACCACGGCTCTTTGATATTCCGCTGATCGACAATAAATTCACCATGATCAATATACCGGCTCTGATTACTGCATCCTGTCAGTATCAGTGCACACACCAGACACACGCTACGCCACATCTTTCTTTATCCTGTACAATTTTATCCGGCACTGTGCCGGTACAGCCCCTTTCCGGGAATATCACGACCGTATTATTCATAACGAACATTATGTCACAGCAGTATATTATGACGACTTCATTGCGGTAGTGCTATGCTCTGAAAACGAATCATCATGAGGTTTTTGGATTTTTATTCACGCGGATAATGAAATGGATATTTACACTTACCCGAAGTCGCGCTCCATCCGCGCCACCTGGATGGCGGAAGAGCTGGGTCTTGATTATCAGTGTCACTTTGCCGATGTAATGTCTGCCGGAAAACAGATTCCGGGTAAAAATCAGAAAGTCCCTGCACTGTCTGATAACGGGCTGGTCATTTTTGAATCCTCCGCCATCTGCATTTACCTCGCGCAAACTTACGGTAACGGGCGTTTTTACCCGCAGGATATAAAAAAACAGGCCATAGTAAACCAATGGCTCGCCTATATTATTTCGGAACTGGAAAGCCCCCTCTGGATCATACTGAGACATGCCGTGGTCTTACCGGAAGCTATGCGGCAACCGGCTGCTATCGAACCGGCAAAAGCGGATTTTTTGCGGGCAATTAAAGTCATTGAACAAGAGATCTGCGGAAAAACATGGCTGTGTAACGATGATTTTTCTGTGGCGGATATTTTCTTATTTCATATCTCACGCTGGGCCATGATGCTGGGTTTTGTATTGTCAGAGGATCTTGTGCACTACACTGAGGCACTGGAAAAGCGTCCGGCACTGCAACGCGCCCGTCAGCGGGAGCAACAGGCAGCTGAAAACGCACGGTAAAAAATACCCGCCGCGGCGGGTATTCAATCATCTATTTACGGTTGAGTGCTGTTTTGCGCCTTGTCATACTGTTCTGATGCCGCTTTCAGCCCGGCCAGATCAGCGGAGCAAATCAGCGGTCTCAGCGCATCAAACTTCGCCTGCGGCCAGTCATAGAGGGACAGCGACAGTAATTCCGTGACAGTATTTTCATCAAACCGGCTGCGGATAACGGCAGCCGGATTACCGCCGGCGATCGCATATGGCGGCACATCGCGGACAACCACACTGTTTGCCGCAATCACCGCGCCCTCACCGATAGTCACACCAGGCATAATCATCGCCCGCATGCCTATCCAGGCACCGTCACCGATACGGGTATCCCCTTTGCCGATATAAGCCTCATCAATGATATCCGGAAACGGATACAGGCTGAACCAGTCATGGCGGTGTGTATGATTACCGCCCATCAGGATCACAGCTTCTGCACCGATGCAGACATAATCCCCGATATACAGCTCATCGACTTTCCAGCTGAGCTGCCAGTCACGGCTTATTTCATCGCCCTGCAAATAACGGACAACAGAGGCTTCAAAGCCTTTATCCCAGCAGTCGCTGTAATAGCTGTGTGTGCCTTTGATATGAATATTCGGATTTGTGACCGTTTCATGCAACCGTTCACAAACGGACCAATGTTTTTGTTTCATGGTAAATCTCATTATTGATGAATAGTTACCACAGAACGCTGCTCTGTGGTGATGTACCCGCGTTCAAAGCACATCACACCGGGTTATCCTCGCCCGTTTCAGCCGGGGATTATCCATTATTCTCTCCCATACAGAAAAACACCCGCAAAAGCGGGTGTCAGGCCGTTGACAATCCCGCGGGGGTTGGCGACGACCGACAGAGGTTGTAAAAATAAACCAGGAAAATCAATTTATTGATTTTCGGCTGATAACACAAAGCAGGAAAAACCACGTTTTATCCTGCTTTGTCTGCAATCTCACACCCGCAAAAGCGGGTGTTATCGTCAGTTAACCTTTTGTTCAACCAGCGGTTCCGGTGTTTCTTCCCAGATGCCGTCTTCAACCTGTTTACGAATTTCAGGATAAAGGTTGATATCAAACTGCGGTAATTTCCCCGTTTTGCGCTGTTGGTTATAATCTTTCGCCAGCTTAAATGCAACGCCGGACAACAACAGGATAGCAATCAGGTTTGTTACCGCCATCAGCCCCATCGAGAAATCTGCCATTTTCCAGACCAGCGGCATTTCTGATAATGCCCCGAACATCACCATACCCAGCGAAGCCAGACGCAGGACAAACAGCCCTTTGGTGTGTTTGTGCTCGAGGAACACCATATTGCTTTCCGCATAAGCGTAATTGGCAATAATGGAGGTAAACGCAAAGAAAAAGATAGCCACGGCCACAAAGACAGAACCCCAGCTGCCGACAACCGAACTCAGCGCCAGTTGCGTAATCTCAATACCGTTGATATCGCCCTGCGGATTGTCCAACACACCGGAGGAGAGAATAATCATCGCGGTGGCGCTGCAGATAACCAGTGTGTCCATAAAGACCCCCAGCATCTGCACATACCCCTGAGAAACCGGATGCGGCGGAAATGGTGCCGCAGATGCTGCAGCATTCGGGGCGGAGCCCATGCCTGCCTCATTCGAGAACAAACCACGCTGTACGCCGTTAATCATGGCCTGTGCCACACCATAACCGACAGCACCGGAAACCGCTTCCTGTAATCCGAAAGCACTTTTGATGATCAGCATAAAAATTTCCGGCAGGCGTTCCGCATAATGTCCCATCACCCAGAAGGCGAGAATGAGATACGCAACCGCCATCACCGGTACCACCAGCTCCGCCACACGGGCAATGGAGCGCAGGCCGCCGAAAATGATCACACCACAGATAACCACCAGACCGGCACCGACATAACCGGCATCCGCGCCAAAGGCCATTTTGGACGCCTGAGCAATCGAGTTTGCCTGAACGGCATTAAAGACCAGCCCGAATGCGATAATCAGGAAGATTGAGAACAGAACGCCCATCCAGCGGGCTTTCAGTCCGCGTTCCATATAATACGCCGGACCACCGCGATAATTCCCCTGGTCGTCCCGGGTTTTATAAAGCTGGGCAAGTGTACTTTCAATAAAGGATGTCGCCATACCGATCAGCGCGACAACCCACATCCAGAAGATAGCGCCCGGCCCCCCCGCGGTCAGCGCGATCGCCACCCCGGTCAGGTTCCCGGTACCCACCCGGGCGGCCAGGCTTGTACACAGTGCCTGAAACGGGGAAATGCCGGATTTATCCGATTTCTTACTGTGCTTTAGCACGCTGAACATGTGTCCGAAGTGACGGAATTGGATAAATCCGGTACGAAATGTGAAGTACAGTCCGATACCCAGTAATAAATAGATGAGCAGGTGGTTCCAGAGTAGTCCGTTTAATGTATTAATTATATCGGTCAAAGTTATACCTCTTATATTGCTGTGCTGATTTGCGGCGAACAAGCCCCTTAACGAATGACAGGTAATATCCGTATTGTCATATCTGACGGTAATTGTTTAAAAAAAAGACACCTCTTATTAAGAATCAGCCCGACTTTACCATAAGAAATATTTCCCTGTATATTTTTTTATTCCTTTTTTTTCACTCTATTAATTAACGTTAATTTTTCGCATTAATACAACGATTAATCCGAACGATTACCTCAATAATCAACTATCAAAAATAAACAAAAATCACTTTAACTACAATTACTTATGATTTCCGTTACTTTATCTTCTATTAGTTTATTTATACTTTCAATTTACCACCACATTTTATTATCCCGCCATAAATTAAAACATATGATTGAATATAAAATAAGATTCACTCATTAATTACAGATTAACTTAATTAAACAGAATAACGATCATCATCCGGGAAATAAAAATAAATAATAAAACCGGTTAAATGAGATATAAACATTCCGGTTACCCGTAATAAAATAACGAATTTAATAACCGGGTACGACCTTCAGCTGCAGGCTTCCGTAAGACGGTCACTGCTGCCCATCGCAGGCAGGGCCTGATTCCGCGCCAAACTTTGCTCTGTGACACACTCCGGTGAAAAAAAGCTTTCGCCGCTGACCGGTTTCCGCTAACATAGCGTTATATAATCTGTTATATACCGGATTGTATACATTGCTCTTAATATTTTTTTGCCGGTCAGCTGACCGGCAATTTTTTTGTCTGCCCTGTCTGATTGCAATCTGTAAAAATGTGATCCCGCCTGATATTTAGCATAAAGGCAGGAATAACCGTGTGGTAATTTTGTTATTAATCATTATTATCAGAACAGATAATCGTGCATTTCTTCGTTATTTTTTCTTTCTTTTTGCTCCCTTCCGGGAGCATTTTCTTATCCGCCGGGTAAAAAAACACAGCTGCCGGCACGGAAAATCGCAGAAATTCCGGTGCCGGCAGCAGATCCGTCATGATTTATCGCCGCGGGTAAGGTACACTAACCGCATCAGTTTAACTAATGTAACCGTTATGTCCTCTGCACAAATTTTACTGACTATCTACGCGACAGGTGGTCTTTTTTCCTTCATTCTGACTTTTTTTCTGACAAAAGATCCGAATCCGTTTTTCCGCCTGCTCAGTTGCCTGCTGATAGCGCTCACCTGGCCGATGTCACTGCCGGTGGTGATTTTATTCTCGCTGTTCTGACTGCGTTCAGAGCCATACTATTCCCGCAGTCACCACAAGACACAAAAATATCAGCCGCCCCCATGTCAGAGAACTGCCGTGCTGCTGCCACAGTACATTTATTTCAGGCACCAGTGCATAACCGCGCTGACAAATACGACGGCGGATATGGCGGGTAAGGAAAACGCGGAACGAACCGGATTGTGGTGATTTCATACATACCTCTGCTGAGAAAGAGAACGTATGTGAAACCTGATACTCCCGGAAGATAATTATTATGCGGACATTATAAAAGAGAACCGCAACCACAAAAAGGGAGAGATTATGCGGCTTAGTTCTCCTTTATTCAGAATCAGGGCTGGTAACCATCAATCCAGTGCATTGATAGCTTTTTCATAGATGACATTCATAAAATCATCGTTCTGCTGTTCCCAATATATTTCCAGCATCACCTGAATGGCTTCTTTGGTGACAGGCTCACCGCTTTTGCATAAAAGGACAGCGGCTCTGCCGATTGCCTGGCAAATTTCGCCATAAACATATGCGTCGCTAACTCGTTCTGAAATCATATTTATGCCTATTTATTTTTAATATAACTACTGCCGTTCTGTCTTTGCGTATGGCATCCCGGCATTGCTGTTGACTGCACCCCGGTAAGAATTGTCTAAAATTCCCTGTGATTTATTATCGTCACATTGCGTTTAATGTTCAAAGAAAAACATATTATTCCGGAGAATATTTTCAGGAAAAAACAAAAATGTTTAGTATCAGTAAGTTATGATAAATCCACATTATTACTCTTGCGAATTGTTAACTTTTTGTTTCTTATGGGTTAATACTATATCATGCGACTTGTGCTTTTTCGCTATTAAAATACATAAATTTATAAATTTTTACCTGCATAAATAACACCCTTTTTTACCAGGTAATAAAATATATTAAATCACTTCACCATACTCATTTATGGATTATTATAATCATATAAAATATCAATACCGATTAAACAGGTAGTGATTCACATTATTCCTTTACTCTTTATGTGGGAATAAGGGTATTTACACAATATAAAGATATAAGTATTAACCGATATGCTATACTCTTTTAATAAGTAATTGCTTCATTATGGTTAACTATATTTTTATTAATATCAGCAACAGACAAATAACGCCATAAAATTATTCGTCACTCCTCTATTCCATTTATATAAGATTATAAAACATATCATCGTAATTTTGCCTAATCATAATAAGAATACGCATATTACCGGTAAAAAGATTCTTTATCCTGACCGCAGATCTGCCCTCAACTGCCATAATTTTAAACAAATCTGTCGTAAACAAGACATCTTGTTTTACAATATATTAATATTTAACATTTACCCTGCAAAAGTCAGTTTTTTATAGTTGTATTTCTGTACATTTCCCCTTATCATCCGCGCCTTTGAATAGTGTGTCTCTCTTTTATTTATCTGATTGAGGTTCTATGAGCTCTGACCGTATTGCGAATCCAGGCCCGCTGGGCTTACTGGGATTTGGTATGACGACTATCCTGCTGAATGTCCACAACGCCGGATTCTTCCCGATGGCTTCTGTTATTCTGAGCATGGGGATTTTCTACGGTGGTATTGCGCAGGTCATCGCCGGTATTTTCGAATATAAGAAAGGAAATACGTTTGGTGCGACAGCCTTTACTTCGTACGGCTTTTTCTGGATAAGTCTGGTCGGCATACTGTTAATGCCGTCAATGGGATTCGGCGAGGCAACCAGCCATGAGTTCCTGGCTGTTTATCTGGCACTGTGGGGTATTTTCTCATTCTTTATGTTTCTTGCCACTCTGAAAGCAAACCTCGCACTGCGTGCGGTTTTCTTCCTGCTGGTGATTTTATTTGCCCTGCTCGTTATCGGTAATGCTACCGGTAATGCCGCATTACTGAAAATTGCCGGTTATGAAGGTATTTTATGTGGTGCAACCGCATTTTATCTGGCAATGGCTGAAGTACTGAATGAGCAGTACGGCCGGACGATTTTACCTGTCGGCGGGCGTCACGCCTGATAACAGTTTTTTATATAAAAAAACCCGTTCAGTGAACGGGTTTTTTGTTGTCTGCAAAACGGGGATCAGAAACTCAGACCCGCGCCCAGATAAGCGCCGTCTGCAATGCGGTTTTCATGGCCGCTGTTAGATTCAACTTCAATCTTACGATAACCCGCTTTAACATTCAGTGGTGCAAATACTGTCCAGTTTGCGCCCACATCCGCTTCTTTATAAGAATCATTACCGGATGTCAGACCTGACGGTGCGCCGTAAAATTCACCGTAAACACGGACTGACGGCAGAATGCTCCATGCCACACCAACACCCGGTGCAACAGCCATTCCTTTTTTACCCACTTCCGGGTCAAGATAAATTGCTTTACCGCCGACACTGGCGGAAACCGGCCCCAGCGGGAATGCAAATTTAGCACGTGCGCCGCCTAACTGCCCCTGGTGATCACTGCGTGCCCAGTTACCGTCAAATGACAGTCCGGAGTACGGGTCGCCGACACCGATATTAATATCAGTATATTTTTTACCGGCCTGAACATCCATTGAGATTGCATTTGCCGCGCCCGCCGCGAGCATCAGTGTTGCAGCCACAGCTGCTTTATATTTTTTCATTTTTTGCCACCACTTAAAATAAGACAGGGTTTTCGGCATTTTCCCCGAAACTGTCACCATTTGAAAGTTAATATTCTGATTTTTATGTAAAGTTATCTATATATACAATCAATAGGTCACGCCAATTCATCAAATCGACGCATTCTTTTTATGACAGTGCTATATTCTATACCAAGTCATACATTCAGATAAAAACAACAATGCACAATACAGCTTATGACTTAACATGCTGATTTTGCACATCGCGCCAAATTCTGCATATCAGCGCTTTTTTCCTTTACCGACTGGAGATATGTGATGAAGAAGAAAGGATTAACAACGGCCGCGGGCGCACCCGTCGTTGATAACAATAATGTCATGACTGCCGGAAAACGCGGTCCGATGCTGTTACAGGATGTCTGGTTCCTGGAAAAACTGGCACATTTTGACCGGGAAGTGATCCCTGAGCGCCGTATGCACGCCAAAGGCTCCGGTGCATTCGGTACATTTACGGTTACCCATGATATTACCCGTTATACCCGTGCAAAAATTTTCTCTCAGGTCGGCAAAAAAACCGACATGTTTGCCCGTTTCTCCACCGTTGCCGGTGAGCGCGGTGCGGCAGATGCGGAGCGGGATATCCGCGGTTTTGCCCTGAAGTTTTATACCGAGGAAGGTAACTGGGATATGGTCGGTAACAACACCCCGGTGTTCTACCTGCGTGACCCGCTGAAATTCCCGGATCTGAACCACGTTGTAAAACGTGACCCGCGCACTAACCTGCGCAATATGGCATATAAGTGGGATTTCTTTTCTCATCTACCTGAATCCCTCCACCAGCTGACGATTGATGTCAGTGACCGTGGTCTGCCGCAGAGCTACCGCAATATGCACGGCTTCGGCAGCCATACTTACAGCTTTATCAGCGGCAACAATGAGCGTTTCTGGGTAAAATTCCACTTCCGCTGCCAGCAGGGTATTGCCAACCTGATGGATGATGAGGCAGAACAGTTAATCGGGAAAGATCGTGAAAGTTCACAGCGTGACCTGTTCAATGCGATTGAAAAAGGGGATTATCCGCGCTGGAACCTGCAAATTCAGGTGATGCCGGAAGCTGAAGCGGCAAAAGTTCCGTACAACCCGTTTGATCTGACCAAAGTGTGGCCGCATGCGGATTATCCGCTGATGGATGTCGGTTATTTTGAGCTGAACCGTAACCCGGAAAACTATTTCTCCGATGTGGAACAGGCGGCATTCAGCCCGGCCAACGTCGTTCCCGGCATTGGATTCTCTCCGGACAAAATGTTGCAGGGGCGTCTGTTCTCCTACGGCGATGCTCACCGCTACCGCTTAGGTGTTAACCACCATCAGATCCCGGTGAATAAACCCCGCTGTCCGTTCCACAATTATCACCGTGACGGTGCAATGCGTATCGACGGTAACAGCGGTAATACTGAAACTTACGAGCCGAACAGTGCCGGTCTTTTTCAGGAACAGCCTGATTTCAGCGAGCCGCCGCTGTCTGTCGACGGTGCCGCCGACCACTGGAACCACCGCGAAGATACCGATTACTTCAGCCAGCCGCGCGCACTGTATGAACTGCTCAGTGATGCCGAGCATCAGCGCATGTTTACCCGTATCGCCGGTGAACTGGTACAGGCCGCAGAAGCAACTCAGGCACGCCAGATAGCCCTGTTTAAACAGGTGCATCCGGAGTACGGTGCCGGTGTGGAAGCTGCCATCGCGAAACTGAAAAAATAATCGTGTGATAACATGACAAAACCGCTGCCGTCAGTGACCGCAGCGGTTTTTTTATATGAACTCAGCGCGTATGAAAACGATCCTGCGCCATCCGGATCAGCGGTGCACGGGTGCGTTTTATGCCATTGCCCGCATCCGTTTCCGGTAATGCATAACAGGCCGCCGGACGCATAAACGCAGGCAGTTCCGCCTGACACCACTCACTGAAATGCTGACGCTGTTCCTCTGTCCAGTCATCATAATCACGGATGAGATACACCGGGACAGCACCGAACTCGTCACTGCTGACGGGCACCACCAGACATTCCGTGATCAGCGGATAATGCATCAGCTGTTTTTCTGTCACTTCCGGCTGTACGTTCTCACCGCCGCAGCAGAAAAGATTATCCAGCCGTCCGTCGATCACCAGTTCCCCCTCCTCCATATGACCTTTGTCGCCGGTCGGATACCAGCCGTCATAAGAAAGCAGTGTATGCAGTGCACCGTTCAGCCAGACACCGGCGGCAAAACTATCACCTTTGATCAGGATCTGCTGCTGTTCATCTGTGCGGATGTCTTTACCGGACAGCGGATTTCCGACCCCCGGCTTGCCGTCCGCCCGTTTGGCACAGACCGTCGAGGCAAATTCTGTCATGCCGTAACCGCACCAGCAGCGGATACCCCTGGCTTCCGCAGCTTCCGTCAGTGCAACGGGGATAGCCGCTCCGCCGAGCAGAACATCACGCAGCGGCGGCAGGGTTTCCGGTGATTGCAGCAGACGCCAGAGTTGTGTCGGTACCAGGGACGCATGAGTACATCCGCTCAGTGATTCTTCCAGTGTTTCACCGTCTGCCCGTACCACCATTTCCCCGCCCTGTAACAGCCAGCGCCAGAGAATCCCCTGTCCGGAGACATGATACAGCGGCAGCGATAACAGCCAGCTGTCACCCGCCTGATAATTCAGCAGTGATACCACGCCCTGCGCCGCCGCAAAATGCGCCACCGGACGATGGGCAATCGCTTTCGGCAGTCCGGTGGAGCCGGATGTCAGTATCAGTGTTGCCAGCCGTTTCGGATGCGGGATCACTTCCGGTGTCTGCGCACCGTTTACGGACGGATCAAGGGTTTTCAGCGGCAGTACCACGGTGCCGTCACTCAGGTCGCACAAAAAATCCGCATCCAGTGACGTGACCAATTCTGCCTGCAGCTCACGCGGCAGCGCAGGATTGAGTGTCAGCGTCACCGCCCCGCAGCGCAGCAAGGCCAGAAAGTCGATAACCAGTTCTGTGCTGTTTTTGCCGCGCAGCACCACGCAGTTACTTTCCCGCAATCCCTGCTGATAAAAACCGGCGGCGCGGGCATCGATCCGGTTCGTCAGTTCTGTCCATGTCAGCGATGAGTCCGCACAGCGCAGCGCCGTTTTATCCGGCGTCTGCTGCGCATGTGCAACCCACGGCCATTGTGCAGCCGTCATTACCATTGTCCTGTCTGAGTGAGTTGATCTGCGGTTATCAGTGTCAGCGTGCTGCCCGGCCACGGCCGGACCAGTTGTGATTGCATCAGGGAGAGCGTGTCCAGTCCCGGCAGAGTATCCGGGGTCAGGTGCCCCGCAAGACGGGCCAGTTGCGTCAGGCCAAAACTGCTTTCCAGCGAAGAGCTGATCACTGCCTGCAATCCTTCCCGGTGTGCCGCCGTAATCAGTTCACGACAGCGGGCGATACTGCCTGTCAGTGTGGGTTTGATAACAATCGCTGCCACGCCGGGCTCTGCTTTTACCGTAAACCCCGGCTCACGGACAGACTCATCCCAGGCGATCGCAATCCCGGTATCCTGTGCATAACGCAGTGATTCTTCCGGTGTTTTGCACGGCTCTTCCAGGAAATCGATCCGGACACGGTGTTCCGGTGCCACATATTTTGCAAAACCGTCCGCTTTGGCGCGGGTCCAGCTGCGGTTGGCATCCAGACGCAGACGCAGATCCGGCACCGCCTCCAGCAGCAGGTTTACCACCATCCCGTCCCGGACCGCCTCATACAACCCGACTTTCACTTTAGCGATTTTCTCACCATCCATGGCATCGAGTGCAAGGATCAAATCATCCGGGTCACCGGTACAGAGTGGTGCTTTACGGGTGTTGAGCATCTGCGGCAGTGTGCCGTCCAGCTCGGCGAGCGCACAACTCAGGCCGAACGCCGCTGACGGCAGCGGGCTTTCCGCCGGTATGCCGCCCTGACACCAGGCAGCAATCCACTGCTCTGCCGCCTGCTGTGCTTCCGCAAGCGTTTCATGGCTGAATTCCGGCAGCGGGGAGATTTCCCCCCATCCTTCACGGCCATCCTCCCGCAGACAGACCAGCAGTCCGTCGCGGGTTTTCAGGCGCTGATTACGCAGAATAACGCCTGCCTCCATCGGCAGGCTGAAACTGTACAGTGTGGCGTGGCGCATTACGGGTTACGTTTGAATTTAGAGAAATCCGGTGAGCGTTTTTCGTTGAATGCGTTACGCCCTTCCTGACCTTCTTCGGTCATGTAGAACAGCATGGTGGCATTACCCGCCAGCTCCTGTAAACCGGACTGACCGTCACAATCCGCATTGAGTGCTGCTTTCAGACAGCGCAGTGCCATCGGGCTGTTTTCCAGCATCTCACGACACCAGCGTACGGTTTCTTTTTCCAGATCCGCGTAAGGCACGACGGTATTGACCAGTCCCATATCCAGCGCTTCCTGTGCATTGTACTGACGGCACAGGAACCAGATTTCACGGGCTTTTTTCTGGCCGACAATCCGCGCCATATAAGAAGCACCCCAGCCGCCGTCAAACGAACCGACTTTCGGCCCGGTCTGACCGAATACTGCATTATCCGCCGCAATGGTCAGGTCACAGATCATGTGCAGCACATGACCGCCGCCGATAGCGTAACCGGCAACCATGGCCACAACCGGCTTCGGACAGGTGCGGATATCGCGCTGTAAATCGAGGACATTCAGATGATGAGTGCCGCTGTCATCACGGTAGCCGCCGTAATCACCGCGGATCTTCTGGTCACCGCCCGCACAGAACGCTTTTTCGCCCTGTCCGGTAAAAATAATGGTGCCGATGCCGTCATCATAACGGGCATTCGCCAGTGCGCTGATCATCTCTTTCACCGTTAACGGACGGAACGCGTTGCGCACCTGCGGACGGTTAATGGTGATTTTGGCGATACCGTCTTTTGATTTATGAAACAGAATATCCTGATAATCGCCGGTGCAGTCGACCCATTCAACCGGGGCAGAGAGCTTTTCTTCGCTCGGATACATCATAGCGGTGAGTTCCTTAAACAGAATGTAATGATAAAAATGTCCGGACTGCCTCCGCAAACGCGGCGGGATTAGCCTGATGGGCGTTATGCCCGGCATATCGGATAGTCCGTAACGGAAAATGGTGTGCCTCTGCAATGGCGCGGAATTTGCTGTCCCGTTCACCGCAGAGATAGAGCAGCGGCAGATTCAGGGCGTGCAGTTTTTCCGCCAGTTGCGGCTGGTGCCCGAGGGAAGTGTCCGAGAGCATGTCCGCAACCGCAAAGGCGTTATGATGCAGATGCTGTTCCACCCGCTGCTGCCGCTGAACCTCATTGAGATCAGCAAAAACGCCCTGACGATACCAGTCATACAGGAACGACGCCAGCGGGCGTTCACGTAACTGTTGTGCCTGCCGGTTATCGTGCAGCAACCGTGCATTTCGCTCTTCAAGCGTGTTAAGGCCGGGATTCCCGGCTTCAATAATCAGCCCGCGCAATCCGTCCGGGTTGCCGTATGCGGCGTGATACATCGCCAGACGCCCGCCGAGCGAGTAGCCAATCAGCCAGTAGTCCTGAATCTGATGTTCAGCAAGGGTAGCGGTGATCAGCTGAGTGACATGCGGAAAGGTTTTTGCGCGGATGGATTGCGAGCCGCCGTGGCCCGGTAAATCAATCAGTAATGAGGGATAATGTCCGGCCGCCTCTGCCGCCGGAAGCCACTCTTCTTTATTGCCCCACAGACCGTGCAGCCAGACCAGCCACTGGCCGGGCCGGTCAGCGTTACAGCGCTGTGCCGCCAGAACCGTCATTGTGCGGCCTCACGTACCAGTTGCTGAAGGTATTTTGCCCCCTCATCGCCGTTTGTCACCACTTCAATAACCGTGGCAGAGTGCTGTGACCAGGCTTTGCTGACCGCCGCTTTCAGTGACGGCCAGTCCTGCGGGGCACTGTAGCTGAGGCCGAACATCTGTGCGGCACCGGCAAAACTGACCGACTGCGGCATACAGTAGAAGCGCTGACGCTCCTGTTCGGGTGTCGGCAGCATGGAGAAAATTTGTCCGCCGTTGTTATTGACGATCAGCAGCACAAACGGCCCGGAGGTATAGCGCAGCAGCGCCAGACTGTTGAGATCATACAGCGCGGAGATGTCCCCGACGACAGCGAGTGCCGGTTTGGCACTGCCGCGCTGAACACCGGCGGCCGTGGAAATCAGCCCGTCGATACCGCTCGCCCCCCGGTTACTGTACACCGGATAGCCGCACGGCAGCTGAGCAAAGGCATCAATCAGGCGGACAATCAGACTGTTACCGGCAAATAACACCCCCTGCGGCGGCAGCAGTTCCGGCAGGCGGCAGGCAATCTGCGCCTCACCCCAGCCGTCACCCAGGGTTTCTGTCACCTGTGCGGTCAGTGTCTGTGTCCATTCCGTCAGCTGCGGAGCCCACGGTGTACGCATCTGAGCCGGATGGTCATCCAGCCATTCGCTGACACTGCATTCAAATTTGCGGCCCCGGTGATGCGCCGGGTCCAGCCGTCCCGGGATAGTATCCACAATCCAGTATTCCGGCGGGGTACAGGCGGCCTGCCACTGCAACAGCCGTTTGCCCGTCAGGCTTGATCCGAACTGGATCACCACATCCGCCTGTGCCAGAACCTCACGGTAACGCGGGGATGCCAGCCAGAGATCCGCATGCGGCAACAATTGCCCTGTCTGGGAAAGCACATCACTGATCAGCGGCCAGCCGAGGCATTCCGCCCACTGGCGTAACTGTTTTCCTTCCGCGGCCTGCATGCGCCCGGCGATAATCACCCCTTTTTTCTGCCGCCAGAAAAACCAGTCATCCACGCTGATCACAGAGGTACAGCGGGTCTGCTGTAACCAGGGCTTATCACTCTGCCACCAGTTACCGAGCTGTGCCTGCCAGTCTTTGCCGGTTTGTCCGTCATCGTCATACAGCGGTTCGGCAAACGGACAGTTGATATGCGCCGCGCCGTGATGCAGACGGTTCATAATGTCATCGAGGGAAGAAACCAGCCAGGATGCCGGGATATCAAACACCGGGCGCGGCAGTGTCAGCGCAGCAAACGGATGGGATGAAAAAATACCGGGCTGGCGGATAGCCTGGTTAGCGCCGCAGTCTATCAGTTCCGGCGGACGATCCGCGGTCAGAAAAATAAGACGCTCACCGGTCAGTCCGGCTTCAATCAGCGCCGGATACAGGTTTGCCACAGCCGTACCGGAGGTGACAATCACCGCCACCGGCAGCCGGGTGCTTTTTGCCAGCCCCAGCGCCAGATGCGCAAGTCCGCGCTCATCAAAATGGGTGTGACAGACAAACTTGTCATTGGCGGCGGCGGCCAGTGTCAGGGGTGTTGACCGGGAACCCGGTGCGATACAGATATGACGCAGCCCGTGACGGCTGAGCGCCTCCAAAATCACCTCCGCCCAGCGACGGTTCAATGCACTGTTTGACATAGCTCACCTTTCCTGACCTGTAGTTTTCCGTAGTCTACGGACTGACTCAGGAAATACTTTAATGTAGTTCAATAAACCGGTGGGTTATTTCACGATTTCTGTCCCGGCAAGCAGAAAATGGCACAATCAGTGTGTATCGCTCTCCAGCAATGTTCTCAGACCTGCTGCTTTATTTTCAATTTCGCTCCACTCCGCCTGCGGATCAGAACCGGCAACAATACCCGCGCCGGCATATAAATCCACCCGGCTGCCGCTGATTTTCGCACAGCGCAGAGAAACCGCAAATTCACTGCGGGACGGGCTGCAATAACCGCCGCTGCCTGCATACCAGTCGCGGTCAAACGGTTCGTTATCCCGTAAAAATGTCATCGCGGCACTGCGCGGCAGACCGGCAACGGCAGCAGTCGGCTGAAGCCGCTGTAAACAATCGCTGTCACGGGGGGCATATAACGTGGCAGAAATAACACGGTAAAGATGCTGAACTTTGCGCAGACGGATAACCGCCGCCGCACTCACATCTAGTGTGCTGACCGCGCCTTTCAGGCGCTGACAAATATCATCAACCACCACACTGTTTTCATGCACATTCTTTTTATCAGAAAGAAGCCACTGCGCGGCTTCTGCCGCACGCTCATCTTCCGGGTAATTGGCCACGGTTCCTGCCAGTGCTTCGGTATATAACTGCGCACCCGCCCTGAAATAGAGCCGTTCCGGTGGTGAAGCCACAAACGCACTATCCTGGCCGGTGACCAGCATATAGTGATAACAGTGGTGATTACAGTCACAGCTGGCCTGCATAAAGGCCGCCGGTGAGACAGGCGCAGATAGTGCCAGCGAGGTTTTGCGGGCGGTGACCACTTTTTCCATCTGTCCGCCGCTGATGGCCGTCACCGCATCCGTGACCAGTTGTGTCCATCCGGCTTCATCCGGAGAGTGGCGGGCACTGATAACTGTGCTGTTCAGCACCGGGGGGGTTACCTGCCAGACCAGCGATCGCAGAAATGTCAGTGTCTCTTCCGGCGGGCGGCTGCCGTCAATATTCACCAGAAATTGTGTCCCGCTGCCGGTCTGACGCAGCTCTGCACGGGGAACAAACAGGTAGCTGCCACCGGTGCCCCGCGCCGGGGACGGTGTATCAAACTGCCAGCTGTTCAGCCCCCAGATCCGGATTTGGCTGTCAGCCGGTAAGGTATCCAGCAGTGCCTGGGCATCGCTGATATGGGTAAAACGGCACACTTCCCCGCACACTGCCGCGGTTTCCGTTCCGTCGCGGTGCTGCCAGTAAAACTGCGGCCGGCAGGTTTGTGCGCTCAGCCAGCCGGTCAGGGCTGACTGCGGTAATGCATCCGCCAGTGACGGCGGTAATGTCACCGCATACTGATAAATACCATCGGGTTTATTTTTGTTATGCGTTATTTCAGTACAGACCTGAGAAATAAAATCAGAAAAAAGAGTCACTGCTTGCTCCGGATATGCAAAATGCGCGGGTCATCGTGATTATACGGTGAGACAAAAATTATTAAAACCACCCTTCTTTTTTATCCTTGTCACTACTGTGTATTTTAAGCAATTAATGCTGAAACCGATACTTTTTCGGCCCCATTAACCACCGGGTTATGTATCTCATGACAGGGAGATATTTATGCATACACAAACCATGCCGGCTGACCGGATTATTACCGCTGATGAAATAGGTACCGCCACATTAAAGTTACTTCTGAATGAAGAGGAAGATACTTTCCGGCCCGCAGGCATCTTTACACATAATGATTTGGTTCATATCAAACGTTATATCCATTACGGAATGACACTGCCCAAAGAAACGGAAGATGTCATTGAATTTATCGGCTACCGCGATACTGAACTGCCGGGATTTGAGCCGCATAATATTCAGCGTTTGTTTTCCCATATTCATCAGCATGCACTGAGCTGGGAACATGTTGAATCCATGACCAAGCAGCAGGCGATTGATCTTGAAATTGCCGGTGCCGGTATCACGACAACCGGAAATTATATTCTGAATGCGATAAACGAAATGCCGATCATTAATCAGGCAAAAATCGTCATGCAGGACACGCCGCCGGAAAATCTGAAAAACATTTTTTACAAAAGGCAGGATCAGATTATTTCCGGTGAACTGACAAAAATATTAACCACTATGCGGGATGATATCGCGGAGGAAAGAAAAAAAACACAACGGGTAAAAAGTATTATCGCCCGGTTCCGGCTGGAACTGATCGGGGGTCTGGATGATTCCGGCAATGAAATTCCGTCACTGATTTATGAAGTGAAACGGAAACAAAAAATACTGTTAAAAAATCAGAGCAGCGATGCCACGTCTGAATTGCAGGCAGAAATCAGAGTCAGAAGAGATGAGATTGAGATCCTGAAGCGGGAGTACAACCAGTTCGTTAAGCTCTCCTTCTCCGGCCTTGTCGGCGGGATCATCGGGCTTCTCATCACCGGGGGTATTTTCGGCTACCGTGCCGAACAGGTCAGACGGCGGAAAAATAAAATGATTGAGGAGGTGGCGGAGCTGGAAGAACAAATTATCACTCAGCAAAACATACAAAAACTGATTATTAAACTGGATAAAGAACTCAGTACGCTGGACGGTTATTTTGCTGATGCGCATGTTGCGCTCGACCATCTGGATTTTATGTGGCAGGTCATGCTGACTGAAATCAGTGAATCGCTGAATACCTTTATGCAGATAAATGATGCATACAGCCTTTTACAGTTTTCATTGCAGCTGAAAAAAATCACCCTCCCCTGGCAGCGGGTTCGTGGTTATGCAAAAGAACTTATTGCTATTTTTGATACCGCAAATCTGGCCGCATGATAAGGAAATAAATATGACACATTCTGACATTAACCCTGAACATATTACCCTGGCACAGATGAGAGCCGGAAGTCATGATATCAGCAATAACGCGGAAACATTATCCCTGCCCGCAGCAGATTTGCATTTTCAGATCCGTGATATAAAAAAATGGCAAAACAGAATTCTGAGCATGATTTCCGCTGAATCTGCCGTTATCTATTCCCAGCTTCATAATTTTGACCTGGAAAATTTATTCAGCACACTTTCTTCTGATGCAGGTATAAATACTCAGGTACTTCCTCATGAGAAACAAATTTATGATTTCTTAACCTGCCAGATAAATATGATTTATCACTCAGTGAACCGTATCAATACCCTGTTTAATACTGAATTTGATTCCACCGCTATTCCGCTGTTGCAGGGCGGATTATTACACCATCAGTCCTGTCTGGACAAAGCAATCAGCAATGCGCTGCCGGATATTGATAAATTCAGCAGCGATAAACTCTATTGGGAAGAGAAGCTGACTGTCGTTATTCAGTCTGAAGAGATTATTCATCAGCGCGGATTACAATCTATCTTCGGTACAACCACACTGCCGACCGCCGAGCAGCTGAAAGATGTCGAACTATCCTCATCAGAGCGGTTTATTATGGATGAATTGCAGCGGGTTATTTCAGCAGTGATTAACTCATTAACCGAAGGTCTGAGTTATGTTCAGCTGGTGGAAACCCGGACAACACTCAGCCAGCGGATCTATGACCTCAGTAAACTTATCCGTAATCTGAAAAAAGACCTGAAACAATCACAGGATCATATGCAGGAAATCAACAATGCACTGGCATTGCTGCCAAAACTGAGGAAGTTTAACAACCTGATCAGTGCGGTGCTGTTATTCTGGCTGCAAAATGTCCGGCAGTATGAACCTTATTTCAGTCAGAGTACCCCGCTGCCCGGCCTGGATACGGTTATCCTGGCGCACCGACGCTATTTTTCGGCATTTATCGGGATGGCATAAAAAAACCGGGCTGACTGCGGCCCGGTTTTTCTGTCAGAACGGCTATCAGTAACTCAGTACCGCGTATCCGGTCAGTGTGATAAACGGCTGCGGCCAGACACCGAGCACAAACACGATAATCGCGGAGAGCAGCACCACAATACCGCCTGCACTCATCGCCCAGTTGGACGGCGCCATACGTGCCGGTGATTCCGAACCGCGGATATACAGACTGATCATCATACGCAGATAGTAGTAAAGACCGATTGCGCTGCCGAGCACCACAGCAGCCGTCAGCCACCACAGTTCGGCATTCACGGCGGTTGCCACCACATAGAATTTACCGATAAAACCGAACGTCATCGGTATTCCGGCCAGTGACAGCATCATCACAGTCATTACGGCTGCCAGCACCGGCTTACGCCAGAACAGGCCACGATAAGCATGCAGGGAATCCGCATCCGGTCCGGTGTACGGACTGGACATCAGACTGACCACACCGAACGCACCGAGGCTGGCAAACAGATAACCGGCCAGGTAGATTCCGGCAGTCTCTTCCGCCAGTTTCGGATCATTCACCGCGATAAAGGCCACCAGCAGATACCCGAGGTGAGCAATAGACGAATACCCCAGCATCCGTTTGATGCTGTTCTGGGTGATCGCCATCAGGTTACCGAACAGGATAGAGGCAATCGCAATCACCGTCAGGACAATCTGCAATGTTCCGGAATCCGCCATCGGTGCCAGTACCAGCAGACGCAGCACTGCCGCAAAAATCCCGATCTTGCTGGCCGTCGCCAGGAAAGTGGAAACCGGTGCCGGTGCTCCCTGATACACATCCGGTGTCCATAACTGGAACGGAAACAGTGACAGTTTAAAGCCGATACCGACAATCATCATGCCCAGCCCGGTCAGTACCAGCGGCTGATGAATCTGACTGTCTGCCAGACTGCGGCCTAATCCTTCAAATGATAAGTCACCGGATTCCGCGTACAGCAGCGCCATCCCGAACAGCAGGAAAGACGAGGCCGCCGCAGACATCAGCATATATTTGATGGACGCTTCCAGTGAGCGTTTCTGACGGAAGGCATAACCGATCAGTCCGAACAGCGGCAGCGTCAGCAGTTCAATGCCGATAAAGAAGGACGCCAGGTGATCCGCCCCCGACAGCAGAATACCGCCGAGCGTGGCAATCAGTACCAGCAGATAGAACTCTTCTTTGTTATCCGGATAGGTCTCCAGCCACGAATAGGCAAAGGTCGTGGTGGCCAGCGATGAAATCAGGATAAGCCCGGTATAAAACATGCTGTAGCCGTCGATGTGTACCAGCGGTGTCACATCCATCGGCTGCTGCTGCCCGACAAAGTAAAGGGACAGCAGCGCAAGGTTCAGACCAACGACTGTCAGTGTGGCATTAATAAAGTGATCGCGTCGCCACGCAATGGACAGCATCACAACCACCACTGTCAACCCGATAATTAGCAGTGGTGAGAGTGCGATCAGTTGTTGAGGAGTTATTGTCATGGCGCGTTACAACCCTGTATTTGAAATTGAAGCAGTGTACCACTGCTGAATATTTGCCATCGCCGCTGATGAGGTGTCCAGTACCGGCTGCGGGTAAACACCCAGAATCACCAGTAAGACCACCAGCAGCATCACGATGGAAAATTCACGCAGATTCATACCGGCGATAGGCTCTTCAGACTTCGGTGCGCCGTAATACGCCTGCTGCATCATCCACAGCGCGTAGACGGAGGCAAACACCAGACCCGCCGAGGAAATCACAGTGATCAGGGTGTAGCTGCCGAAGCTGCCGAACAGGATCATGAATTCACCGACGAAGTTACCAGTGCCCGGCATCCCGAGCGTCGCCACCGCAAAGAACAGTGACAGCGCAGGCAGGAACTTAATCCGCTTCCACAGACCGCCCATCTGCCGCATATCACGGGTACCGAGGCGCTCATATAACTGACCGCACAGAATAAACAGACCCGCCGCGGACAGACCGTGTGCGATCATCTGCATCACCGCGCCCTGATACGCCAGCATACTCGCCGAGTAAATCGCAATCAGCACAAAACCCATATGTGAGACACTGGTGTAGGCGATAAGACGCTTGATATCCGTCTGTTTGAAGGCCATCCACGCGCCGTAGAAGATACCCACGACACCCAGCCACATGGCGATTGGTGTGAAGTCCGCAGAGGCTTCCGGGAACAGCGGCAGACTGAAACGCAGCAGACCATAAGCAGCGGTTTTCAGCAGAATCCCCGCCAGGTCGACAGAACCGGCTGTCGGTGCCTGACTGTGCGCATCCGGCAGCCAGCCGTGCAGCGGCACCACCGGCATCTTGACCGCGAACGCGATAAAGAAGCCCAGCATCAGCATATACTGCACACCATAGCTCATCGGCGTATTCAGCAGATCTTCATACGCGAAGCTCCACTGACCGGTGGCGTTCTGGTGAACAATCGCCAGTGCCATAATGGCAATCAGCATCACCAGACCACTCGCCTGGGTATAGATGAAGAACTTGGTTGCCGCCCCGATACGGGTTTTGCCGTCAGAACCGCTGTGTCCCCAAAGTGCGATCAGGAAGTACATCGGCACCAGCATCATTTCCCAGAAGAAGAAGAACAGGAAAAGATCCATCGCCAGGAACACACCCATCACACCGCCGAGTATCCACAGCAGGTTAAGATGGAAGAAGCCCTGATACGGCTGGTTTTCACCCCAGGAACAGAGGATAGCCAGCAGACCGAGCAGCGCGGTCAGCACCACCATCAGCAGCGACAGGCCGTCCAGAGCCAGATGAATATTAATGCCGAAACGCGGTATCCACTCCAGGAAATACTGCTCCTGCCAGTCCGGAAGACCTTTCGGGTTAACTAAGCTGTAATTCCCCTGCATCCACAGATACAGAGAAAGGAATAACGTAATCCCCATCGCCAGCAGCGCGATCCAGCGCGGCAGCTTTGTGCCGAAGCGCTCAGCCTGCCAGCACAGCAGGCCGCCGATGAAGGGAAGTAAAATCAGCCAGGGTAATAGCATGGCGCAATGTGTCCCTTATTTAAACCAAAAACAGCAGAGCGAGAACCAGCACTGCACCCAGCCCCATAGAGGCGATATACCAGCGGACCTGTCCGTTTTCACTCAGGCTCAGTCCTTTGTTACTCCAGCGGGCAAACAGCGCAGGCAGATTCATCAGGCTGTTCAGCGGGTCACTTTGCAGTAACCAGCCCACCGCTTTAAACGGCTTAACAAAAATCGCATCATACAGGTCATCAAAGCCCCACGCGCGGAACCACCAGGCCGAGAAGAAACGTCCCGGTGCGGAGTTCGCGATCGCTGTCACCAGCGTGCGGCGTCCCAGCCAGAGCATTGCGGCCAGCACAATCCCCGCCACAGCAACCACACCGGAGATAATTTCGGTGGTCAGTTTGCCGTCAGCAGAACCGGTCAGGGTTTCCGCCGGGAACACGCCGTGCAGCGGCTGCGGGATAAAGGCACCGGCTGCGGTGGACAACACCATCAGCACCAGTAACGGGAAAGTATGCGTAAAGCCTTTCACCGCATGTGCCTGTGTATGCTCTTTACCGTGGAACACGATGAAAATCATCCGGAAGGTATAGAGCGATGTCATAAAGGCACCGACCAGACCGGCGATAAACAGCGGATTCTGCCCCTGAACCACCGCACCCCACAGGATTTCATCTTTACTGTAGAAACCGGCGGTGATAAGCGGCAGCGCGGCCAGTGCGGCACCGCCGACCAGGAAGCAGAGATAGACAAACGGAATTTTTTTCCGCAGTCCGCCCATCTTAAAGATGTTCTGCTCGTGGTGACAGGCCAGAATGACTGAACCGGAGGCCAGGAATAACAGGGCTTTGAAGAATGCATGGGTCATCAGGTGGAAAATCGCCGCATCCCACGCCTGCACACCGAGCGCCAGGAACATATAACCAATCTGGCTCATAGTGGAGTACGCGAGAACACGTTTGATATCCGTCTGCACCAGTGCGGCAAAACCGGCCATCACCAGGGTGACAGCACCGACCACACCGACTAAATGCAGCACTTCCGGAGATAACAGGAACAGCTCGTGGGTACGGGCAATCAGATACACACCCGCGGTTACCATGGTCGCGGCGTGGATCAGTGCCGAAACCGGTGTCGGACCGGCCATGGCATCCGCAAGCCAGGTCTGGAGTGGTAACTGCGCGGATTTACCGACCGCACCGCCGAGGATCATCAGTGTCGCCCAGAAAATCAGGTCGGAGCCCGCTGCGATATGCTGCGGAGCCAGAACCGCCAGTTCACGGAAGCTCAGCGTACCCAGTTTATCCCACAGAATAAACATGCCGATCGCCAGGAACACATCACCGATACGGGTCACGATAAAGGCTTTCATCGCTGCCGCACCGTTGGCCGGATTGGTGTAATAGAAGCCAATCAGCAGATAACTGCACAGCCCCACGCCTTCCCAGCCGAGATACATCAGCAGCATGTTATCGGCCAGTACCAGAATCACCATACTGGCGATAAACAGGTTGGTATAAGCGAAGAAGCGGGAATACCCTTCCTCACCGCGCATATACCAGGAGGCATACATGTGGATCAGGAAACCAACCCCGGTGACCACACCCAGCATGGTCAGCGACAGGCCGTCCAGTACCAGGGTGACCGGGATGGAGAAGGAAGCGGTATCCATCCATGTCCACAGTGTCTGCTGATACACCCCGCCGCCGTTAGCGAAGAAATCCATCCCCGCCCACAGCGCCGTGAGTGCCGCCAGTCCCACCGACCCGGTGCCGATGGTGGCTGACACATTTTCTGACCAGCGGCCGCGTGAAAAGGCTAATAACAGAAAGCCAATCAGCGGCAGCAAAATGGTTAAAAAGAGTAAGTTCATCCGCGCATCTCACTGACTTTATCAATATCCAGATCCTGACGCTGACGATGCAATTGCAGCAACAGTGCCAGCCCGATACTCGCTTCAGCCGCCGCCAGACTGATGGCCAGGATATACATCACCTGTCCGTCCGGCTGGTTCCAGTAACTGCCGCCGACGACAAACGCCAGAGCCGCCGCATTAATCATCACTTCCAGGCCAATCAGCATAAACAGCAGATTGCGGCGGATCACCAGACAGGTGAAACCGAGGATGAAGAGCACAGCCGCGAGAATTAATCCGTGGTGCAGAGGTATCATACTTTTTCCTCCGTGTTGCGCTGACTGACAAGATCGCCGCCCGCTTTTTCGTCACGCCCGATGTGGTATGCCACCACCAGACCCGCCAGCAGCAGGAAAGAGGCAAGCTCAACCACCAGAACATACGGGCCGAACAGACTGATACCCACCTGTTTCGCAGTGACAACGTCACCGGCGATACCGTTATCACTCAGTGAGCGGATACCGTAGATCATCACGCCGAGCAGAACCGCCGAGAGCAGGCCCGGTCCCATCCAGACAGACGGGGACAGCCATTTGCGTTCCTGGTCAACAACCGCCCGCCCGAGGTTGAGCATCATCACCACAAACACGAACAGCACCATGATGGCACCTGCGTAGACGATGATCTCCAGTGCCCCGGCGAAATACGCGCCGAGCGCAAAGAAGACCGCAGAGAGTGCCAGCAGCGAGGTGATCAGATACAGCAGCGCATGCACCGGGTTAGTCTGTGTGATCACACACAGTGTGGCCAGAATGGCGATCAGTCCGGCAACATAAAAGGTAATTTCCATCGTTATTCTCCCCTTATGGCAGCAGACTTTTCACATCAATCGGCTTGGCTTCATTGTCGGCTTCGCCTTTGGCTTTGCCCGCAACCGCCATCCCGGTTTTGTGATAGAAGTTATAGTCAGGATATTTACCCGGACCGGAGATTAATAAATCTTCTTTTTCATACACCAGATCCTGGCGCTTAAACTCACCCAGTTCGAAATCCGGTGTTAACTGGATTGCAGTGGTCGGGCAGGCTTCTTCGCATAATCCGCAGAAAATGCAGCGTGAGAAGTTGATGCGGAAAAATTCCGGATACCAGCGGCCGTCTTCCTGTTCTGCCTTTTGCAGAGAGATACAGCCGACCGGACAGACCGCGGCACACAGGTTACAGGCAACACAGCGCTCCTCACCGTCCGGGTCACGCGTCAGCACAATCCGGCCGCGGTAGCGCGGCGGCAGGTAAACCGGCTCTTCCGGGTACATCTGGGTTTCGCGTTTATGGAAGGCATGAAGCCCTATCATCCAAATACTGCGTACCTGGGTGGCGAAACCAACCACTAACTCTTTCAATGTCATGGTTCAATCACCCCTTATTGAGCTATCAGGATCACGGCTGCTGTCACCAGCAGGTTTATCAGTGTCAGCGGCAGACACACTTTCCAGCCGAATGACATCACCTGGTCATAACGCGGACGCGGCAGCGACGCACGGATCAGGATAAACATCATCATAAAGAAAGCGGTTTTTAACGCGAACCAGACAAACGGCGGCAGGAAAGGTCCGTGCCAGCCCCCGAAGAACAGCGTCACAATCAGGGCGGAAACTGTCACGATACCGATATATTCCCCGACGAAGAACAGACCGAACTTCATCCCCGAATATTCAATGTGATAACCGTCCGCCAATTCCTGTTCGGCTTCCGGCTGGTCAAACGGGTGACGGTGACATACGGCCACGCCCGCAATCGCAAAAGTGATAAAGCCTAAAATCTGCGGAATGACGTTCCATACCGTGCTCTGGGAGTTGACGATATCCAGCAGGTTAAACGACCCTGCCTGCGCCACCACACCGAGAACCGACAGACCAAGGAACACTTCATAACTGACCGTCTGAGCCGACGCACGCATCGCCCCGAGCAGCGAGTATTTGTTGTTACTCGACCAGCCCGCGAACAGCACGGCATACACCGCCAGACCCGCCAGCATCAGGAAGAACAGAATCCCGATATTGAGATCCGCCACCACCCAGTCAGGGCTGACCGGCACAATCGCAAAGGCCAGCAGCAGCGAGGTAAATGCCACCATCGGTGCCAGGGTGAAGATAAAGCGGTCAGCGAATTTCGGTGTCCAGTCCTCTTTAAAGAACATTTTGATCATGTCTGCGACCAGCTGGAGCGACCCGCCCCAGCCCACACGGTTCGGCCCGTAACGGTTCTGGAACAGCCCCAGCAGGCGGCGTTCCCCGAAGCTCATAAAGGCACCGCAGGTCACGACCACCAGCAGGATCACAATGGCTTTGAGAATATTAATCAGCACATCGATTAATTCAGGTGTAAACCAGCTGCTCATTGTGCCACCTCCTGCAGATTAACCGACGCACCCGCCAGTACCGGTGAAATACCCGGCATCCCCAGCGGCAGACCGATTTGTCCGGCGGCCAGCTGTGTGCTGATACGTACAGGCAGTGTCAGCGCGCTGTCAGTCAGCTGTACCGACAGAATCTGACCTTCCGCCACATTCAGCTGCTGTGCATCCTGAGCATTCAGCATCACATAGCTTTCCGTCATACGCTCCTGAATCACCGGTGAGCGCTGTGATAACTCCTCACTGCCGAACAGGTGATAATACGGCGCAACCGTCCAGACATTCTGCTGCGGTGCAAATGCAGCCGGGATGGTGCTGAAATAATCCATACCGCCGTCTTTTTCGCTGAACAGACGCACACCCGGATCACCGAAACGCAGATGACCACCCACTTCTGCCTGGAATTTGTTCCATGCCTGCGGTGAGTTCCAGCCCGGCGCCCAGGCAAACGGAATTTGCTGACGCGGTGCTGTCGGGCTGTTGTTCCCTTCCATCGAGAAGGCAAACGCCGTGTCTTTATCCTGTGGCTGGCGCTGCTCATGAACACTGACATTCGCCAGCATCGCGGTACGCCCGCTGTAGCGGTGCGGCTCACGGGCCAGTTTCTGCCCGCGGATACGGAATGACGCATCCGGTGCGGCATCTTTGATACCGGCCAGGTGCGGCATCTGTTCAATGCAGGCATCAATTACATGATCCAGCTGCGACCAGTCACGGGTGTTTTCATTCAGGTCGTTGTACAGCGCCGTCAGCCAGCGCCAGCTTTCATGCATAATGATAGATTTGTCGTAGAAGGATGGCTCATAGACCTGGAAGAAGCGCTGCGCGCGGCCTTCGTGGTTGATGAGCGTACCGTCACTTTCCGCAAAACTACTGGCGGAAAGGATCAGTGAGGCTTTATCCATGATGTCAGTGCGCTGATGATCCAGCACAATCACATTCGCAGCGGCCGCCAGCGCGCGGTCAACGGCGGCTTTATCCGCATGGCGGTAAAGGTCGTTTTCCATCACCACCACGGTATCCGCGCTGCCGTCTGCCAGCAGAGCCAGTGCTTTATCCAGCGGCTGTGCTTCCGTCATCGCGGCACCAAAGCTGTTGGCTTCCGCACCGACAAAGGTCAGTCCGGCGTCAATGCCTTTATCTTTCAGTGCCCAGGCTACGTTTGCCGCTGCCTGAATCAATGCATCACTGCCGGGATTGCTGCCGCTGATAATCAGCGGTTTTTTCGCACCACTCAGTGCCTGTGCAATCATTTCCGCCTGTGCTTTCACATCAGCCGGTAAATCCGTCACTGCCGGTGCCGTATTATCAATGATATTGGCGACCGCAAAACCCAGACGCGCCTGATCATCCACCGGGGCGTTGTAATGCAGTGCCGCCACATCTGCCAGACGGGTGGTATCTGCCGCCGTGACAAACAGCGGGTATTTCGCACGCTGGCCGATATTCTGGATAGCAGCAATCTGCCAGTCTGCCACTTTCTGAGCGGCAGCCATTTCACGGGCTTTACCCTTCACAGCCTGACGGACAGACAGTGCCACGCGGGCAGCGGTCTGGGTCAGATCTTCGCCCAGCACCAGCACGGCATCATAGTTTTCCATCTCACGCAGTGACGGGGTATAGATACCGCCCTGCTGTAAGATTTCCAGCATCATTTCCAGACGGTGCTGTTCACCGGCGGACAGGCCGCTGAAGAAGTTTTCCGCCCCGACCAGTTCACGCAGTGCAAAGTTGCTTTCCACACTGGCACGCGGCGAACCGATACCGATAGTGCGTTTCGCGTGATACAGCATATCTGCCGCGGCACGTTCCGCCTGCTCCGCGTTAATAGTAAGCCAATCATCACCACGGCGCTGCTGCGGCTGACGCGGACGGTCATCACGGTTGACATAACCGTAACCGAAGCGGCCTTTATCGCAGAGGAAGTAGTGGTTGATAGTACCGTTATAACGGTTTTCGATACGGCGCAGTTCGCCGTAACGCTCGCCCGGGCTGATGTTACAGCCGACGCTGCACTGCTGGCAGACGCTCGGTGCAAACTGCATATCCCATTTGCGGTTATAACGTTCAGAGTGTGTTTTATCGGTAAAGACCCCGGTCGGGCAGATTTCCACCAGGTTACCGGAGAATTCACTTTCCAGTGTGCCGCTTTCCGGACGCCCGAAGTACACGTTATCGTGTGCGCCGTAAACCCCGAAATCCGTACCGTCCGCATAATCCTTGTAGTAACGGACACAACGGTAACAGGCGATACAGCGGTTCATTTCATGTGCAACAAACGGCCCCAGCTCCTGATTCTGATGAGTACGTTTTGTGAAGCGGTATTTGCGCACTGAATGCCCTGTCATGACGGTCATATCCTGAAGATGGCAGTTACCGCCCTCTTCACAGACAGGACAATCGTGCGGGTGGTTGGTCATCAGCCACTCCACCACACTTTCCCGGAACTGTCTGGCTTCTTCATCATCAATCGAGATAAAGGTGCCGTCCTGTGCCGGTGTCATACATGACATTACCAGACGACCACGGGTGTCATCGGCATTCTGATATTGCTTTACCGCACACTGGCGGCAAGCGCCGACGCTTCCCAGCGCCGGATGCCAGCAAAAATAGGGAATATCAAGTCCGAGCGAAAGACAGGCATGCAGCAGGTTATCCGCCCCGTCGACTTCATATTCTTTGCCGTCTACATGTATTGTAGCCATAGTCAGCATGCTTCCAAAAGGCCTGCTATGCAGGCGTTAAACGAAAAATCCGTAAGGGATCACCAGCGCTGCTTCAGCAGGTTCGGCTGTATCCCGGCAATGGTCTGCACGTTGCCGTAAACCGGCTGTACGATCCCCGCTTCAAACTCATCACGGAAATATTTGATCGCACTCTGTAACGGCTCTACCGCGCCCGGCGCGTGTGCGCAGAAGGTTTTACCCGGTCCGAGGAAACGACATAATTGCTCTAATGTCTCAATGTCTCCCGGCTGGCCTTCCCCTTTTTCTATTGCGCGCAGAATTTTCACGCTCCACGGCAATCCGTCACGGCACGGTGTACACCAGCCGCAGGATTCACGGGCAAAAAATTCTTCGAGGTTACGGGTCAGTGACACCATATTGATTTCATTATCCACCGCCATCGCCAGCGCCGTTCCCAGACGGCTGCCTGCTTTACCGATATGTTCGAAATCCATTGGCAAATCAAGGTGATCCTGTGTAAGGAAGTCCGTTCCCGCACCGCCCGGCTGCCAGGCTTTTAAGGTCAGTCCGTCACGCATACCCCCGGCGTAATCCTCCAGGATCTCGCGGGCAGTGGTGCCGAACGGCAGTTCCCAGACACCCGGATTTTTCACCCGGCCGGAAAAGCCCATCAGCTTGGTCCCGGCATCGGTGCTTTTGCCTTCACTCAGACCGATGTACCACTCTTTACCGTGCGCCAGAATCGCCGGCACGTTACACAGGGTTTCGACGTTGTTGACACAGGTCGGTTTTCCCCATACCCCGGAACTGGCCGGGAACGGCGGTTTGGAGCGCGGATTGGCGCGGCGGCCTTCCAGGGAGTTAATCAGTGCGGTTTCTTCCCCGCAGATATAACGCCCGGCACCGGTGTGCACAAACAGCTCGAAATCAAACCCGCTGCCGAGGATATTTTTTCCCAGCAGACCGGCGGCTTTCGCTTCTTCAATGGCATGACGCAGGTGTTTCGCTGCCTCAATGTACTCGCCGCGCAGGAAGATATAGCCCCGGTATGCTTTCAGGGCAAAGGCGCTGATCAGCATCCCTTCCACCAGCAGGTGCGGCAGTTGTTCCATCAGAAGCCGGTCTTTGTAGGTGCCAGGCTCCATTTCATCGGCGTTACACAGCAGGTAACGGATATTCATGCTCTCGTCTTTCGGCATCAGGCTCCACTTCAGACCCGTGGAGAACCCCGCACCGCCGCGGCCCTTCAGACCCGCGTCTTTGACGAGACCGGTGATCTCATCCGGTGCCATGCCTTTCAGGGCGCGTTCCGCCCCCGCATAACCGTTTTTATTGCGGTATTCATCCAGCCACACCGGCTGATGGTCATCACGCAACCGCCAGGTGAGAGGATGGGTTTCCGCAGTACGGCAAACCGTTTTCACTGTCATGGATACTGCTCCAGTAACGTTTCAATGGCTTCAGGCGTCACGTGACTGTGGGTATCTTCATCAACCATCATGGTCGGCCCTTTGTCACAGTTTCCGAGGCAGCAGGTCGGCAGCAGCGTAAAGCGGCCGTCGGCGGTTGTCTGTCCCGGCTGAATATTCAGTTTGCGCTCAAGTGCGGCCTTGATCCCCTGGTAACCGGTGATGTGGCACACCACGCTGTCACAGTAACGGATCACATGACGGCCGACCGGCTGGCGGTAGATCTGGCTGTAGAATGTCGCCACACCTTCCACGTCACTTGCCGGGATACTCAGCACATCGCTGATGGCGTAAATCGCGCCGTCTTCCACCCAGCCACGGTGTTTCTGGACAATTTTCAGCGCTTCGATAGAGGCGGCACGCGGATCTTCATAATGGTGTTTTTCCGCTTCGATTTCGGCGCGCTCTTCGTCACTCAGCACAAAACCAGGTTGTTTTCCGGCTGGCTGCGCCGCATTCACTGCGCCTTGCAGTGCTTTTTTTGCTTCAGGGTTCAGTTCTTGCATAATCAGCGATCCACATCCGACATAACGAAATCGATACTTCCGAGGTACACAATCAGGTCAGACACCAGACTGCCGCTGATCACTGACGGGATCTGCTGCAGATGGGCATAACTTGGTGTACGGATTCGGGTACGGTAACTCATGGTGCTGCCGTCACTGGTCAGGTAATAGCTGTTAATTCCTTTTGTCGCCTCAATCATCTGGAATGATTCCTGAGCCGGCATCACCGGACCCCATGACACCTGGAGGAAATGGTTAATCATGGTTTCAATGTGCTGTAAGGTGCGCTCTTTCGGCGGCGGCGTGGTCAGCGGGTGATCCGCTTTGAACGGCCCTTCCGGCATGTTTTTCAGGCACTGTTCCAGAATGCGCAGACTCTGGCGCACTTCTTCCACTTTCAGCATCACACGGTCATAACAGTCGCCGTTGGCGGCAACAGGTACTTCAAAATCGAAATTCTCATAACCGGAGTACGGACGCCATTTACGCACGTCAAAGTCAATCCCGGTCGCACGTAAACCGGCACCGGTTACGCCCCAGTCAAGCGCTTCTTTCGCATTGTATGCCGCCACGCCGACAGAACGGCCTTTGAGAATGGAGTTTTTCAGTGCGGCAGTGACATAGGATTCCAGGCGTTTCGGCATCCAGTCAAGGAAATCACGCAGCAGGCGATCCCAGCCTTTCGGCAGATCGTGTGCCACACCGCCGATACGGAACCAGGCCGGATGCATACGGAAACCGGTAATGGCTTCCACCACATCATAAATCTTCTGGCGGTCGGTAAAGGCAAAGAAGACCGGTGTCATCGCCCCGGTATCCTGAATGAACGTACTGATATACAGCAGGTGACTGTTAATGCGGAACAGTTCTGACAGCATCACGCGGATCACATCCACGCGCGCCGGAACCTCAATGCCCGCCAGTTTTTCCACCGCCAGCACATACGGCATTTCGTTGACGCAGCCGCCGAGGTATTCGATGCGATCGGTGTACGGAATATAGCTGTGCCATGACTGGCGCTCACCCATTTTTTCCGCACCGCGGTGGTGATAACCGATATCCGGCACGCAGTCGACAATCTCTTCACCATCGAGCTGTAAGATGATACGGAATGCACCGTGGGAAGACGGGTGGTTCGGGCCGAGGTTCAGGAACATAAAGTCCTCGTTCTCATTGCCGCGTTTCATGCCCCACTCTTCCGGTTTGAAGGTCAGCGCCTCCATTTCCAGATCTTCTTTCTGTTTGGTCAGAACAAACGGATCAAATTCCGTTGCCCGCGCCGGGTAATCTTTACGCAGCGGATGCCCTTCCCAGGTCGGCGGCATCATAATGCGGCGCAGATTCGGGTGCCCGTCGATAATAATGCCGAACATTTCCCAGGTTTCGCGCTCATACCAGTTCGCATTCGGGAACGCGGAGATCACCGTCGGGACATGCAGGTCGTTTTCACTCAGCGCCACTTTGAGCATGATGTCACGGTTACGCTCAATGGAAATCAGGTGATAAAACACGGAATAGTCCGCTGCAGGCAGACCTTCACGGTGGGTGCGCTGACGCTCATCCGTCCCGTGCAGATCGAACAGCATCACATACGGTTTCGGCAGCGATTTAAGATAAAACAGTACTTCCAGAAGCTGTTCACGCTTCACCCAGACGACCGGCATCCCGGTACGTGTCGGCTGAACCGTAAATGCGTCAGGACCGAACTTACGGCGCAGTTCCTCAATAACCGGATCATCCAGGTAATCATGAGTCTGCCACGCGGGACGCTGTGCGGTCTGCGTATTACTTTCTGTCATCATTCTTCACCACAACAGTTGTTCAGGGTTCAATGGACGCAACACATTGCAAATATTGCGCCCGGTGGCCCGAAAGCCTTAAATTTCGTCCGGGGAGCGCAGGTTTGTCACTGCAATCCGTTCACCGCGTTTTCGTTCTTTTTCTGACTGCATATTGGCGCGGTAAACACCCTGATCACCCACCACCCACGACAGCGGGCGGCGCTCTTTTCCGATAGATTCCTGTAACAGCATCAGCGCCTGCATATAAGCTTCAGGGCGCGGCGGGCAGCCCGGGATATACACATCCACCGGAATGAATTTATCGACACCCTGTACTACGGAGTAAATATCATACATACCGCCGGAGTTGGCACAGGCGCCCATGGAGATAACCCATTTCGGTTCCAGCATCTGGTCATACAGACGCTGAATAACCGGAGCCATTTTGGTAAAGCAGGTTCCGGCCACAACCATAAAGTCCGCCTGACGCGGCGAGGCACGCAGTACTTCCGCACCAAAACGGGCGACGTCATGTACTGCCGTGAAGGAGGTCACCATCTCTACGTAACAGCAGGAAAGACCGAAGTTAAACGGCCACAGGGAGTTTTTACGACCCCAGTTAACCATATCGTGTAATGCATGTTCGAGTTTCCCCATATACACGCTGCGGTGAACGTGCTGCTCAAGCGGGTCACTGACAACCTCTTGTTTTTGCAGGGGATAACGGTCATTCTCACCGTTTGGATCGATGCGGGTGAGCGTATAATCCATCTTGTGCCTCACTATTGACTACGGTTGATTGTTATTGATTTTGTTCACAACGCTCGGGTGTTTCACCTCGCGGCGTGAACGTACAGGTGTCCAGTCCAGCGCGCCGATACGTGCCAGATAGAAAAGCCCTGCCAATAACACCAGAATAAAGATTGCGGCTTCGGTAAACCCTATCCAGCCTGTTTCTCTGACCGAAACAGACCAGGCAAACAGGTATAAGGCTTCAACATCGAAAATCACGAAAAACATGGCAACCAGGTAGAACTTCGCAGACATCCGCAGACGTGCGCTGCCGACCGAGTCAATACCTGATTCGTAAGGGAGATGTTTGGCGCGTGCTTTTGCACGGCCCCCGAGATAACGGGCGCCCAGCAACATAAATGCACATAACCCGAGAGCACCTAAAAGATAGATGGCAAATGCCCAGTTATGGGCCAGAACTTCAGTGGCTGTTGACATACTCATTGCTTACTCATTAAAGGTGGTGTTGCCTGCCGTACCTGCATACAGCACCACAGCGACACACGAGAGGAACAACTTAATGGCGGATACAACACTTATCGTGATGAGAAAGCCGGTCACCCGGATTGTTCCCCGCTCTTCCAGATTTTGTTACAAACTATCAACTTAAGATTAACCCGTCGTGCGACTTTATCGCTAAAACGTGTCAGTAAGTAACCAAATTGAAAATTAACTTTATTATATTAACTGATACATCGCTTTTACTAACCCATTATCTCAGGAAAAACCTGTCTTTCCATCGGTAAACAGGGTCAATATTTATGATCTCAATCACAGTTTGGCTGAAAATTATTTAACAAATGATTAATTCATAACCATTTATAAAAACCTGATAAATATGGTCAGGTTTTTAACAAAGTTTTATTGCAATGTAATGAGCGCTGTTAATTTTGGCAATCACAGAACATGTGTTTTGTTAACATTGTAACAAACAAGTAAACAAAACTGCGATGCGGCGCTTAAAACAACATCAAAAACCTGAACACGGCGTGATGCTGTTAACATTTATATGAGATTTCCGTACGGGGAGAGAGGATACAAAAAAGCCGGGGGAAATTATCCCCCGGCGGTGTGTCTGACTGTCACAAATTATGTCTGTTCCGCGTCAGATTATGACAGCATTACTCTGCTGCTTTATCATCGTCCGCAGGTGTGACGGTATACGGTGTCTTTTTGTTTTCAATAGCCTGGTACACTGTCAGCACTGACTCGCTCTGCTCGTCACTGTTACGGTATAACCAGTACTGAATTTCCGGCAGGCGCGGCAGCCCTTCGCTGACACTCAGAATGCGCAGGTCGGCATTCTGCATTTCCAGCGGACGGGCGGTGATCCCGACTTCGGCATTCACGGCTGCACGGACAGCAGAAAGTGATGCGGCCTCATAAGCAACACGCCACGGTACCCCTGCCTCATCCAGTGTTTCCGCCGCGAGATGGCGGAACGGGTTAGTTTCATCCATCACCACCAGCGGAATCGGCTCATTCGGCTGTAACTGGAAATCAGGCGCACAGTGCCACAATACCGGAGCGGTACGCAGGGCAGTACGCGGGTGATGAGCGATCCGCGCGGTGGTCAGCGCCAGATCAATTTCATGGTTATCCAGCATCCCCTCAATGTACTGGCTGCGTTTGATGCGGACATCAACGGCCATACGCGGGTATACCGAAGCAATACGGTTGAGTAAGAAAGGCAGCAGTGAGTCAACGGAATCATCGGATGCCCCGATGCGTAACTCCCCTTCTGCATCGTTGTATGCCAGTGATGCGGTGGCATCATCATTTGCACGCAGGATTTGACGGGCATAACCTAACAGTTGTAACCCGTGATCGGTCAGTAACTTGTTACGGCCATGACGCGCAAACAGTTCGCGCCCGACGAGCTGCTCGAGACGCTGCATTTGCTGACTGACGGCAGACTGAGTACGGCATACTGCCGCTGCTGCCGCCGCGAAGGTGTTCAGATCTGCGACTGCCACAAATGTCCGCAGCAGGTCGAGATCCAAATTTAACACTGGACGGTTTGAATTTATCATTGTTTTTTCTTCACTAATTTTGATTTTTAATAACTACCTGGTGTTTATTGGCATGAAAAATAGCTTAGCCAACTAAGACATTACCCTATATATCAGGGTAGAGTAAAACATAACTAACACTAACAAAAATACGTAACTGTGAGTAACTCCATTATGTAATGCAGCATGGTAAAACAGCAGGCCTGCTATACAAACACACAAATTTTTCGTAACCTACAGCATTGTTTTCCGAACATTGCGAAACAAGACAATTTGTAACTTATAAAAATGCATGCTGCGAATTCGTCCTGCTGCAGGATAAATCTGATTATTCTGCAAATTTAAGGTCAAATACTCTTAAAACCAGATTATGCCGTGAAATCTCATTAGTTATACTACTAATAATTACCAGCATCATAGGTTAATATATAAGAAAAGATTATACAATTTCAACAACTGCTGACCATTTAGTAAAAACACTGTATTACTTTACTAATTATGATCTTCCGATAGATAACTTTACAAAACTCCGTAACCACCCGCACACCAGTCACAACATCCGCATTAAGCGCAAAAACAAGAATAATACTCCGACATATCAATAATTAACCGGCACTCCCGATCCTTTCCAAAACAAATTCTGTTGTTTTTCACCAAAAGACGTTTACCGGCTTCAAAAGCCCTGACGGTAAGAGTACAGTGGGTTATAACGGGTTTTGCCTGATTAAATCCAAGATTAACGCGCTAAGGTCCTGAACAGATGAATATAATAAAGAAATCCAACAAACTCGATAATGTCTGTTACGACATTCGCGGGCCGGTGCTCAAAGAGGCTAAACGTCTCGAAGAGGAAGGCCAGAAAGTTCTCAAACTGAATATCGGTAACCCGGCGCCGTTTGGTTTTGATGCCCCGGACGAAATTCTGGTTGATGTTATCCGTAATTTACCAAGCTCCCAGGGTTACAGCGATTCAAAAGGCCTCTATTCTGCCCGTAAAGCCATTGTCCAGTTCTATCAGGAACGCGGCATGCGCGATATGACCGTGGAAGATGTCTATATCGGTAACGGTGTTTCTGAACTGATTGTGCAGTCCATGCAGGCGCTGCTGAATAACGGGGATGAAATGCTGGTGCCGGCACCGGATTATCCGTTATGGACAGGTGCAGTCTCTCTTTCCGGCGGTACTGCCGTGCACTATATGTGTGACGAAGAACAGGGCTGGATGCCGGATATCGAAGACATCAAAAAGAAAATCACCCCGCGCACCCGCGGTATTGTGGTGATTAACCCGAATAACCCGACCGGTGCTGTCTACAGTAAAGACCTGTTACAGGAGATCGTTGAAATCGCCCGTCAGAATGATCTGATCATCTTTGCTGACGAAATCTACGACAAAATTCTGTATGACGATGCTGTCCACCACTCAATTGCGGCAATGGCACCGGATCTGCTGACCGTGACCTTCAACGGCCTGTCAAAAACCTACCGTATCGCCGGTTTCCGTCAGGGCTGGATGGTGCTGAACGGGCCGAAGAAACACGCCAAAGGGTATATCGAAGGGCTGGAAATGCTTGCGTCTATGCGTCTGTGCGCCAACGTGCCGATGCAGCATGCTATCCAGACCGCTATCGGCGGTTATCAGAGCATCAACGAGTTTATTCATCCCGGCGGCCGTCTGTATGAACAGCGCAACAAAGCCTGGGAACTGATTAACCAGATACCGGGCTGCTCGTGTGTCAAACCGATGGGCGCACTCTATATGTTCCCGAAATTTGATGCCAAACGTTTTAATATTCACGATGACCAGAAAATGATCCTCGACCTGCTGTTACAGGAAAAAGTGCTGCTGGTACAGGGTACTGCCTTTAACTGGCCGGAACCGAACCATTTCCGTATCGTGACACTGCCGCGTGAGGACGACCTGGAGATGGCGATTAACCGCTTCGGGCGTTTCCTCTCCCACTACCGTCAGTAATCGTTTCTGCTGTCAGCGGCTTCCCCCGGGAAGCCGTTTTTATTTACATCCCGCCCGGAACACCGCAGAATATCCGCTCTTATTATCAACAGATTGCTGTCAGGAATGTTGTCTATGAGTTACTTTTTTGCCCACCTTTCCCGTCTGAAACTGATCACCCGCTGGCCGCTGATGCGCAATGTGATTCAGGAAAATGTCTCTGAGCACAGCCTCCAGGTGGCGTTTGTGGCACATGCGCTGGCCGTGATTAAAAACCGCAAATTCGGCGGTACACTCAATCCGGAAAAAATCGCCCTGCTGGCGATGTACCATGATGCCAGCGAAGTGATCACCGGTGACCTGCCAACGCCTATCAAGTATTACAATCCGCAGATTGCGCATGAATACAAAAAAATCGAGCGGATGGCACAAAAGAAACTGATTGCCATGATCCCCGAAGAATTACAGGCAGATTTTGCCCCGCTGATTGATGAAGACGCGCATTCACCGGAAGATGCGGCAATTGTCAAACAGGCAGATGCCCTGTGTGCTTATCTCAAGTGTCTGGAAGAGATTGGTGCGGGTAATACTGAGTTTCATCTGGCAAAAGCGAGACTGGAAAAAACCCTGGAAGAACGCCGCAGCCCGGAAATGGATTATTTCCGCGACGTGTTTATTCCCGGCTTCAGTCTGTCACTGGATGAGATCAGTCAGTAACGAACGGGATACTTGTTTATGTATGAAACAGAATTATTCAGAAAGCTGATTCGTCAGGAGAAACGGTTGCACCGTCCGTGGTACAGAGGGGATTATCAGACGCTCTCAGTCCTGCTGCATCCGGCATTCTTTGAATTCTGCCGCTCAGGTGTCTCCGCTGACAAAGACGACACACTGAATGACCTGTTATCACCGGTACAGCATGCACAGCACATCTATTCCGGTAATTATCGCTGTTCACAAATCAGCGGCAATTGTGTGTTAATCACCTACCGCAGCTTTCAGCTGGCCGGAGGCCGCTGCATCAGAGAAACAAACCGCTCATCCCTGTGGACAGAAACTACCCCGGATATCTGGCAACTGCGTTTTCATCAGGGCACGCCGTCAGAACGGGAAGAGTAACGGGATCACCGCGATACTGATTGCCATCACCACCAGCGTAAACGGCACGCCGATTTTGACGAAATCCCCGAAGGTGTAATTTCCCGGCCCGAGCACCAGCGTATTGACCGGTGATGACACCGGCGTCATAAAGGCCGCCGACGCCGCCACCCCCACCACCATCGCAAACGGCAGCGGCGAGACCTGCATTTCATACGCGGCCTGAATAGCAATCGGTGCCATCAGAACGGCGGTCGCGGTATTCGAGATAAACAGCCCGATAGTGGCACACAATACAAACAGCGCTGTCAGCATGACATGCGGCCCCAGATCACCGGCGACATCCATCAGCCCGCTGACAATCAGCGTGATACCGCCGGTTTTCTGTAACGCCAGCGCAAACGGCATCATCCCCACAATCAGAATGATGCTCGGCCAGTGAATTGAGCGGTACGCACTTTCCATATCGATACAGCGGAATTTCCCCATCAGCAGGCAGGCAATCAGTGCCGCAATAAAATTCGGGATTTCATTGGTGACCATCATCGCCACCATCAGCGCCAGACAAAACAGGGCATGCGGTGCCTGAGATGCCGCCGGCACCACGGCTTCCGCTTCCGCTGCCAGATTCAGCACAATAAAGTGACGCCGTTTGGTCGCCAGCGCGCGGATAATTTTCCAGTCGCCGACCACCAGCAGAATATCCCCGAGTTGCAGCGGCTCATCCACAATATTGCCGTCAAGGGCAGAGCCTCCCCGCCGCAGCCCCAGCACATTCAGCCCGTAGCGGGTACGGAAACCGATATCCCGCAGGCTTTTGCCGATAAGTTCACTTTCAGGATTCAGGGAGACTTCCGCCATCCCCACGTTGCGGGAGTGTTCGGAAAAATACTCGCCGCGCAGGATCATCGGTTCCAGCATCTGTTCGGCACAAAATTCGCGCAGATCCATATCACTGGCCGACATATCAATCAGCAGCACATCACGGTCACGCAGTTCCATACCACCTGTTGCACCGACCATCACCCGCCGGAAACGCCGCCAGCGCTCAATCCCCACCACATTGGCACCGTAGCGGGTACGCAGGTGCAGTTCGTCGAGTGTTTTGCCAATCAGCGGCGAGCCGTTACGGACAGCAAGACGCCGCGCACGGCCGCTCAGTTTGTAGTCGCGGATCAGGTCACGAAAGGTACGCTGTACATTGTCCCCTGCTTTCTCCGGCTGTTTGCTGCCCAGCCAGTGGCGGGCAATCAGCATATAGCCGACACCGGCCAGCAGGATCAGTAATCCGATTGGGGTAACCGAGAAGAAATGAAAGCCTTTGATACCTTCCATTTCCAGGACACTGTTCACCACCATGTTCGGCGGTGTCGCCACCAGCGTCATCATACCGCTGATAAGCCCGGCAAAGCCGAGCGGCATCATCAGCCGTGAAGGCGGGATTTTCATGCGTGCTGAGACACTGAGTACAACAGGGATAAAGATAGCCACCACGCCGGTCGAGCTCATAAATGCGCCGAGCCCGGCAACACTGACCATCAGGAACACCAGCAGACGGGTTTCGCCGGAACCGGCCACCCGAACCAGCCAGTCACCCATCTGATAGGCAACCCCGGTACGCACCAGCCCCTCCCCGATAACAAACAGGGCGGCAATCAGCAGAATATTGGGATCACTGAAACCGGCAACGGCTTCATTAACGGTAAGCGTACCGCTGAGTACGAAGGCGGTGATCACCAGCAACGCCACAACATCCATCCGGACCTTGTTGGTGGTAAATAAAACAATGGCGATAAACAGCAGGGTCAGCACCCACACGAGTTCCGTATTCACCAACGTCCTCTTTCGTCAATGCCCGGACAGCGAACATCCTGTCTCATCGTTTTCTGTTAACGCACAGCCCGGGGTTCTTCATCGTCTGACCGGGTACTGCGCCGCATGTTTACCGGCGGTCAGCCGGGACGACGGGTCAGCGTTACCGTGCCGTCCGCCGCTTTCTGAATCTCTATTTCTGTCAGTGAATCCACCCGCATCGCCAGTTCATCCGTGCGCGGTGTTCCGGCCGGGACATGTACGGCAATCACCTGACAACCGGCATCCAGCCCGGAGAGCAGACCGGCGGTGGCATCCTCAAACACAAAACAGTCACGGGGTGCCAGCCCGAGTTTTTCCGCGCCCAGCAGGTAGGGTTGCGGGTCCGGTTTACCGCGGGTGATATTATCGGCTGTCACCCAGGCATCCGGCTCCGGCAGATTCGCCGCACTGTGACGCGGACGGGCTATCGCCACAGAACCGGAAGTGACAATCGCCCACGGAATTTCGAGGGAAACCAGACGCGCCAGCAGCGCCTGCGCACCGGGCAGGTCTGTGACCTGGTCACTCTCCCTGATCTCCTGCTCTGTCACCCACGCCAGCTGCGCGGCGATTTCACTTTCATCCGCGTCCGGCAGAAAATGGCGGATGGACTCAACCGCCGGTTTGCCGTGAATAAAATGCTTAACTTCATTCTCATCCGCACCGGTACGACGGGCAAATGCCAGCCAGGCACGCTCCACCACATGCAGAGAATCGGCCAGTGTGCCGTCCAGATCAAACAAAAAGCCTTTTGCAGTCAGTGTCATGCGTACCTCGCCGTGCGGATGCCGGAATGTTATGCGTTAAGGATCTGATTAATTTCCACTTCACTCAGGTGGTACTGGCGCGGACAGTTATGCCATGCACCGAGCATACGGACATATTTGTCCCACATCGGTGTCTGGGAGTTAAAGCCGTGGCTGCCGCTGTCAAAGTGGGTGTAACGTCCTTCCGTATTTACCAGAAAACGTACATAACTTAAATAACGTGCTTCTGTTGCCGCATCAAAACCTAAGAAGTGGATACGGCGCTGATCGATATCTTTTGCTTCTTTCAGGTTGTCGAAGGAGATACGCAGTGCGTGGTACATTTCCATCATATCAATCACACGACGGCAGATTTCTTCCGGCAGTTCACCGAAATCGCGATCCAGCTCGCGCATCTGCAGTCCGAAGCCGCGCTCAATAATCGTCTGCTGGCGGCGGTAGCGCTCGGCATTATCCGGGTCCAGCATAGCCATCATTTTATACTGGTTAGAAAGGATAAGGCGTTGTGCATTGGTCATTTCCATGGTGTATCTCCTGAAAAAGTAATCCGGGGTATGGTCAGAATCATCGCATTACTCAAATCTATAAGATAGTGAAATACACACCTTTTTTGATCTCAGCGGGGGATTTCGACCGGGTAATTTTACGGAGAGGAAAAACAAGGAGTTACGTAAGCTGAATCGATTAATAAAGGAAGCGGTTATACCGCCCGCGGAAACGGGCGGAAAACAGCGGTACTTACAGGTCATCCAGGAAAGAGTTGTCCAGTTGCTTAAAAGCGCGTTTCAGTAACTCCGCCAGTGCCATATAATCCGGTGTGCCTTCGACCGGCGCAATCGCAATACCGGCTTCGGCAAACTTTGCGCGGATTTCATAAAACCAACTGAGCAGCCCGGCCGGTAATGGTGTGGCGGCACGGCGGCCCAGCCACCACAGCCCCTGCAAAGGCAGCGAGCAGGCAAACAGTGCGGTGGCAACAGCAGGCCCTAACGCCCCGCCGAGCGCTATCTGCCATGTCAGGGTAAACACCGACAACGGCGGCATAAAACGGATACCGAACTGCGTGGATTTTATGACACGATTCTCCGGGAAAACCGGGGCGAGCTGCTTCACGGCCGGCCAGGTGGCGGCGTAACGTTTGCCGAGACGCAGTGCGCGGAACAGACCCGGTTTTGCCGGTGTGTTATCAGGCATTATGACCTCAATCAATAAAAAACATAATAATTAAAATATGGCTACATTCAGTCAAAATATTTTTGTAGGATTAAGTATATTTTGAAATTGCTGTCATCTGCGGGTATGCTACGCCCGTTTAATCACGGTGAAATAATCCTGAGTTAATTATTTTGTCTGATGCGGCCTTTTTCAAGGGCAAAATGTGTGTTTTTACGCCATCACGCCTCAGACAACAGATTGCAGCGATGATTTATCGTTCAATATAAAAATTGCATGATGTTAATCATGAACGGCGCTGAAATATTGCGCTACGCTTAGTTAGATTACGTTTTAACCACTGTCTTAACACATAAGACTTATCCACAACAAGATTATAGGTAATTCCATGTCAAGTAAGCTGGTACTGGTACTTAACTGCGGTAGTTCTTCACTGAAATTTGCGATCATTGACCCTACAACTGGTGATGAATATCTGACGGGTCTGGCAGAATGCTTTAACCTGCCGGAAGCACGTATCAAGTGGAAAATGGATGGTGCTAAACACGAAGCACAGTTAGGCGCGGGCGCTGCTCACAGCGAAGCACTGCGTTTCATCGTGAAAGATATCATGGGCGAAAAACCTGAGCTGTCCGCACAGATCGGCTGCATCGGCCACCGTCTGGTTCACGGCGGTGAGAAATTTGCTCACTCTGTTATCGTCACTGACGAAGTTGTTAAAGCAATGGAAGAGTGCTCCGCATTCGCTCCTCTGCACAACCCGGCTAACCTGTTAGGCGTGGAAGAAGCACTGAAAGCCTTCCCTCACCTGGCTGACAAAAACGTCGGTGTTTTCGATACCGCTTTCCATCAGACTATGCCTGAAGAAGCTTACCTGTATGCCCTGCCGTACAGCCTGTACAAAGACCACGGTATCCGCCGCTATGGTTTCCACGGTACAAGCCACTATTTCGTCAGCCGTGAAGCCGCTAAAATGCTGAACAAACCGGTTGAAGAACTGAACGTGATCACCTGCCACTTAGGTAACGGTGGTTCTGTTGCAGCTATCGTTAACGGCGAGTGTGTCGACACCTCTATGGGTCTGACTCCGCTGGAAGGCCTGGTCATGGGTACCCGTTCCGGTGATATCGACCCGGCTATCATTTTCCACCTGCATGATTCAATGGGCATGAGCGTTGAAGAAATCAACAAAATGCTGACCAAAGAATCCGGCCTGCAGGGTCTGACCGAAGTCACCAGCGACTGCCGTTATGTTGAAGAAAACTACGGTAAACAAGCTGATGCCACCCGTGCAATGAATGTATTCTGCCACCGTCTGGCGAAATACGTCGGTGGTTACGCGACACTGATGGAAGGCCGTCTGGACGCTATCATCTTCACCGGCGGTATCGGTGAAAACGCAGCAATGGTTCGTGAACACACTCTGGAGAAACTGGCTCTGCTGGGCTTCAAACTGGACCACGAACGTAACCTGGCTGCCCGTTTCGGTAACGCAGGCAAAATCACCACTGATGACAGCAGCATTGCCCTGGTGATCCCGACTAACGAAGAATTAGTCATCGCACAGGATGCAGCGCGTCTGACTGCATAATCTTTGCTCTCCGCCGGCCATTGCCGGCGGATTTATTTTGAACACCGAATTGTGAAAAAATAAGAGGTTCATGTGTCCCGTACTATTATCCTCATTCCTACCGGCACCAGTGTCGGCTTAAGCAGCGTCAGCCTCGGGGTTGTCCGCTCAATGGAACAGAAAGGCGTCAGCCTGAGCTTCTTCAAACCGGTTGCACAGCCGCGCCGTGCAGGTATTGAAGATCAGACCACCCAAATCTTACGCGCTCACTCTTCCCTGAAAATGGCAGAGCCGCTGGATATGGATTATGTGGAAACCATGCTGACCACCAATCAGAAAGACATTCTGATGGAAGAGATCGTTGCGCGTTACCACGAGCACACTCAGGGTGCGGAAGTGATCCTGATTGAAGGCCTGGTACCAACCCGCAACTACCCGCATGCACAGTCCCTGAACTACGATATCGCCCAGACTCTGGGTGCGGAAATCGTGTTCGTGACAGCACCGGGCAATGACAGCGCAGCGGAAATCAAAGAGCGTCTGGAACTGATCCGCAACGAATTCGGTGGTCACAAGAACACCAACATCGCCGGCGTTATCGTTAACAAAGTTAACGCGCCGGTTGATGAGCAGGGCCGTACCCGTCCTGACCTGTCTGAAATCTTTGATGATTCATCCAAAGCCACTATCGCTCACCTGAGCACGGATGATCTGCAATCCCTGCCTCTGCCGGTTGTCGGCAGTGTACCGTGGAACTTCGAACTGATTGCCACCCGTGCAGTCGACATGGCGAACCACCTGGGCGCAAAAATCATCAACGAAGGCGACATCAAAACCCGCCGCATCAAATCTGTGACATTCTGTGCACGCAGCATTCCTAACATGCTGGAGCACTTCCGTCCGGGTTCTCTGCTGGTGACTTCCGCTGATCGTCCTGATGTGCTGGTTTCTGCCTGCCTGGCAGCGATGAACGGCGTGGAAATCGGTGCGATCCTGCTGACCGGCGGTTATCCGATCGATGACAGCATCGCCAAACTGTGCGAACGTGCGTTCGAAACCGGCCTGCCGATTTTCACTGTGAACACCAACACCTGGCAGACCTCGCTGAACCTGCAAAGCTTCAGCCTGGAAGTCCCTGCTGATGACCGTGAGCGCATCGAACTGGTTCAGAACTACGTGGCAAGCCACATCGATACCAAATGGATCGATTCTCTGGTTGCTGATTCTGAGCGTCCGAACCGTCTGTCACCACCGGCATTTCGTTACCTGTTAACCGAACTGGCACGCAAAGCGAAAAAACGCGTTGTTCTGCCTGAAGGTGATGAGCCGCGTACTATCAAAGCAGCGGCTATCTGTGCTGAACGTGGTCTGGCGACCTGCGTGCTGTTAGGCGATCCGGAAGAAATCCGCCGCGTGGCAGCTGCACAGGGCGTGACTCTGGGCACCGGTATCGAACTGGTTAACCCGGCTGACATCCGTGAGCTGTATGTACCGCGTCTGGTTGAACTGCGTAAAAACAAAGGCATGACCGAAGTTGTTGCCCGCGAGCAGTTACAGGACAACGTCGTACTGGGTACGATGATGCTGGAGCAGGATAAAGTTGACGGTCTGGTTTCCGGTGCTGTACACACCACCGCAAATACCATTCGTCCGCCGTTACAGTTAATCAAAACCGCACCGGGCAGCTCACTGGTATCTTCTGTCTTCTTCATGCTGATGCCTGAAGAAGTGCTGGTCTACGGTGACTGCGCAATTAACCCGGATCCGAACCCAGAACAGCTGGCAGAAATCGCTATTCAGTCTGCTGACTCTGTGAAAGCATTCGGTATCGACCCGCGCGTTGCGATGATCTCTTACTCTACCGGGACTTCCGGCCAGGGTGACGATGTTGAGAAAGTCCGCGAAGCGACCCGTATCGCCAAAGAAAAACGTCCTGATCTGTGCATCGACGGTCCGTTACAGTACGACGCCGCCGTGATGGCTGATGTTGCGAAAACCAAAGCACCGGATTCTCCGGTTGCAGGTAAAGCAAACGTCTTCATCTTCCCTGACCTGAACACCGGTAACACCACTTACAAAGCGGTTCAGCGTTCAGCAGACCTGGTCTCTATCGGACCAATGCTCCAGGGGATGCGCAAGCCGGTTAACGACCTGTCCCGTGGTGCGTTAGTTGACGATATCGCGTACACCATCGCACTGACTGCTATTCAGGCAGCGCAGGACGAAGCGAAGAAAAAATAAGTTCTGCTGACTGAAAAGTTACAGACAATAATCCCGGCCGGATTTCCCCGCCGGGATTTTTTTGCATTACCGGCCTGCTGAACCGGATAACAGCCGTACCAGCTCTGTTGCCTGAGCCGCATTCAGCCTGGGGTCACACAGCGATTCGTAACAGGCACCGACGTCCTGATCCGTAATTTTCTGCGGCCCGCCGGTACACTCTGTCACCGGCTGACCGGTCATTTCAAGATGCAGGCCGCCGGGATGCATTCCGGCCGCACGCAGCAACTGTACAAACAGACCAGCCTCACGGTAAACAACCGAAAAATCACGTGTTTTCAGATTATCTGCCGTGCTGCGGGTGTTTCCGTGCATCGGATCACTCAGCCAGATCACCGCATCGTTATCCGCTGCCGCTTTTGCTATCAGCGGCGGCAGTTTTTCACAGATATTATCTGCCCCCATACGCACTATCAGCATAATTCTGCCCGGCTGATTTCCGGGGTTCAGCCGGATCAGTAATGCACCCAGCTTTTCCGGTGTCATCGACGGCCCGCATTTGATACCGACAGGATTTTCAATTCCCCTGAGATATTCCGCATGTGCCTGTGACGGGTCATTGGTACGATCCCCGAGCCAGACAGTATGCGCCCCGCAGTTATACCAGCGGTTATCCGCCGGATTCCTGCGGGTCAGTGCCGTTTCATAGGGCAGAAGTAACGCTTCATGGCTGATATAATACGGCTGAAACAGCGCATCCTGCGCCGTTTCAGCCGCCGGAAACGTTCCGCTGCCGCGCAGTGCATTCAGGGTTACTGCGGCGTGGTAATACGCATTCAGCATACGTTCCGGTGACGGGATCCGTGCATCTGACGAAAATGCATGACCATTGATAATATCCCCGCGGTAACTCGGCAGTGTGATGCCGTTACGGGTTTCTTCCGGGCTGCTGCGCGGCTTGGCATACTGCCCGGCGATCCGCCCTATTTTCACTACCGGTAACCCAAGGCCATGGCCGATATTATCCGCCATAGTCTGCATTGTTTCCGTCCAGTTTCTGAGCACATCGTCCCGGCACTGTGAAAACGACTCTGCGCAATCCCCGCATTGCAGGATAAAAGCCCGCCCTTCACCCACCAGCCTCAGCGCCTGCCGCAATGCATGTATTTCTGCAATACTGACCAGCCCCGGCACACGCTGTAATTCTGCGACCGTATCATTCAGCACACCGGTTCCCGGGTAGTCCGGCTGCTGTTGTGCCGGAAATTCTGCCCATCCTGCCGGTGTCCAGGGGCGGCCGGTTGCCCCGTTCAGCATATTTTGCTGTTCCATAGACTATTCTGCCTGTTTCTGTGAGGTCCGAAGATAGGTTTCGTTCTTTCCCTGCTGACGTGCCACATAATCCTCACGCACCGGCGTGTAAACATCGATGATTTCAGATTCCTCAAGTACTTCAGCATCATGAACTGCCCATGACGGAACCAGCCCGGAATCACCGGCCCGCAGAATCATCGTATGACCGTCAACCGTCAGCCGCAACGCACCGGACAGCACCGTCGTCAGCGTTTCGTGCTCATGCTTATGCTCCGGGATCATCGCCCCCGGTCTGAATGACCAGAATGTCATGGTAAACGCGGTGCCGTGAATAAACCGCGCCTGTATTTTGCTTTCCTCTCCCTCCGCTCTGCCCAAATCCATATCGTAAGCAATCAGATCGTTTCCTGAGATTAACCCCATAACCATCTCCTGCTGTCAGTGCGAAACAGAATGAAAGATCGGCGCATGAACTGAAAATCCCATCGGAACAGGACCGAAGTCATGCAGGATATGAAGATGGTATTTTTCCGCAGTGCTGAGGGTCGTAATACAGCCATCCACAGCCCCCTGAGCACACTGAACTCCCGCTTCACTGTTGGATGTGAACAGCATTTTTTTCATGCTTTTATCTGCTATCGGCAGTTTACTGAGTAAATGCTGAGGTGCCGGATGTGAGCCCACATGGAAAATATCACAATAGCCGGTATAACGGCTGGCAAATACCATATTGTGCGTATCCATTACAAAGCAGTTTTTTAATTCAAGTGATGATAAATTCTGAAAAACAATATTATTTAAATCAGGATAGACAATACATCCTAACAATAAACCATCTTTATCTTCCTTCACTGATTCCGTTGCGGACTCCAGTGTCGGATATAATTTAACATTACCTTTTACATTATTTTTCGCGAGCCAGTAGTCAGCCGCTTTTTCACAATTTGTTCCTTTCGGTCCAAGTGTATGGATAGTCAGCACTTTATTTCCTCTTGCGAATTATATTTGTCCTGTTTTTTCTATTAAATCCGGAAGTCTGACACCCTGTCGTATTTGTTCCATCATCCTGTTTTCAATCCGGCTCATTTTTATGGCATTATCTGTAACCGTATCAATATCCTGATACGGTATAACCACCACACCATTACTATCTGCAATAATAAGATCGCCTGTCTGAATGGTGACCTGCTCTATCCGGCATGATGTTCCCGTTTCAGAGACACACCAGGCTCCCTGAGTATCCGCCGGTGTCAGATTTGTGGCCAAAACAGGCATTGCCAATACCTGTAAATCCGGTGCGTCGCGCACCGCACCGCCGGTTATCACCCCGGCAAACCCCATCTGTTCAAAGTATGTGCAACTCATTCCGCCGGCCAGTGCGGCATCACAGATGCATTCACCGCTGCCGGCAACGTAAACCAGTCCTTCAGCCCTCTCCAGTTCCGGCACCAGAAACGCCCCGACCTGCTCCCAGGTTGAGGGCGACGATGTCAGAATATGACTGCCTTTACGATTTTTGCACCACTGAACAGTATAAGCCTGAGCAACCAGATAATAATCTTCTGTATTTTGTGATCTTATTTTATGTGATAATACACCTCCTGTTTTCATACCATCCATTACATCAGTTATTGTTGATGTGCTTATTTTCAGTTTTTTTATTTCGCTGATGAGATTTTCATTTAATTTTTCCATACGACCTCCTGAGGATAAGATAATAAAAAAATATTAAGTTGTAATTTCCATTAGTTATTATCCTTAACTTAAAAAACGGTTATTTCTGTCAGAAATAAAAAAAGCCTCTTCATGAGGCTTTTTTATTTTTTATCATCAGGTGATTAATTACTGCCGTAATTCATGTTTTACGTGTGCCGTCTGTAACTGACTGTGCACCAGATTTGATAAATCCTGCAAAGATAATGATTTCCCCTGCCAGATACGGATACCGGCCATCAGGATCATCAGTTTCTGCTTTTTGGCATCATATTTAAAGAAACGGCTTTTTTCGGCTGTAACCGGCGCCGGAGCACCATCTGCCACATGCAGTGTGAGTGTCGCCACACCGGACGTTTCCGCAATGTCATAATCGACAATGTAGTGCAGCGGATACGCCTGTGTCAGCTTATCACTGACCAGCTGACCATGGCGGAAAGCAAACAGCGGCGCTTTCCCCCGGTTCCGGTACATAAAGGCTACACCCCAGAACAGCAGTAACAGCCAGAAACCGTGAACCGCACCGGAACTGACCAGATTTTCCGCACCGAGTTTTACGGTGGCAATCCCCATCCCGGCCGCCACAATCAGGCCAAAGATAAACATCATCCGGAACATTTTACGCCGCTCAGTGATGATCACTTCATCAGCCGCATCGGATTCATGCAGCATGGTTTCCAGTGCCGCTGTCCGCTGTGTGGTGTACTCAGCAACCATGCCGGAAAGTGATGCGGTCAGTGACATCGAGATGGCTTTGGCATCCGTGAACAGATCCGCAATATTGGCGTAATCATCTGACTGCACTTCGCGGGAAGCGGCGGCCAGCAGGTCATCGCTGATATCCTGAGACAGCGCTTCAATACGGGCGCGGGTCTGCGGATGGCTGTCGCTCGGGTGACTGGTTGCCTCATTCAGGAACTGTCCGGCTTCCGGCACACCGCGCTCACGCAAACGTGCCATCACCACCGGCAGTAAATCATCCGTTTTCAAGGTGCCTTCATACAGCTCACCCAGCGTTTCGGAAATCACGTCACTGACCGCAGAAATACGCAACAGTGATGAGGATACCGCTGCCGGTGAACTGACCGATGCCCCGGCTTTATCCGCTTCCAGTTCACGGATACGGCTCCAGTGACTGACCGCAAAATCAAACTGTTCGAGGAAGAAGATCCCGAGATACACGGACGGGCTCATAATCACTTTGCTGTAGTAATCCTGCACCTCATTCGCCACCAGCGAAATACTGTGGCTCATACCGGCATAGATCGGCGCAAAGTTCAGACTGTACGTGGTATCTTCGCCGGTAAAATGCCCCAGCTCGTGGCCGATAACCGCACTGGCTTCTTCCCGGTTGAGCAGCGCGGAATAAAGCAGCGGGAAGTACAGCGTTTTCCCTTCAATCAGCTGATTTTCATTCAGATTAATACTGTGGGATGTCACATAGAAGCATTCCGTCATACCCGCAATAATATGATCCGGCGGTGTTGTGCCGACTTTTGCGGCAATCTCATCCACCCACTGCCACAGCCCCGGCGCTTCCTCACGGCTGACAGCATGTCCGGTCACATCAGACGGCTCACTGCGGAACATAGCGAAACTCTTGCGCAGCTTAAACAGCCCCTTGATGATATACCAGATGATCAGCACAATACTGATCAGAATAAAGATCATGATTTTCGCGCCACCGCCGCTCATCACGAAATTACCGGCAAACCACAAGGCTTCATAAGCCATCACACAAATAATACTCAGGCCGACCAGTGTCATCTGTCCGGTCAGAATAAACGGCAGCAGTTTACGGCAGCGGGCAAAGACGTTCAGCAGGGCATCGCGGGAGCGGCGGGCAGCCCGGCCGCTGCTGATGCAGAGATAAATGGCCCCGGCGCCGAACAGCAGGGATAAAATCCCGGTAGCGATCGTCCCTTTACTGGCCACAGCCCGGGCCAGGATCATGGTAATTTCACTGCTGTATTTATTCAGCTCACGGTTAATCATGCCCAGCTGCTGACCGGCAGAAACCGTTTCCCCGTCATCGTAAGTGATTTGTGTGTCCGGGTCTTCCGCAATCAGACGCTGAAGTTCCGCTTTATCGGCCATGACATAGTGGTAAGCCTGATATTCATCACTGATCCGCCAATACTGAAATGCACCCCATGCGGTGAGAAGCAGCGGTAATAACAACAGCCATCCTGCTAATTTATTTCTCATCATTATTCTCGTTTGGTTTGTATTTTATTTTCCCGTTCACTTCAGGATAATTCTGATTACCGGCTGCCATCATATACATTCTCCGTTAACAACCCACTGGCGTAAATATATAAAAACAGTTATATTTCAAATAATTAATTGGCTTTTAATTATTGTTTCATAAACAGATTGTTTGCGGAGAAACAACAGAAATAATGGCTGACAAACATTGCGGGATTATTGTTTATATTCGCTGCGGCATTCTACATGAAAATGATAAAATGCAGAAACCGGAATAATACAAATGGTAATTAATAATATCGGATAATATTCCTTTTTCCCGATATATTTACTGTCAGCCTTTTATTTTACCGTATTTTAAATATAAAAAAGCCTGCATATTGCAGGCTTTTCCGGTTTTTATTCTTTTTTATTCGCTGTCACTGCTCATTTCAGTTTCAGGTATTACCGCCGCCTTTTGTGACTCTGCCGGGGTATAATTCTGATTATTGCGCGTCAGCCAGAGTGAAAGCGCTTTCAGTGAGTCTGCGGTAAATTCGTCACAGCGGGCCGTGATTTCCGCCGGTGTCAGCCAGGTCACTTCCGATACTTCACTTTCCTGAAGCGCGAACGGACCGTGTGTCACACAGCTGAATAACCCGCCCCAGACACGGCAGATGGGCTCTTCATAATAAAACAGGCCGTGCTCGGCAAACGGTACACCAGCAATCCCGAGTTCTTCCTCCGCTTCGCGCCGGGCAGAATCAAGCATCAGCTCGCCCTGCTGTACCACACCACCTGCTGTGGCATCCAGCAGACCCGGGCAGAAATCTTTGTGCTCAGTCCGGCGCTGAACAAGAATTTTTCCCATGCCGTCATGCACAACAATGTAGGTAGCCCGGTGACGCAGGTTTTCCGCCCGCATCTGCTCGCGGGTCGCCTGACCGATGACGTCATTATTCTCATCGACCACGTCCACCCACTCGATAGCGCTTTCTTGTTCCATCCTCTAACCTTTTCTTTTTTATCAGCATTACGGATGCTGTTTCTGTTTTTTCAGTGACACACGCCGGCAATCCGCGGGCCCTGTTTTATACTCTTTTATATATCAAACTAATAATGATAGTGTGCCATTATGGTCGTTAAAGCAGTATATCAAGAATTGATAGCGGTTCTATGATTGTTTTTCTTTCTTGACGATCACATCCTCCGGCCGCAAAAACTGCTATAGTCAGTGAAACCTACCGGCAGAAGGAGCAACTATGCGTATTCTGGTCACAGGCGGTACCGGGCTTATCGGCACCCCGCTGGTACAGGCACTGATTGCCCGGAAATATCAGGTGGTGGTTCTGAGCCGCTCACCGCAGAAAGTCTATTCCCGTTTTTGCTCGGCAGCAGAAAATCTCAGCTCGCTCAATGAAATAACACATCTTAATGATATTGATGCGGTCATTAATCTTGCCGGTGAGCCTATCGCAGATAAACGCTGGAGTGAAGAGCAGAAAAAGCGGTTATGTGAAAGCCGCTGGCAGATAACCGAACGGCTCAGTGAACTGATCAATGCCAGTGAGACACCACCTGCGGTGTTTCTCTCCGGCTCTGCCGTAGGCTGGTATGGTGATCAGGGACAGGCGGTGGTAACGGAGGACGACGAGCCGCATCCGGAATTCACCCACACCTTATGCGACCGCTGGGAAGCTCTGGCGATGAAAGCACAGAGTGAGAAAACCCGGGTCTGTCTGCTGCGCACCGGAATTGTGCTGTCACCGGAAGGCGGGGCGCTGGCGAAACTGCTGCCGGTATACCGCGCCGGTCTAGGCGGCCCTGCCGGCAACGGCCGTCAGTATATGCCGTGGATACATATCCGTGATATGGTCAGCGCCATTCTGTTTTTGCTCGATGACCCGGCACAGAACGGCCCGTTCAATATGACTGCCCCCTATCCGTCCCATAATGAACAGTTTGCGGCCGTACTGGCGCAGATCCTGCACCGCCCGCATCTGCTGCGGGTTCCGTCGTTTGTGGTTAAAGCACTGATGGGAGAAGCAGCGGTACTGGTACTGGGCGGACAAAATGCACTGCCGAAACGGCTGGAGGACGCCGGATTCGGCTGTCAGTTTATTAATCTGGAAGACGCTCTGCGGGATTTACTGGATAGCCCGGCGGACTATTAATGCAGTTCCCGGCCGGTGATAAAACGGCCGGGATTGCAGGTTACGGCTGTGCGGAACGGGGATTTTTCGCCCCGCTCCAGCGGGCAAATAAATCTTCCGGTAATTCAATATCAAACTGATCAAGCACGCGGTTGACCGTCTGGTCGATAATATCCTGCACGGTTTCCGGCTGATGATAAAATGCAGGCATCGGCGGCATAATGATCGCTCCGATTTCCGCCGCCTGTGTCATCAGCCGCAGATGTCCGAGATGCAGCGGTGTTTCACGTACTCCCAGCACCAGCTTACGCCCTTCCTTGAGAACCACATCCGCCGCACGGGTCACCAGAGTGTCCGTGTAGCTGTGCACAATCCCCGACAGCGTTTTCACCGAACACGGCAGAATAACCATCCCCAGTGTTCTGACAGAGCCGGAAGAGATACTCGCAGCGATATCGCGCTCATCATGCACCACATCCGCCAGAGCCTGCACGTCACGCAGACTGTACGCCGTTTCCAGCGCCAGTGTCTGCCGTGCCGCCTGACTGACAATCAGGTGGGTTTCCACCTCCGGCACCGTTTGCAGGACCTCCAGCAGACGCACACCATAAACTGCACCACTTGCGCCGGTCAGCCCCACAATCAGTTTTTTCATAACATCACCCGACAAAAAAGAGATTAACCTTCATTATATATCTCAAGGTTCTCAATTTCGTTATGATCCCGCAACTTTAATTCATCATCTCTGCGCAGGTTTTCCACATAATCGAGATAATCCTGGTCGATATCTTTGGTGACATAGATACCATCAAATACAGATGCCTCAAGACCACGGATATCCGGGTTCTCTTCACGCACGGCATCAATAAGGTCACTCAGATCCTGGAAAATCAGCGCGTCCGCGCCAATCAGACGGCAGATTTCATCGGATTCACGGCCGTGCGCAATTAACTCGTTGGCATTCGGCATGTCGATACCGTAGACATTCGGGAAACGCACTTCCGGTGCCGCAGAGGCAAAATAGACCTTCTTCGCGCCGGCTTCACGTGCCAGTTCCACAATCTGTTCTGAGGTGGTGCCGCGCACGATGGAGTCATCCACCAGCAGCACGTTTTTCCCTTTAAATTCAGTGCGGTTGGCGTTGAGCTTGCGGCGGACAGATTTTTTCCGCTCCTGCTGACCCGGCATGATAAAAGTACGTCCCACATAGCGGTTTTTCACAAACCCCTGGCGGTACGGTTTATTCAGCATATGGGCGATTTCCAGCGCGCTGTCCATTGAGGTTTCCGGAATCGGGATCACCACATCGATATCCAGGTCTTCCCACTCACGGGCAATTTTGGCCCCCAGCTTCTGCCCCATACGCAGTCGGGCGTTATAAACAGAAACTTTATCGATAACAGAATCCGGACGGGCGAAATAGACAAATTCAAACAGGCACGGCGTCAGTGACGGATTTGCCGCACACTGACGGGTATAGAGCTGCCCGGTTTCGGTGATATACACCGCTTCACCCGGTGCCACATCGCGCAGATATTCAAAACCGAGGGTGTCCAGTGCGACACTTTCAGAGGCCACCATATACTCTTCGCGTCCGTCATTCAGGGCGCGTTTACCAAGTACCAGCGGACGGATACCGTTCGGGTCACGGAACGCCAGCAGACCGTGACCGATAATCAGTGCCACACAGGCATACGCGCCGCGGATTTTGCTGTGCATGGCGCTGACGGCGGCAAAAATATTATCCGGCTCCAGCGGGTGAGCATCGAAGCGATCCAGCTCATACGCCAGCACGTTGAGCAGGATTTCAGAATCGGAGGTGGTATTGACATGACGGCGGGCCGTTTCAAACAGCTGCTGCTTCAGCGTGTGTGCATTGGTCAGATTGCCGTTATGCGCCAGGGTGATACCGAAAGGTGAATTAACATAAAAAGGCTGTGCTTCCGATGCACTGGAGCTGCCTGCAGTCGGGTAACGGACATGGCCTATCCCGAGTGTCCCCTGCAAACGCAGCATATGTCGGGTTTCGAAAACATCTTTCACCAGTCCGTTGGCTTTACGGAGCCGGAAACCATTGTTACTGTCAATGGTTGCGATACCGGCTGCATCCTGGCCCCGGTGCTGTAACACCGTGAGCGCGTCATAAATTGATTGATTGACTTGCGTAAAACCAACGATACCAACAATACCACACATGTAGTTTTTTCCTCATCAGCCGGGCGGAGAAGGAAAATTCTCCGGCAGGAAACTTGACGCATTCTGGAGGTAGTCAAAGAACCACCTGATAACATGACTGAATTGGGGAATGAGTTGTGACTGCTGCCAGTCGCTGCTCTGACTCATCTGCGTGAAGCTGTCGAGGAAGAACAAAATCGCCGCCACGATCAGCACCCCGCGCAGAGCACCAAAACAAACCCCGAGAACACGATCTGTGCCTGATAAGCCTGTCCGCTGAACCAGTGAACCGATAACATGGTTAATCACCGAGCCGACAATCAGTGTCGCAACAAATAAAATCGCGATAGAGATTCCGTTGCGGACCAGCGGGTCATCGAAGCGCGTAAAATAGTCCGCCAGCAGCGGGAAAAACTCACTGGCCACATAAAACGCACAGACCCAGGTCACTAACGATAAGGCTTCACGAACGAAACCACGAACCAGGCTGACTAATGCCGAGAAAGCAATAATTGCAATAATTGCGTAATCAATCCAAACCATATCACTATCCAAATTGATGCCCCGGCATCAGTGACGGGCGCATTCTAACAGAAAACGAAAACGTTTGCGTAACGGATTTTTGCTCTGTCCGAAAATAAATTGCGGCGAAATAAAAAATTATAATCGCCGCAAAGAGTTAACTGATTTTATTAACGGATACTGCTAATACCTTAAATTCGCTACGGTTTATAAGCCTGCACCCTGCCATCCAGCCCTGTCAGCTGCCTCAGTTCCCCCAGCGAGGACTTCAGCTCTGCCTGCGAGGCTGACGGCCCGACCATAATCAGCGTCAGTTTGCCGCGCGGCACCGTGTAAACCTGATAGCCGGATAACCGCAGCGTGGCCACAATCTCCTCAACCTTGCGGGCATTAGACAATGCCCCCAGCTGCACAACATAAGCCTGTCCCTGAGGGGCTTTTTCCGGTTTTGGTTCCGGCTTCGGCTCGGGTTTTGGTTCCGGTTTCGGCTCAGGTTTTGGTTCGGGCTTAGGTTCCGGTTTCGGCGGCTGTTTGTCCGGCACCACAACCGGCGGCAGCGGATCGGCTCCCGGCGGTACGTTGGAGGTGGTACTGCCGCCCGGCAATTCTTCTGCCGGGACTTGTGTCCCGGTTTGTGCCGCTTCGGTAATCATGGCACTGGATGCCCCTTCTGAGGGCATGGTCGGCATAGTCTGATTGATCGGATTTACTGCATCAATCTCATCCTGCTCACCCTCTTTCGGGATAAGCGGGATGGCTGCGAACTGGTCTTCGTTATATTTCTTATCGCCGTCCAGCAGCACCGGCAGGACAATCACACCCACCGCCACCAGGATAATAGTTCCGACTAAGCGATTCTGAAATTTACTGGCCACCCGCACCTTCCTTCGCTAAAACGTCCATGACATGCGCCACTGTGTGGAATGATCCGCACACCACCACAATATCGTCCGGGGAAGCATCACGGCGCGCCTGTTCCCATGCGCTTTCCACATCCGCAAACTGCTGCGGGTCAGTCAGGTGCTCTGCCAGCTGCTCTGCCGGCGCACCGCGCAGTTCTGTCAGCGGCGCGACATACCAGTCCTTCACCTGCTCACTCAGCACCGCCAGGGTGCCTTTGATATCTTTATCGCCCAGCATACCGATCACCGCACGGACGCGGCTCTGCGCAGTGCGCGGCAACTGTGCCAGTTTTGACACCAGATAACCGGCGGCATGCGGGTTATGCGCCACATCCAGCACCGTCAGCGGTTTTTGTGAGACAATCTGGAAGCGGCCCGGCAGTTGTGCCTGACGCAGTCCGGTATCAATCGCCTCACGGGTGATGGCGCGGCCGGTTTTGTCTTTCACCTGACGCAGATTGTGGATCACCGCAAGCGCCGTCGCGGCGTTCGCCAGCGGCACATTCGGCAGCGGCAGATTTTCGAGGGTTTCATCCTCACACTGCCACGTCCAGTGGTCACCCTGCTCGGTATAAGACCAGTCATCAGCACGGCAGAACAGTGAGGTTTCCAGCTTGTTTGCCACGTCAGCAATGGTATAAGGCGCATCCGGTTCACCGATTACCGCCACGCAGTGCGGGCGGAAAATCCCGGCTTTTTCGCGGGCGATATGCTCGCGGTCAGCGCCGAGCCAGTCGGTGTGATCCAGTGCGATACTGGTGATCGCTGTAATATGAGAATCGACAATATTGGTGGCATCCAGACGCCCGCCGAGGCCGACTTCCAGAATCACCACATCAAGATTGGCTTCGCGGAACAACTGCAATGCCGCCAGTGTACCCGCTTCAAAATAGGTGAGCGTGATATCACCGCGCTGCGTGTCAATATCCGCAAAGACACGGCAGAAATCAGCTTCCGGCGGGTTTTGTCCCTGAATCCGCACCCGTTCGGTGTAATTCACCAGATGCGGGGAACTGTACACACCCACCCGCAACCCCGCTGCCAGCAGGATGGATTCGAGTGTGTGGCAGGTGGTGCCTTTACCGTTAGTCCCTGAGACCGTAATGACTTTCGGGGCGGGATAGCGCAGATTCATGATATCCGCCACCGCACCGACACGTTCCAGTCCCATATCAATAACCTGCGTATGCAGATCACCCAGATAAGAAAGCCACGTCATCATTGATGACGCGGCTGTTGGTCTTTCTCGCTTATCAGACATCGTGTTTTTTGACATCAGTCTCTGTTTCGGAAGATAAGTCGGTATCAGGTTCATCCGCAGTCAGGATTTCAATGATTTCATCTTCCTGCGGGAACTTATAGTTAGTCAGTTTTGACAGAATTTCCGCGACGGTATCACGCATTTCCGGACGGCGGACAATCATATCGATCGCCCCTTTTTCTATCAGGAACTCACTGCGCTGGAATCCCGGCGGTAATTTTTCACGGACAGTCTGTTCGATAACGCGCGGACCGGCAAAACCGATCAGGGCTTTCGGCTCGGCGATATTGATATCCCCCAGCATTGCCAGACTTGCGGAAACGCCGCCCATGGTCGGGTCAGTCAGCACAGAGATATACGGCAGACCGCGCTCCTGCATTTTGGCCAGTGCCGCACTGGTTTTGGCCATCTGCATCAGCGACATCAGCGCTTCCTGCATACGTGCGCCGCCGCTTGCGGAGAAGCAGATCAGCGGGCAGTTATCTTCCAGCGCCTGTTCCGCCGCGCGGACAAACCGTGCGCCGACAACCGAGGACATTGAACCGCCGATAAAGGCAAATTCAAACGCTGCCGCAACAACCGGCATGGTTTTCAGTGTGCCTTTCATCGCAATCAGGGCTTCTTTTTCCCCGGTCGTTTTCTGTGCGGAGACCAGACGGTCTTTGTATTTTTTGGAATCACGGAATTTCAGGACGTCTTTCGGTTCCAGATCAGTACCCAGTTCCGTGGTGCTGCCTTCATCCAGAAACGCCATCAGGCGCGCACGTGCAGGGATCCGCATGTGATGGTCACACTTCGGACACACCTCAAGATTACGTTCCACCTCCTGGCGGTACAGTACCTGACCACAACTGTCACACTTCGTCCAGACACCTTCAGGAATGCTCGCCTTGCGTGTCTGGTTCATTGGGGTCTTATTCAGAATTTTTTCAATCCAGCTCATTAATGACCTTTCCGTCTGAAATCTGGCTCAGCCAGTGTAATTATTATCTGCCATTAAACCACATTGCTTATGCACTGTGGATAAAAAACTGCTCAAACCACTCAGGCGTCATCACGTTTCTGTGCTTTTTTCGCCGCACGGCGGTGACGCCATACCTCGATAATACCGGGCAATATGGAGATGAAAATAATCGCCACGATAAGTAATTTCAAGTTTTCCTGCACAATCTTCGTTTCCCCGAAGATATACCCTGCATAGGCAAATAATACCACCCATACAATCGCACCGATAACGTTAAACATCGCAAAATGGCGGTAAGACATCTTACTCATACCGGCAACAAACGGAGCAAATGTCCGCACGATCGGAACAAATCGCGCCAGAATAATCGCTTTACCACCATGGGTTTCAAAGAACGCATGGGTCTTGCGCAGGTGACTCTGTCGGAAGATTTTTGAGTCCGGATTGCGGAAAAGCCGCTCCCCGAAAAAGTGTCCGATCGTATAGTTAACTGCGTCACCGATAATCGCCGCCGTAATCATCAGCAGTACCATGATATGAATATTCAGGTCGTTAGACGGCAGTGCCGCCAGTGTCCCCGCCACAAACAGCAGGGAATCTCCCGGCAGGAACGGCGTAACCACAAGCCCGGTTTCACAGAACAGGATCAGGAATAAAATCGCATAAACCCAGATTCCGTAATCTGCCACCATGTCCTTCATATGCACATCAATGTGCAGAATAAAATCGATAAGATATTGAATATATTCCATATTTCACCCCGCCGGACGCAGTCTTCTGCTTATCCGGCCAATAAATTAATCTGCCAGGAAAAGCGGCCCCATCGCCGGTGACGGCAGGGCAAATTCTTCCGGATAATCCACCGAAACCAGATACAACCCTTCCGCCGGTGCTGTTGCCGGTGCCTGAGTGCGATCTTTCAGTGCCAGCAGTTCCGCCATCCGGCTGACCGGCAGATTGCCGCAGCCGACTTCCAGCAGAGCACCGGTAATATTGCGCACCATATGATGCACAAACGCGTTCGCTTTGATATCCACAATCACATACTGTCCCTGACGGGTGACATTCACATGCATCACATTACGCCACGGACTTCTGGACTGGCACTGCGACGCACGGAAAGAAGAAAAGTCATTCTCCCCGAGCAGGCTCTGTGCCGCTTCATGCATCCGCTTTTCATCCAGCGGATAATGAAAGTGGGTTACGCCTTTACTTAAAACAGCCGGACGAAAACGGTGATTAAAAATCACATACCGGTAACGCCGCGCCGTGGCACTGAACCGGGCATGAAAACTTTCCGGCACCGTTTTGACCCAGCGCACCGCGATATCAGACGGCAGATGAGTATTCACCCCCATCGTCCAGGCCGCATCTTTGCGGACAGCTGCGGTGTGGAAATGCACCACCTGGCCGGTAGCATGAACCCCGGCATCTGTCCGGCCCGCACAGAAAACCGATACCGGCTCTGCGGCCACTTTTGACAGCGCTTTTTCCAGGCAGCCCTGCACACTCGCAACTTCTGACTGACGCTGCCAGCCGTAATAGCGGCTGCCGTCATATTCAATACCCAGCGCGACCGTGGTTTTACCCTCATCCGCCGGTAAAATCACCTCTGACATCAGTAAAACTGCTCCTGCGTCAGACGCTCGGCAATTTCGACCGCCATCAGTGCGCCGCCGAACTGCACGTTATCGGCCACCGACCAGAAATGCAGGATTTCCGGGATGCCGTAATCATTTCGCAGACAACCAATATTCAGCAGATGGTTACCGGACGCATCCGTGACCTGAGTCGGGAATTCCTGCTCTTCAGAAAGCTGAATATCCTCTGCACGCTCCAGTTCATCGCGCGCTTCCTCACTGCCGAGCGGGCGCAGTGTTTCCAGCTGCACAATCTGCGCGTTGCCGTAGAACACCGGGGACTGTACACAGCTTACGCTGATCGGCAGACCGGCATCCTGTAACACTTTGCGGGTTTCTTCCGCGATACGGCGCTCTTCTGACACACTGCCCTGCTCATCGGTCAGCAGCGGCAGCAGGTTAAATGCCAGCTGTTTGCTGAAACGACCGGCTTCCGGCGGGATGCCGTTGAGGAGTTTGGCACACTCACCGGCCAGTTCTTCCACCGCACTTTTCCCGAAACGGGATACGGAAAACAGGTTGGTCAGATTAATACGCGATAACCCGGCGCTTTCCACCAGCGGACGGATAGCGGTCAGTAACTGACTGACGGTGCTGTCTGCCAGCGCAATCAGGTTACGGTTGCGGTATTCGCTCAGTGCCTGCGGGTTCACCGACGGCACCACCAGCGGCACATCCGGCTCCAGCGCAAACAGACCGCTGCTGTCAATCACAATACAACCGCTGTCCGTGGCGGCTTCATAATAAGCCTCCGTGGCTTCTGCACCGGCCATGAAAAAGGCCAGCTGAACCTGCGACCAGTCAAAATCACGGGCGTCAGTGACCAGATAGCTTTTGCCGCTCATGCGCACCGATTCTCCCGCGCTGCGCTCTCCGGCCAGTAAATGTAACTCTCCCACCGGAAATTCACGCTCTTCCAGTAATGACACCACCGCGCGGCCGACTGCACCGGTCGCACCCAATACGGCAATATTCCAGCCTTCTGACATAGTTATCTCCGGAACAAAAACTGCACCGCATCAGTGCGGCACAGTCAGAAAAAATGATGAAAAATAATGAATAAATAATGTTATGCGCGGTACTCTGCCGTGAAACCCAAATCAGACAACAGTGCCGCACTCTGCGCATCATCACAAATAACAGTCAGTGATGACCACTCTCGGCGATCAGGATAAAACTTACGCAGTTTGTCAAACTCACCCGGCACCCCGGCGACTGCACGTAACGCCGCATCATCACGACGGACATCATAAACCAGATGCATTAAACGTTTGAGAATACTTTGCGTTACTTTACCTGACAGCGTAATACAACCGAATTCCGGTGCCGGTAACAGTTCCGCCAGCGCAACCTGCTGCGGCCGCCCGGTGAAATCCGCAAACGCCTCAAACACCTGCGTGGTACCGCGCGCCTTGCCTTCAAGGGTATAACCGGCAATATGCGGCGTGCCGATATCTGCCAGCGAGAGCAGTTCCGGCGACAGATCCGGCTCCGGCTCCCACACATCCAGCACCACACTCAGCGGCTTGCCGCCTGCCAGAACCGACAACAGCGCCTGATTATCCACCACCGCACCACGGCTGGCGTTAATCAGAATACCGTTGTCTTTCATTGCATTGAGACGGATTTCATCCATCAGATGCAGTGTGGTGTACGGCCCGGATTTATTCAGCGGGGTATGGAATGTCAGGATATCAGCCTGTGCCACCAGCGTATCGATATCATAAAATTCACCGGCATCACCGTTATCCGCACGCGGCGGGTCACAGATAAGAATATTGACACCCAGCGCTTCCAGACGCTTCGCCAGACGGCCGCCGACATTCCCGGCACCGATAATCCCGACAGTTTTATCCGTCAGCTGAAAGCTGTCACGCTCCGCCAGCAGCATCAGGGCGGAAAAGACATATTCCACCACCGCAATCGCGTTGCAGCCCGGTGCGGATGAAAAACCGATCCCCTGCTCTGCCAGCCAGGCTTTATCCACATGGTCAAAACCGGCGGTTGCAGTACCGGTGAATTTCACCGGGGTATTTTCCAGCAGTTGCGCATTCACTTTTGTGACAGAACGCACCATCAGCGCGTCAGCATCATCCAGCACCCCGTCCGGTAACGGACGTCCCGGCACCGCCACCACGTCCCCGAGACGGGAAAACAGGGTTTCGGCGTAAGGCATATTCTCATCTACAACGATTTTCACGGGCTTCACCTTCATATCTGCCGGCGGCCGGCGGAGACCTGTCGGTACGGCGGCACAACCGGAATTGAAACGGATGGCCGCTATTTTGCCACTTCTGCGGGATAAAACCTACGCCCGGAACACCGATTGTTGCTAAAGAAAGCAATTAAGGCTGATGACGGAAACGTTCCGGTGTCACCCCCGCCAGTTGAGAGAACATCGCAATAAAGGCAGAGGATGAGCTGTAACCCACATCCAGTGCGACATTCTGCACGCTGCGGCCTTCCTGTAATAACGCCACCGCCCGCAGAAAACGCAGGCGCTGACGCCATTCGCTGAATGACATTCCCAGTTTCTGCTGACAGCGTCGTGACAATGTCCGCTCTGAGGTAAAACGCCGCACCGCCCACTCCGCCAGCGAGGTATTATCAGACGGATCACTCTCAAGTGCACTGAGTACCGGCGCCAGCAGTTTATCATCCGTGACCGGCAGATAAGTCGGCTGGCAGCGCGACAACATAAGCTGATCAGTCAGCACCAATGACAGCCGCCTGTCTGCCTCTGTTTCCGGCTCACGGACTTCACGGCTGAACAAATCCTGCATCACGGCGCTGAAGATCGGTGTCAGTTCTATCACACATGCCATCTGCGGCAACTGCGGTGCCCACTGCGGCGAAATATCAATAATTTTGAAAGATGCGCAGGCTTTGTTATAACTGGCATGTTCCGTTCCCGGCGGGATCCAGATACAAAACCCGGCCGGGGCCAGATAACGCTGCCCCTCAACGGTCATTTCCATCACACCACTGGCGACATACAACAGCTGGCCAAAGGGATGATGATGAAGGGCAAACTCCGTTTCCGAATAAAACTGTTCGTGACGGCAGATTAATGTCACCGGATCTTTCACGCCCAGTGATGAAATATCTGACTTACGGGCCATCTTGTCAGATCCTCTCTATAAATTGGCGGGATATCGTTATATAGAATAATTAAGACAGACTACACTACATCACCTGCCTGATAATGAAAATGAGTTTAAGAATGAAAAACCTGCTTTTACCCCTCGGGGCTGTATTAATCTGGTCTGTGAATGCCGTGGTGAATAAACTGGCCGCCGGTGCCATCGCCCCCGGCGCGATTTCCTTTTACCGCTGGGCACTGGCACTCGCCGTGATGACGCCGTTCCTGATCATACCGGTCTGGCAGCAGCGCGCGGTGATCAAACAACATGCGTGGAAACTGTTTGTCCTCGGTTTTCTCGGCATGGGGCTGTATCAGAGTCTGGCGTATTACGCGGCGTATACCGTCAGCGCGACCTTTATGGGAATAATCACCTCGCTGATCCCGCTGCTGACTGTGGTGTTAAGTATTCCGGTACTGCGGATCGCGCCGACCATCGGTATTGTGCTGGGGACAATCCTCTCCCTGAGCGGCCTGACCTGGCTTATCAGTAAGGGACATCCGGCAGATTTACTGCATCAGGGGCTGGGACAGGGTGAAATGCTGATGTTTATCGCCGGTCTGGCTTATGCTTTCTACGGCGTACTGACCAAACGCTGGGCGATCCCGCTTTCAAGCATTCACTCCCTGTATATGCAGATTGTCTTTGGCGTGCTGCTGCTGATCCCGGTTTTCCTCAGCGCCGGTGATGTGGCACTGAACCGCGATAATATCGGGCTGGTACTGTATGCGGGGATTGCGGCTTCTATCTTTGCACCGCTGCTGTGGATACTGGGCGTAACCCGTCTGGGTGCGAACGCCGCGTCTGTCTTTATGAACCTGGCGCCGGTACTGACCGCCATTATCGCCGCTGTCTTCCTGAAAGAAGAGCTGCACAGCTACCATATTATCGGCGGCGGTGTGGTACTGATCGGGGTCATTATGGCGCAGCGTCTGCGCACACCGCTGACACAGATTATCCGCCGCAAAAGCAGGAAACCGCAGCCGCAGCGGTGTGAGGCCGGGGAATAGATAAAAACAAAATCAGGGCCCGGCATTCAGGGATAACCAACAAAAATGAAAAGTATTAATTCATTGGTGAATCATATAACTTTCTTTTGTTGTTATCCCTGTTTTAATAAATTTATCAATGCCTTATCTGTATTCTGCTATTTTTGGGTATCTTTGTAATTTTTCACCTCTGTCACAAAGTGACAAAACAGCATCGGTATTGATTCTTATTATCATATATGACTATGTTAAAGTCCTGCCAATGGCACACCAATCTACGGGATACCATACAGTGACTAAAAAATATTATATTCAAAATATGTGCTGGGGATGGTTTTATACTTCTATTTTCTTTTACTATTGCTGGAATGATAATTTTAAATACAGACTGGTCTTTTTGCTCTTATCCATATTTGGATTTCTTTTTTATCCTGTTGCAAAATGGATAACTGAATACTTTTTCCTTAAATTCACGACACCACAGTTCTGGAAAAGTGGTTTTTTCATTGATACACCCGGAAGAACCGGTTTATTAGCCATTTATGGTTGTTCTGTATTTTTATTATCATTACCTATAATAATAATTTTTATTATTACTATTCTTATAAAAAGGCTACCACAGAAATAGGCAGCCTCTGTTTTTATAAATTAAATTCCCCAAAACAGATTAGCCTTTTCAGCCAGTTCATCATCAATCAATACTCCGGTGCCGGCCATTATCAAGCCATAGCCTATAAGGCCGACGGGATTTCCCAGCAATACGCTGAAGATAAATGCAACTACGACTGTCGCAGCATTCCCAGCTACGATGACTTCAGTTTTAACAAAAAATGGCCGCCAATTATCTGTTTTTACAGATTTAATCAATTCACCGACCCAATCAAATGCATTGATCGCATGACTCAGAACCCCCTACCCTTGCTGAATTTCGTAAAATTTTTTGCGATTTCTGCTGACTTAACTGACTCTAACGCCGCGACAATAGCCCTGCGATCTTCATAATTGATTTTTTTATTAAAATTATTTCTATATTTTTCATAAGCTTTCAATGCATCATCAATATTACGAATTTTCTTCCCTTTTGCCTGCTCAGCCAGAGCGCCCGCTAATTGTTCAGCCTTATCGCCGTATACACCGGATACTTCTTTATAAAAATCTGCTGTAAATTTTACGGCTGTTTTAACCTGACTAAATTCATCTTCTTCTTTTATTACGTCATTTTCTGCTGCTTTTATCCTCTCATCCTGTAAAACAATTTCTTTTGTTATACTTTTTCCTTTTTCCCATTCCGTTTTTATCTCACCACGGGTTTTATCCTGCATACGCCTGTTAAGCTCACTGTTATAAAACCATGCCTCATCACTTAATCTTTTTCTTTCTGCATCAGATTTTCTTTTTCTTGCTTCATTCAGTAAATTAATTATTTTCTCTTTTTGTAACTGGAATTTTTTCATAATGAGTTTTAGTGTGGCATTTTCTAAAACATCACTTACGTTCTTTATTTTTTCATTTATCTCAGTTATCTTTCTTATTATTTCACTGATATCTTTATTTATATTTTTTTCAAGTTGTGTTAAGTATTCTAATTTCCTTGCCGACCCTTCACGGCGTTCCTTTCTGATTTCTTCATCCACCGGATGCATCCAGCCATCATCGGCATCATCCCATACAGGATTCGGGGATGTGTTCATATCCGCAATATTCTGATCCCAGATATGAGTTATCCTGCCGCTGTCTGCCGGGATATCCCCGGTCCATCCGGTAACAACCATAGTCTCACCATTGTCTGATGCTTTTTGCCAGCCCTCTCCTTTCCAGTGATACCCCATGGAGGTCATCACATCACGCTCAAACGGTGTGGTGTCTTCGTATCGATTCGTCATAACATATTCCTTTTATAAAAATGCGCAGTGAATACAAATCGGCTCCCGGCCGTGTTTTTCACTGTAATTCAGGAATATGTTGTTTATTAAAACTAAAATTAATCAGGTCTGTATCTTATAAAATAAGACAACAAGGCGGGATATAAAAACCGCCGGGTGGCGGTTATTGTAATTAAAACAGATGAAAATTATCAGAAAGGCTCAGCGTAATCCCCGCGTATGCGTTTTCGCTGACCAGCTATATGTTTCTGTTCCACTGCCGGGTTTGATTTTATCCTTTTTTTTCTGTGCTCTGACTTTAGCGGCAGCGGCATCAACTTCTTTGGAAATCTCAGTGATAATCTGATCTTTGACTTTATTCTGCTCCGCATTGGTCAGCGGACGCCCCAGTTTCTTTTGTTCCTGAGCCAGCCGGGTACGGACACGGATTTTTTGCGGCTCGGTCATCTCTGCGATAGTCAGTTTTTTCATTTATTACCCCTGTGACAGTAAAAGGATAAACAGCACTGTTATACCCTGACAGACTTTACCGCAAAAGAAAATGCCCCGGTGATTAAACCGGGGCATTTATTTGATAATCAGAATAAAATCAGTTCTGATATTTGCGCATTACCAGTGTGGCGTTAGTACCGCCGAAACCGAAGCTGTTGGACATCACTGTGGTCAGTTCACGTTCGGTCGGTTCAGTGATAATCGCCATACCTTCCGCTTTCTCGTCGAGCTCTTCCACGTTGATGCTCGGCGCGATAAAGCCGTGCTCCAGCATCAGCAGGCTGTAGATAGCCTCGTGAACACCTGCCGCACCCAGTGAGTGACCGGTCATCGCTTTGGTTGCTGACAGTGCCGGCGTGTGATCACCGAACACTTCGCGGATCGCTTCCAGCTCTTTGGTATCACCAACCGGTGTGGATGTACCGTGGGTGTTGATGTAATCAACCGGTGTATCCAGGCCGTGCATTGCCATCTGCATGCAGCGAGCCGCACCTTCACCGGACGGGGCAACCATGTCCGCGCCGTCAGAGGTCGCGCCGTAGCCGACCACTTCCGCGTAGATATGTGCGCCGCGTGCCAGCGCGTGCTCCAGCTCTTCCACCACGACCATACCGCCGCCGCCTGCGATCACGAAGCCGTCACGGCCCTGATCATAAGTACGGGATGCTTTGTCCGGTGTTTCGTTATATTTGGTGGACAGTGCGCCCATCGCGTCAAATTCGCAGCTCATTTCCCAGCACAGTTCTTCACCGCCGCCGGCAAACACCACATCCTGTTTACCCAGCTGGATCAGTTCCACCGCGTGGCCGATACAGTGTGCGGACGTGGAGCAGGCAGAACTGATAGAGTAGTTCACGCCTTTGATTTTAAATGGTGTTGCCAGGTTTGCGGACACACCGGATGCCATTGCACGCGGTACCAGATAAGGACCGACACCACGCAGACCTTTGGCACGCATGCCGTCAGCCGCGATAGCCTGGGTGCGCGGGGAGCCGCCGCCGGAACCGGCAACCACACCGGTACGGTAGTGAGATACCTGCTCTTCTGTCAGACCGGAGTCTGCGATAGCCTGCTCCATGGAAAGATATGCATAGATAGATGCATCACTCATGAAACGGACAGTTTTACGATCAATAAGACCCGCAGTATCCAGTTTGACATTACCCCAAACCTGGCTGCGCATCCCGATCTCTTTAAATTCTTCTGAGAATGTGATCCCGGAACGACCTTCTCTCAAAGAAGCCAGTACTTCCTCCCGGTTATTACCGATACTTGAGATAATCCCCAGACCAGTGATTACTGCACGCTTCATTCAATACCTCTGTCATTTTAAGTAGTACGGGATTTTAGCGTTACTTTAGCTTACACCTGTAAGCTGAACAAGTCCGATCAGACGTTTTTTCGCATCTTTACATACCGATATTGTCCTGTGTCACATCCGGCATGGCAGTACAGCGCAAAGCGGAGTAAAATCAGGAAAAACCGAACAGAATCCTCAGGCCGTAACGTGAAAAAAACCGCAATTGAAACTGCACATTTAACCTGGAATGAACAGGGTACACCTGTTTCGCAACATTTTGATGACGTCTATTTTTCGAACGATGACGGACTGGCGGAAACCCGCTATGTGTTTCTTAACGGAAACGGTTTTCCGGACAGGTTTGCACAGATGACCACCCCGGTCTGTACCGTGGCCGAAACCGGGTTCGGTACCGGACTTAATTTTCTCACACTGTGGCAGAGCTTCCGGGCGTTCCGTGCCGCCCATCCCGGGCATCCGCTGAGGCGCCTGCACTTTATCAGCTTTGAAAAATTCCCGCTGACGGTGGCCGATTTACAGGCTGCCCACCGGCACTGGCCGGAGTTCGCTGATTTCTCCTTACAACTGTGCGCTCAGTGGCCGCAGCCATTGCCGGGTTGTCACCGTATCCAGCTGTCCGGCGGAGAAATTACGCTCGATTTATGGTTGGGGGATGTCAACGAGCTGCTTCCTTCTCTTACTCATGCGCTGGATAACAAAATTGATGCCTGGTTCCTGGACGGTTTTGCGCCGTCCAAAAACCCGGATATGTGGCAACAGTCTCTGTTTGATCTGATGATCCGTTTTTCCCGCCCCGGCGGCACTTTTGCCACCTTTACGGCCGCCGGATTCGTGCGCCGTGGTTTGCAGCAGGCCGGGTTCAGCGTTGAGCGCCGCAAAGGGTTTGCACATAAACGTGAATGCCTTGCCGGGGTGAATCCCCGTGAAGCAGTATCATCTGCAACGCCGTGGTTTGATCGCCCCCCGGCCGCCGCGCGGCAGCAGATAGCCGTCATCGGCGGCGGTATCGCCGGGGTTCTCACGTCCCTCGCCCTGCTCCGCCGTGGTGCGGAGGTTTCCTTATATTGTGCGGATAACACTTTGGCACTCAATGCCTCCGGTAACCGCCAGGGCGCGCTTTATCCGCTGCTGACCGGCCGGGATGATCCGCCTGAACGTTTTTTTACCGCCGCTTTCCCGTTTGCCCGCCGTACCTATGATGCGTTGTCAGCTCAGGGCGTGAAATATGACCATGACTGGTGCGGTGTGATCCAGCTGATGTATCACGAAAAAAGCAGCAAAAAAATTAATAACATTTCATCCGTCACATGGCCGGATGAGATGGTGCAGCGCCTGTCACGGGAACAGCTTTCTGCACTTGCCGGAACGGATGTGAATTTTGACGGCCTGCATTATCCGCAGGGCGGCTGGCTCTGCCCGCAGGAACTGGTGCGCAATACCGCAGCGCTGGCACAAAAAGAGGGGCTTCACCTGCATTTCAGCTGTGAAGTAAAAGAACTGATCCCCGCCGGACAGGGCTGGCAGCTCCGGTTTGCTGATAGCAGTACGACAGAGGCCGATGTGGTGATACTGGCCAACGGCTATTGTATCAGTCAGTTCCCGCAGACCGCCCCGCTGCCGGTCACACCGGTACGTGGTCAGGTCAGCCATGTCCCGTCTGTTCCCGCCATTGCCGGGCTGAAAAAAGTGTTGTGTTATGAGGGTTATCTGACCCCGGTAAATCCGGCTGACGGCCTGCACTGCATCGGTGCCAGCCACCAGCGTAATGATACCGGCACGGAATATCGCGAAGAGGAACAAACGGCTAATAAACAGCGGCTGCTTACGTCACTGCCGGATGTCAGCTGGCCTCAGGCAGTGGATATCAGCGCCGGAGCATCCCGTCAGGGGATCCGCTGCTCACTGCGCGATCACCTGCCGCTGGCCGGGAATGTCCCTGATTTTGAAGAAATAACAGTGTGTTATGCACATCTGGACGAACAAAAATCCGCGCCTGATTCCGTATGCAGTGTGCCGCATCAGCCACAGCTGTTTCTGCTGGCGGCACTCGGTTCACGGGGATTATGCACCGCCCCGCTGGCCGCTGAGGTACTCGCGGCACAGATTTTTGATGAAGCGCTTCCCCTGGATGATGAAACACTGGCCGCCATTCATCCCGCCCGTTTCCATGTCCGCAAATTGCTGAAAGGCCGCCCGCTGCCGCAAAAGTCATAATCTGCACCTGACCGGCCGCAGAGCCGGTCCCCGTCACATTATTGATAATTTTTCCGGCGGTAACGCAAACTATCATCGCCGGACTTTATTGATCACTGCCACAAACCTGGGTCATTTTGTGTGCTTTCTCACGAAAACCGGTGCAGTTCACCTGTCAGCGGCAATTTCTCTTGCCCAATGATCAATTTACAGAAAAGTCAGTGCGCCTATACGCTTCATCCGGAAATATTAACCGGAGAAGATTATGAAGAATAAAATAGTTATCGCCTTAACCTTTTCGCTGTTTTGTTTTACCTCTGCTTACGCAAAGAATAATAATATTCCCGATAATGCTGTTCACAGCAATGTTATTCAAAGCAATGCTATTCAGTACGATACGATCGTTGAGCAGGCGTATCAGAAATTCAAAACCGAAAAAGCCGGTGATGTGGCGGATTACATCCCGGCACTCGCCAAATACAGCCCCGATAATTACGCCGTTGTTATTGCCACGGTAGACGGAAAAATCTACAGCGCCGGGGATAAAGACGCGCTGTTTCCTCTTGAGTCGCTGTCAAAAGTCTTTACCCTCGCGCTGGTGATGAATCAGCAGGGGTCAGAGGTTGTACTGGAAAAACTGGGTGCTAACGCCACCGGACTGCCGTTTAACTCCGGTCTGGCGATAGAGCTGCGTCCGGATCGCCCGCAGAACCCGCTGGTCAATGCCGGGGCTATCAGTGCCGTCAGCCTGATCAAAGCCAAAAACCCGGATGACCGCTGGCAGCAGATTATGGAAAACATGGAAGCGTTCGCCGATACCAAACTGACGGTGAATGATGAAGTGTACCGCTCTGAATCAGAAACCAATCAGCACAACCAGGCACTGGCACGGCTGATGCAGTCCTACGGCATGTTATACGGCAATCCGGATGAGGCGGTTGATCTCTATACCCGCCAGTGTTCAGTGGATGCCACTACCGTTGATCTCGCCAAAATGGGCGCGGTGCTGGCTAATCAGGGCAAATCCCCGTACAACGGCAAACAGTTACTGAGTGCGGAAAACACCGGCAAAGTTCTGGCAGAAATGGCTGTTGCCGGGCTGTATGACGGTTCCGGCACCTGGTTATATCAGGTCGGTATCCCGGCGAAAAGTGGTGTCGGCGGCGGAATTCTGGCCGTGGTTCCGGGTAAATACGCCGTCGCGGTCTATTCCCCGCCGCTGGATAAAGCAGGTAACAGTGTCAGGGCACAGGCGGCTATCGGTTATATTGCTCAGGAAACCGGGGCTGATTTGTACAAATAATTTTTGCATAAAAAAAGGATCATCAGCATTGCTGCTGATGATCCATGATCGTCTCTGCTTTATATTTATCAGTCCACGTGATGCGATACCGTTTCTGTCAGGCGTTCAGAGCAACTGCATTTTTCGCACATTTATCCTCTGAACGGTACAGCGAATCTAATTCCCGTTTGGCATTAAAAATTATTAACCCGGTAAATAAAATCATACCGATGGAAGGGACTGCTCTTTCAATAACGCTCATTCCGTCAAGTTTAAACCAGAAAGAAAATAACAGTGCCAGCAATACCACCGCAGCAACCGCTATCTTGGTGTAAATAGTCACAGCCTGTTGTGCTGTGTTTTTCGGTTGTAATTCAAACATAATCAATACCTGTGTTTTATGGGGACAGACACATTCTGACACAACAAATGTTAATAGCAAGTTAATAGTTATTGCTATTTACTCAACATCTCTGCGTAGTTGTTGACGTTAACGCAACAAAAAGAAACAACTGCCTCAGAAAAAATCACCATTCAGATATCAGAAACATTATTTAAAATCATTCTGTTAAACAGAAAAATCTATATAACGATGATGAAATACATACCGGAGACAGACAAAAGCGGCACTATTTTCGCTGTAAATATCACAATCTCAAGATCTTTTATTATTATCTGTTAATAGCTTAATAATTAGTTTCTTAATCCGCCATAAATAAAAAAGGCCGCATACCGGAGCGACCTTTTCTTTTTACGTGCGATATTTAACTTTTTTAGAAAAACCGGTAAATCATGGCACAACGATCACAGAACTGCAGTCCGTATTCTGCCTCTTTCAGCATAATCGCTTCCAGTGCCGGAGCACGGGAAACATCACATACTTCAAAACCGAGATGTTCATAATAAGGACGGTTCCATACCACATCACGGAATGTGGTCAGTGTTACCGCGGCACAACCGCGTGCCAGCGCCACACTCTTCACCCGCTCAATCAGCTGTCGCCCCAGCCCCTGACGCTGATGCGCCGCAGAGACAGAAAGCTCATCAATATGCAGCCCGGTACCGAGGTTGGACACCAGCACAAACCCGGCCGGTTGATCCTGATTGTCCGCCGCCACCCACGCATTACCGTTGGCGATAAAATTGCGGAATGCGGTTTCGGAATGACCTTCGCTGCGGGCTATCCACTCATACCCCGGGACAGTTGCAAATAACGCGCCGGCAGAGGATTCAACGGCCGGTAACAATGCGGCGTCCGCCGGACGGGCCTGGCGGATGCGGTATTGCGGTTTATCTGTCATTCCTGCTCCTGCGCGCTTTTCAGCAGGCGTTTCCAGGTTTCCAGCACCAGCACCTGATCCGGCGGTGTCAGCTCTCCGGCGCTGATTGCCTGACGGATGCTCTCCTCCACCCGGTTATGAAGTGCCTCAACAGAGTGATCACCCGACTGTTCCAGTTCTGCCACCGCGAGGGTCAGATGCCCCTGCAGATAGCCACCCGCAAACAGTTCATCGTCTGTGGCATGTTCAACCATGTCATCAATCTGGGCGAGGATACGCGTTTCATAATCCGCAAGCATGTTTGTTCCTTAAAGTTCAGTCACCGGAATCGTTTGTCAGGCAAACGGATCTTCCGGCCATGGAAATTGGTCCGCAGTCAGCGGCGGCGTATTGTAGAACGATTGCAGGGCATTAATAAACCTTGCTGCACGCGTGGGTATTGAGTTCTGCGCCAGATATTCCATCACCTGCCCGTGAACAATACGCCGGAATTTGACGCGATCAGGCTCGAAATCGCCGTCAAGATTGTCACAACTGACGTTAAACGGATAACCGGCAGCCTGACAAAATAACCAGTCCAGTGCCTGCGGTTTTATTTCCACGACCTCAAATTCTGACTGCGTTTGTGCGTCCCGCCCGTCCGGGCAGTACCAGTAACCAAAATCCACCAGCTTTCTGCGCTCTTTCCCGGCAATACACCAGTGCGATATTTCATGGATCGCACTGGCATAAAAGCCGTGAGCAAACACGATGCGGTTATAAGGCGCTTCATCATCTGCAGGCAGATAAATCGGCTCATCGTCGCCTTTAATCAGGCGGGTATTGAAATCAGCGAGAAATTCGTTATCAAAAATCTCAATCAGCTGCTGATATTGATGTGTACTCATTGATTATATAAACCACTAATAAAAATTAAGAAAGCTGAGACAGCCACGTACTGATAGTATCACCGTGATTGTCATAAAGCAGTTTGATGCTCATCAGGAAAGAGACAGTTACCAGCATCGGGCGGATCAGTTTTTGTCCGCGGCTCAGCACCATACGGGCACCGAGGCGTGCACCGATAAGTTGTCCGCCCAGCATGGCAAAGCCCATCAGCCAGATAACGTGACCGCTGAAAATAAAGAATGAGAGTGACCCGACGTTGGATGCAAAATTGAGGACTTTGGCGTGTGCCGTGGCTTTCGCCAGGTTAAAACCGGCCAGTGTCACATACGCCAGCGCGTAGAAAGAGCCTGCCCCCGGGCCGAAAACGCCGTCATAAAAACCGATCCCGATACCGGCGGTACAGCCGAAGGCAAACGGCATCAGGCGCTGTTTCTGATCCGCAGCACCAATGGACGGCGTCAGCAGGAAATAGAGACCGATGGCAATGACCAGCAGCGGCAGCAACTGACGGAGAAATTCCGGATCCACAAACTGCACCAGCCCGGAACCGATAACCGCGCCAATCAGCGTCATCACTATCGGAACCCGCTGTCCGGCAAGATCCACCGCTTTGCGCCGGACAAAATAGAAACTGGCAGAGAAAGAGCCGCCGACCGCCTGCAATTTGTTGGTCGCCAGAGCCTGCACCGGCGGTACGCCGACCGCCAGCAATGCCGGGATTGTCAGTAATCCGCCTCCGCCGGCGATTGCATCAATAAATCCGGCAATCAGAGCAACAAAGAACAGCAATACATAGATTTCAACACCGAACTGAAACCATTCCATTTTTTACCTGCCAATAAAATCCCGGGCACAATACCTGGGACGCCAGTTTAAATCATGACCAGGCCGGTAACGGCGGTGTGACATCCGCACATTGTCCGCGGTGACGCAGAAGGTGATCGAGCAGCACTATCGCTGTCATCGCTTCGGCAATCGGCACAGCACGTATCCCGACACAGGGGTCATGACGCCCTTTGGTGATCATAGCCACCTCTTCGCCCTGCCGGTTCAGCGTATTACCGGGAACGGTAATCGACGATGTCGGTTTCAGGGCAATATGTGCGATGATTGGCTGGCCGCTGCTGATGCCGCCGAGAATGCCGCCCGCGTGATTGCTGGTAAAACCGGTCTGATAAATTTCATCCCGGTTTTCGCTGCCTTTGAGGTTAACCACGCCGAAGCCGTCTCCGATTTCAACGCCTTTTACCGCATTGATACTCATCAGCGCATGCGCCAGATCCGCATCAAGACGATCAAAGACCGGTTCACCCAGACCCGCCGGGACGTTTTCCGCCACAACCGTGACTTTCGCACCGATGGAATCCCCTTCTTTTTTCAGGCCGCGCAATAATTCATCCAGCGCCTCCAGCTGACGTTCATCAGGACAGAAAAACGGATTTTGCTCTGCCAGAGCCCAGTCGCGGATATCACATTTAATATCCCCCATCTGAGTCAGGCAGGCACGGACTGTCACACCAAATTTTTCGTGCAGATACTTTTTGGCGATAGCCCCGGCCGCCACGCGCATCGCCGTTTCACGGGCTGATGAGCGGCCGCCGCCGCGGTAATCACGAAAGCCGTACTTCTGCTCATACGTGTAATCCGCATGTCCCGGCCGGAAGAGATCTTTGATGGCACCGTAATCCTGTGAGCGCTGATCGGTATTTTCAATCAGCAGTCCGATACTGGTTCCGGTGGTTTTTCCTTCAAATACCCCTGACAGAATTCTGACCTGATCCGGCTCACGACGCTGTGTGGTATAGCGCGATGTGCCCGGACGGCGGCGATCGAGATCAATCTGCATATCAGCTTCTGTCAGCGCCAGTCCCGGCGGTACGCCGTCAACAATACAACCCAGCGCCGGGCCATGTGATTCACCAAAGGTGGTTACGCGAAAAAGTTCGCCGATACTGTTTCCGGCCATCGTGTTTTCCTGTCTCTGATTGTGTGCAAGTGAATGGTTTTAACCTGTTTTTATGCTTCTATTCCTACATGAGGAACGGTTATTTGAAAAGTTTAAAAGCGTCATGATGTTCTGCTAATTGATCACGAGTTAACATAAAGACACCGTCACCCCCGTTTTCAAACGACAGCCAGATAAACGGCACTTCAGGGAATTCGGCCATCAGATGTACCTGACTGTTACCGACTTCACAAATCAGTACCGCATCTTCTGACATATAATCCGGGGCATTCGCGAGAATGCGGCGAACCAGTTTCAGACCATCACTGCCCGCAGCCAGCGCCAGTTCAGGCTCAACGCGGAATTCATCCGGTAAATCACTCATGTCTTCCGCATCGACATACGGCGGGTTGGTGACAATCAGGTCATACTTCACTGCCGGCAGATCGTTAAACAGATCTGAACGCATCGGAACGACACGATGAGATAAGCCGTGATTTTCAATGTTCATTTCTGTGACTTCCAGCACATCGGCGGAAATGTCTGCCGCATCAACTTCTGCGTCCGGGAACTCATAAGCGCAGGCAATTGCGATACAGCCGCTGCCGGTACACAGATCCAGAATTGCTTCCGGTTCGGAATCCAGTAAACCGGCAAAGTGATTATTAATCAGCTCACCAATCGGCGAACGCGGGATCAGCACGCGCTCATCAACATAAAATTCGTGACCGCAGAACCAGGACCGGTTGGTCAGATACGGCACCGGCACACGCTCGGTGATCCGGCGCAGCACACGTTCCACAATGCGGTGACGCTCTGAGGAAGTCAGTCGTGACTGATACAGCTCAGCGGGTAAATCCAGAGGCAGGAACAGTGTCGGCAGTACCAGCTGGAGAGCTTCATCCCAGGCATTATCTGTGCCGTGGCCATAGTAGATGTTCGCGGCATTAAAACGGCTCATTGCCCAGCGCAGTATATCCTGCAGCGTGTGAAGCTCACTGACGGCTTCATCAACGTAAATTTTATCCAAAGTGCCTCCGGCGGGGTAAAACAAAAGAAAATATCTGATAGCGTAGTTTGCCATGAAGTCGCTGCTAAATCAGCATATCTTGTGAAATGCACGGCAATTTTCCGGCAGTTTTTGTCAGTTGTGACCGGCAGTATAGCGTCAACATCCTTAAAAAAATCGGTTACACTATGGAAAATAATCAGTGATGAGATGTTATGAAAAAGAAGACACCCCTGACTGATGATGACCTGAATCTGTTTAAAGAGGCCATCAGCGGGACGCGTAAAATCAGACAGGATATTGTGGTGCACCCGAAATCACGGGCCGGTGTGACAAAAATTGCGCCGGAACGGCTGTTGCAGGACCAGGTTGATGCCAGTTTTTATTTCTCTGATGAATACCGTCCGAACCTGGATATGGACGGCCCTGCGCGTTATCTGCGGGAAAATGCCAGCCCGTATGAACTGAAAAAACTGCGGCGCGGAGATTACGTGCCGGAACTGTTTTTGGATCTGCACGGACTGACCCAGCTTCAGGCCAAACAGGAAATTGGTGCACTGATAGCCGCGGCCCGCCGTGAAAACACCTATTGTGTCTGTATTATGCACGGGCACGGCAAACATGTCCTGAAGCAACAAACACCATTATGGCTGGCACAACACCCGGATGTGATTGCCTTTCACCAGGCGCCCAAGGAATGGGGCGGTACTGCGGCATTACTGCTGCTGATTGAAATTGCTGAAACCGCCCGGCGCGAGTAATCAGTCAATCTGTCCGGGACCGCGGTGCCAGAGCAGTGTACCGCGTCCGTTATTATCCAGTTCGATACAGGCAACAGAGGATGTTGCAAACATCGGTGCCGTCTCCTGCGGACACAATGCCGCTACCAGATAACCAACCAGCGGCAGATGCGATACCACCAGCACCCCTTTGCGCCCTTCCTCCGCCAGGTAGCGGATATAATCCGCCGCGCTTTCCGCATTTCCTGAAGGAGTCAGTCCCGGCATTACCTCTTCCTGCGCCGGTAAATTGAGCTCATCACGAATTTCGGTCAGTGTCTGCTCTGCCCGCAGATACGGACTGACCAGAACGGTATCCGTCAGGATATGCTGCCCGGCAAGCCATTTTGCCATGCGGCGGGAATCGGTTATCCCTTTCCCGGTAAGGGGTCGTACTGAATCACTGGCGGCCTGCAAAGCAGCATCGCCATGTCGCATAATAAATACTTGCATATGTCACCGTCTGAACAGGACGGATACGGTCATATCTGAATCCCCGGGCCGTATCACATCAAAGAATGGTCTGTTTAAAATTATCGTTATTTCTGCGTCCCCGTCAGGGGAGATGAGAGGCATTCTGCCTCAAATTAATCATAATTAAAATGATTCAGCACAGAGATAAACCTGAATTTTGTTCAGAACCTGTTCAGAAAAATAAAACAATTCACTGCCGTCTCACCGTAATTTCTCAGTAAAACCGGCGCTTATCCGCAGCACGTTGCTGTAACGCCTCACACGGCATGAAACGGTCACCGTAACGGGCAGCCAGTGTTGTCAGTTTTTCTGTCATAACGGCGGCGGACAGGCTGTCCATATAGTAAAACGGCCCGCCAAGGAACGGCGGAAAACCAATACCGAAGACGGCGCCGATATCGCCGTCTGCCGGGGAACGGATAACCTGTTCATCCAGTGCCCTCACGGCTTCATTGAGCATCATCATCAGACAGCGCTCTGTGATCTCCTGCGATGTAAGGCGTTCCTGCACGGTGATGCCCAGCAGCGGATAGATTTGTTTGTCGGCTTTACGCGGTGTCTTGCGGCCACAGCGTTTCCACCATGGCAATGGCGTGTAATCATAAAATCCGCGTTTGTTTTTCTTTCCCAGCCGGTTATCGCGGAAAAGGGCATCCAGCTGCGGCGGTAGTGCAAACCGCTCACCAAATGCGGCTTCCAGTACCGGCATAATTTTGGTGCCGACATCAATCCCCACTTCATCCAGCAGTGCTACCGGCCCTAACGGAAAGCCGAAATCTGTCAGTGCCTTGTCGATTTTTTCTGCCGGTTCACCTTCAACCAGACAATGCAGTGCTTCCGTAATATACGGCGCCAGGATGCGGTTGACATAAAATCCGGCTTTATCACCGACCACAATCGCTGTTTTTCCCTGTTTGCGCGCCAGTTGCAATGTGGTCGCCAGTGTTACCGCATCGGTGCCTTCATGAGGAATAATTTCCGCCAGCGGCATTTTTTCGGCCGGGCTGAAATAATGCAGTCCGATGATTTTTTCAGGTCGTAACGCCTTTGCGGCAATATCACGAATGGGCAGTGACGAGGTATTCGAGGCAAAAATAGTATCCGGAGGTGTCACGGCTTCTGTTTCCGCGATCATCTGCTGTTTAAGTGACAGGGATTCAAAAACCGCTTCCGCCACAAAATCAATACGGTGAAATCCCCGGTAATCCGTAGTACCGGTCATTCCGTGCATCAGTTGTGTCCGCTCACGCGGGGAAAGACGTCTGCGTTTCACCTGTCTGCTCAGATGCTGCCAGAAAAAGGCCAGTGCTTTACTGACTCCCTCCTGTGAAACGTCTTTAATTCTGACCGGCAACCCGGCACGCTGGCAGGTAATTGCGGCTATTCCGGCGCCCATCAGCCCGCCGCCCAGCACTGCCACATGGTGCAATTCTGCTGGTTTTACGCCATCCGCTGCATCTTTTTTCAGTGCTGTTGAGGCGAAAAAGAGGTGGCGGAGTGCGCCGGATTCCGGTGTGACTGCCAGTTTACCAAATGCGACTGCCTCGGCATTAAACCCGGCATCCCGCCCTTTTTCCTGTCCGCACTGTACCACATCAATAATCTGTTCAGCCGCCGGATAGTGCCCGCGGGTGCGGCGGCGAACCTGTTTACGGATTATACGAAAAAGGATATCCCGTATCCCTTTCATTTTCATTATTTTTTGCCGGAACGGCACCGGAGTGCGCTGTGCCGGATTTGCCGACAATGCGCGGGCAACCGCTGTTTCCAGCAAAATTTCCGGCGGAACAATATCATCGGCCAGCCGTATTTTAACGACTTGTTTTGCCCGCAACTGCCGCCCGGTCAGCATCATATCCAGAGCCGCCGTCAGCCCGATCAGTGCAGGAAGACGCTGTGTCCCGCCGGAACCGGGCAGCAGCCCCAGCTGAACTTCCGGCAGGCCGAGCCGGGTTTTATCGCTGTCGGTGACAACACGACTGCGGCAGGCCATAGCCAGTTCCAACCCGCCTCCGAGACAGCTGCCGTGAATAGCGGCAACAACCGGCAACGGATAATTTTCGATCAGATTAAATAACCGTTGTCCGGATTCAGAAAGCGCCTGAGCCTGTGAAGCTTCAGTACACCCGGCAATCATATGAATATCCGCCCCGGCAATAAAGGTATCCGGCTTGCCGGAGATAATCACCATCGCCCGCAGTCCCGGAATTTTGCGGGCATCCCGCAGCACCGCTTCGAACTGTTCAGCGAATTCAGCCTTCAGGGTATTCACTTTCTCACCAGGGACGTCAATGGTGATAACGCCGGTGTGATCCGGACGCACTGTCAGGCGGAAAGCAGAAGGTGCTTCATCATGCTGTGTCATCATCAGTCTCCCGTCTTATTCCGTTTCCCAGATCATCGCCACACCAAGACCGCCCGCGGCACAAGCCGTAGTCATTGCAAAACCGCCACCCCGCCGCTTCAGTTCGCGCAGTGTCTGTGTCACCATCCGGGCACCGGTTGCCGCAAAAGGATGTCCGTAGGCAATCGATCCGCCGAGTACATTAAACCGCGCCGGGTCCACTTCACCAATTGCCGATGTCCGGTTGAGTTTTTCACGGGCAAAATCCCCGCTGGCAAAACAATGCAGGTTAGTCAGAACCTGAGCGGCAAAGGCTTCATGCATATCAATCAGTGTCAGGTCGGATAATGCCAGCCCGGCACGATCAAGTGCCTGCGGGGCAGCATATGATGGCCCCAGCAGCATATCTTCCTGAACGGTATTGCCCGTAAATGCATAGCTGCGCAGAAACCCCAGCGGGGTCAGCCCGAGTTCCCGTGCGCGATTTTCTGTCATCATCAGCACGGCCGCCGCACCGTCGGTCAGTGGCGTGCTGTTTGCTGCGGTGACTGTGCCGTGGCGTTTATCAAATGCCGGTTTCAGTTGGGCATAACTGCCGGCCAGCGAATTTTTCCGAAATGTATTGTCTTCTTCACAGACCTGACTGAACGGCGGAAAACGGGCGGTCATCACTTCATCGCGCAGCACACCGGATGTCCACGCCTGTGTGGCAGCCAGATGTGAATGATGCGCTAACGCATCCTGTGCTTCACGGCTGATATGGTAACGCTTCGCCATCTGTTCGGCAGTATCGCCCATACGCAGACCGGTGGAATATTCAGCCACCGCCGGAGCCACAGGCAGGAGGTCACGCGGCCGCAGAGCCGCCAGTAACCGGAGCTTCTGAGAGACTGACCGGGCTTTACTGAGATCCAGTAATACACCTGCCAGTTTACGTGACACGCCAATCGGCAGGACAGACGCCGAGTCCGCCCCGCCCGCCACCGCGATCTGACTCTGCCCGCATTGTATTGCCTGCGCCGCATTGGCAATCGCCTGAAAACTGGTGGCGCAGGCGCGGGTCACCGAGTACGCATCCGTTGTCACCGGCAATCCGGTACTGAGAACAATTTCGCGGGCGATATTGGGTGCGGCAGGCATTTGTATCACCTGACCGAAAACGACAAGATCGACCAGTTCTGCCGGAAATGACTGACGGAAAAGGAGTTCCTGCACCACAGCCCGGCCCAGTTCAACCGCAGGAATATCACGGTATACCGTGGACTGACGGGCAAACGGTGTCCGTAATCCGTCAACAATTGCAATACGCTCTGCCTGTGCCTGCTTCATTCGTTCATCCTTACATGATGAGAGGTTATCACGAACCGCCGGTGGTCTGACCTGATGATATTGTTAACATCATGTTGCATTCACGCAATGTGAATAACTGAAAAGTGCGAGGTTGCTCAGGGAAATAAACTTTTTGTATAGCAGAAGGTAATAAAAAAGGCCCCCGTATTTACCGGAGGCCTGAATTCATTTTGCGTATTATTCTGATGAATTAACGCAGACCCAGTTCAAAGATCAATGTTTCAGCCTGGCAGCTGAAAGTGAAATCCGCTTTCAGCTCAACGCCGTCAGCCGTTTCTTTATATTCGCTGTGGATTTTGCATGGTTCAGATGCAGCTGCATTTGCTTTGGCAGTCAGTGTTGCCATCATCTGCTCAGCATCGGCTTTAGATGCAAATACGCGCTCGAAAGAAGAGGTGCAGCTTTCGTTATCAATAATAGTGCCTACATCCACACAGCAGCATGCTGAGGTTTCTTCTGCGCTGCACAGTTTTTTTTCGTCAGCCATTTCAGTCTCCCGTTAGTTAAAAATAGCCTGCAGTATTAGTACTGAATCATACCATTTATCAAAGTAAACCATAATAATTCAATCTAATGTTTGATCTACTCGGGCTAAAGCCACTTTTCGGCCTTAAAAAAACCAGAAATGTTAAAATACTGTAATCCAAATCGCATTTTTGCGTCTCAATCCGCTTATTTCAGTACAAAAAAATAACATTTAAGTGTACTGATTCTATACTCTCTCAACTGGTCTGATTTGTCATATCCACAAGCAAACATACAATCCAGCGCTACTTCTGACTACCAAAGTAGTACATAAACAAAATAAACAAGAGGGTTTTGGTCATGAACCAGAAAAACCTGTTCACTCGTTCAGCATTGGCAGTGGCAGTTTCATTAACAGCAACACACGCTTTTGCTGCGGGTTTTCAATTAAATGAATATTCCACGTCTGCACTCGGACGTGCGTTTTCAGGGGAAGGTGCCGTGGCGGATGATGCCAGCGTCGGCAGCCGCAACCCGGCAGCAATGACATTATTTGATCGTCCGTCCATGTCCGCCGGTGCGATCCTGATCAACCCTTCAGTGGATATCAGCGGAAAGTCCCCGCTGACCGGTAACAGCACTGATGCCAAAGATATTGCACCAAGCGCAGTTGTCCCGAACCTGCATTTTATTATGCCGATTAATGAAAAATGGTCAGTCGGCGCATCAACCACCACAAACTTCGGTCTGGCCACTGAGTTCAAAGATAACTACTCCGCCGGTGCCATCGGCGGCAAAACTGATCTCGTTACCGCTAACTTTAACGTCGCGGGTGCTTACCGTCTGAATGACAATTTCAGTTTTGGTCTGGGGCTGAATGCGGTTTACGCCGATGCGGAAATTTCCCGTCATACCGGAGAATTAGGCCAGGTTGCAGCCGGGATCACCAAAAACCCGGCATTAGCAAAAATTCCTGCGAACTCAAATCTTGCCAAACTCAAAGGTGACGGCTGGGGCTACGGCTGGAATGCCGGTATGTTATATGAACTGGACAAAGATAACCGTTTCAGCCTGACATACCGTTCCAAAGTCACCGTGAAATTTAAAGACGGTGATTTCACCCAAAATATTCCGGGACTGCTTGACCGTTCCACCAAGGGTAAACTGGATCTGAATTTACCGGATATCTGGGAGCTCTCTGCTTATCATCGTGTTGCACCAAAATGGGCGGTTCACTATACCTTTGCTTACACCGGCTGGGATTCATTCCAGGAGCTGAAAGCAACGGATAAAGGAAACGGCGGCGTTCTGTTTGAAAAGCATGAAGGCTTTAAAAATGCGTACCGTGTAGCATTAGGTACCACCTATTATCACGATGATAACTGGACCTTCCGTGGTGGTATTGCCTTTGATGACAGTCCGGTTCCGGCGAATAACCGTTCCATCTCTATTCCGGATCAGGATCGTATCTGGTTCAGCCTGGGCTCAACCTACGCCTTCAACAAAGATGCCTCTGTTGATGTCGGTGTTGCCTACATGCACGGACGTAAAGTCGATATTTCTGAACCACTGATGAGTAAAGATCAGCTTGCAGCTATCGGCGGTAAATTAGGTAATCCGAACCTGCAAATGCCTAATTACGAATTCAGCTCCTCCGGTAAAGCCTGGTTATACGGCGTTAACTTTAACTACAGCTTCTGATTTTTCCCGGTTGCGTACATAAAAAAGTTCTGGTCACTGACCAGAACTTTTTCTTTATCTGTATCTGTACCGGCACATTATTCGCTGTCGATAGAATCCAAATCATCCGCAATCGCTGCCGCGTTCGGGTTTTCCTGTACCTTCAGTTCTCCGCCTGACGCCAGGAAATCGTTACGCTGGAAATAGGCTTCACGCATCATCAGATACGGATCGCTGGAATTATGCAGCACACCTTCCGCATCCAGTGCCTGTGCACGGTTATCAATACCTTCGATAGCCCATTTACCGACTCCCATCCAGATAGTCAGATAACTCAGCATCGGATACGTGGTATCCAGCCAGTCACCGCCATCCACACGCGGAGTCCAGCCGCCATAGCCCGGGATAACCACATAAGGCCCGTACCCGACGCCGTAGTTTCCTAAGGTATTACCGAAACGGGCCGGTTCTGTTTTTGCCAGCTCAGGGTTCGCCATTGATGCAACATCAATCAGGCCGCCCAGTCCGAAGACCGTATTCAGGAAAAAGCGGTTAAAATGCTTGAATCCCTGATAGAAATCGCCGCGCAGAAAATTGTTGACCATACTGGCCGGTTCTTCAAGATTGCCGAGGAAGTTGATGGTACCGTTTCGTGCCGGTTCCGGCACATAATCACGCCATGCCATCGCAACAGGTCTGAGCACATAAGGGTCCAGCACATTATAGTTAAAATCGAACATTGTGCGGTTAAACCCTTCAAGCGGATCACTGCGCGTTCCCGGTGTCTGATCCGAACTTGCGCACCCGCCAATCAGCAGCACCGCAGCAAGTGTCAGGCCACTAACCTGATACTTCATATGATTCTCCATGCCAAAACGTGAGCAAATTTTACACTTTCACGTATCTATAATAGGTCAATATTACCCGGATTTTGTATATTTGTGTATGTAAATCATGCCTAAATTACCGGGTTACCCCGGCGCCGCAGAGTGGTATCCTGCTCTTCCGGTCAGTCTTTACAGGCAATACAGGAGCCATCATGAATAAAAAAATCGGATTTATTGGTTGCGGAAATATGGGAAAAGCAATCCTTAATGGCCTGATTTCAGGAAAAATTATCAGCCCTGATACTGTTTTTGTGCATAACCACAGCCCGGCCAGTACTGACCGTGTGGCTCAGGAATTCGGCGTTCATGGCGAATCGCACGCTCAGCGTGTAGCGGAACAATCCGATATTATTTTTATAGGTGTAAAACCGTATGCCGTCCCCGGCGTATTACGGGATATTTCGCCCTGCCTGAAACAGAATACCCTTATTGTTTCGATGGCCGCCGGTGTCACACTGGAAACCCTGGAAGCTGCTCTGCCGTCGCAGGCCAAAGTTGTCCGCCTGATGCCGAACACCCCCGCACTGGTCAATGCTGGCATGACATCGGTCACCGTCAATGCTTTTCTGTCTGATGATGAAACTGAGCTGGTTATGTCGCTGTGCCGCAGTTTCGGCCGTGCCGAACAGGTTCCGGAATCACTGATTGATGCCGTGATCGGCGTCAGCGGCTCCGCTCCCGCTTATGTTTTTATGTTTATTGAAGCGATGGCCGATGCGGCAGTGGCAGGTGGTATGCCGCGCAAACAGGCCTATGAATTCGCGGCACAAGCCGTGATGGGGGCTGCCAAAATGGTACTGGAAACCGGTAAACATCCGGGTGAACTGAAAGATATGGTCTGTTCGCCGGGCGGTACCACGATTGAAGCAGTGATAAAACTGGAGGAAACCGGTCTGCGTCAGTCCGTTATCGCCGGTGTCCGCAGCGCGATCGAAAAATCACAGGAAATGAGCCGGAAATAATCACCGGATACCGGAACCGGCATTTGTTGCACCGGTTCCGGTCTGTTCAGACTATCACCACGTTATCAGTTGCTTTTGGCCTGAGATAAATATTTCGCCATTTCATCCTCAGGAACCATTCCGCCGCCGGTTGCCCAGACCAGATGCGTGGCATTTGCCATCACTTCCGGTGTCAGCGCGTTAGCCTGCAAATACGCTTCATTCCGGGTCACATGCACACACCCCGGCATGCCCGCTAAAGCAGAAGGTTCCAGCCTGATCGCTTCGGTCTGATTAAGTAACCCCAACAGGTTATACATTTCTGCGTCGTCAATCGTGTAATAGGCGTCAAGCAGCCGTTCCATTGCCCGGCCGACAAATCCTGATGCACGGCCGACCGCCAAACCGTCCGCCGCGGTAATATTGTCAATGCCGATTTCCTGAACCGAGATTGCATCATGCAACCCGGTATGTACACCGAGCAGCATACACGGCGAGTGTACCGGTTCAGCAAACAGACAATGTACCGCATCACCAAATGCCAGTTTTAACCCGAACGCAACACCACCGGGGCCTCCGCCGACACCGCAGGGTAAATACACAAACAGCGGGTGCTGTTCATCGACTGTCATTCCCTTTTCGGCAAATTGTTTTTTCAGCCGCAGACCCGCAACCGCATAACCCAAAAAGAGCGTAACGGAGTTCTCATCATCGATAAAGAAACAGGACGGATCTTTTTCTGCCTCTTTGCGCCCCTGCTCCACCGCAATGCTGTAATCCTGTTCATATTCAACAACATTCACACCATGAGAACGTAATTTATCTTTTTTCCATTGTCTGGCATCCGCAGACATGTGCACACTGACACTGAAGCCAAGTTTTGCACTCATAATACCGATGGACATCCCTAAGTTGCCGGTTGACCCGACGGCAATACGATATTGACTGAAAAACTGCCGGAATTTTTCAGAGAATAACACCGCATAATCATCACCGGTTGACAGTAATCCCGCTTCCAGCGCTAATTTTTCCGCGTGAGTAAGCACTTCATAGATACCGCCGCGCGCTTTTATCGAGCCGGAAATCGGCAGATGGCTGTCTTTCTTAAGAAACATTTTTCCGGCTACCGGTGTCTGATAACGCGCCTCAAGAGCGGCCTGCATATCAGGAATCGCCACTGTGTCAGACTCAATAATGCCTTTCATAGCCTGCGTTTCAGGAAATGCTTTCATCAGATACGGTGCAAAGCGGTTTAAGCGGGCTTCCGCATCCTTTGCATCGTCAATCGTCAATCCCACATACGGCAGACCGGCTTCTGTGGTGGTCACATCAGGGTTAAACCATGTAACCGGTTTTAAATCAATAAGTTCCTGTACCAAAGGGTAGTCAGCAATAAGCTTTTCAATATTAATCTGAGTCATCATTAGTCTCTTTTAAATCACAAATGAAAGTGCAAAGGTGCCTGCCAGCGCGACGACTGACGCAATCAGCGTGGCGACACTGTAATAACGGAATGTTTCAGACAGCGTGGCATTACAATATTGTTTCACCAGCCAGAATAAGGAATCGGTCACGATGGTGCAGCCGATTGCCCCGGAGCCGATAGCCAGGGTCATAATTTCAGGGCTGATATGGGGATACAGCGGCATCAGCGGAGCCACAATCGCGGTTGCACCCATCATGGCGACAGTGGCAGAGCCGACGGCGGCATGAAGAATGATAGCCACCAGCCAGGCAAGTAAAATCGGGTGCATATCGATGCCGGACAACACCAGTGCCAGAGAATCACTCAGTCCGCTGCCTTTCAGGATGCCGTTGAATGCCCCGCCGGCCCCGATGATCAATAAGATATTTGCAATCGAGCTAAAGCTCTCTTCCGTTTTACTGAGCAGGACGCTCATTCCCATATTGCGGCGGATACCCAGCATGTAATAAGCGGCAAATGCGGCAATAAACATGGCGGTTATCGGATTACCGATAAACTGTAAAAAGGTGAGTAACGGATTATCTTTACTCATGTTGAGATCTGCGGTTGTTTTAACCAGCATGAGCACAATCGGCAGCAGAACCGTAAATAACGCCGCACCTAATGACGGTAAATCTTTTTCTTCACGTACCTTCAGGTCAGCAAACGCAGCCGGTACGACCTTGAACGGTAAACGATCGCCAAGGAATTTCAGGAACAACGGCCCGCCAATCAGCGATGCAACCAACCCCACAGCTAACCCGGCCACAATCACCGTTCCGATATCCGCACCGAGTTCATTCGTGACAAACAACGCAGCCGGGTGCGGCGGAATAATACAGTGCACGGCCATCAGCGCGGTGCATAACGGAATCGCCAGTTTTAATAATGACGTATTTGTTTTTTTGGCAATCGAAAACGCCAGCGGGATAAGCAATACAACCCCGACCTCGACAAACAGCGTGATACCACAGATAAGACCGATAAGGATCATGGTGACATCGGGGCTTAACCAGCGGCATTTTTCCAGCGTAATTCCGATTCGCTCGGCAGCGCCGGATATTTCCATCATCTTTCCGAGTATCGTTCCCAGTCCGATAATCGCCGCCAAAAATCCGAGTGTCCCGCCAATCCCGTCTTCGATGGCACTGACCATCTCCAGCGGATTCATTTTCATGGCGATCCCGACAAAAAAGCTGGTGAGCAGCAGTGCTAAAAACGGGTGAAACTTAAATTTAATAATTGAAATAATGATCAGCAAGATACTGAAAACCAGCGTACCGATCATCCACATTGTAGAGTCCATATCCTACCCCTGACTGTATTGTTGTTGTGGTTTTATTGGATAATAAATATTCAGGGGTGACAAACGATGAAAGCGGGCCTTTGGATTAGCACAGTTAATCCAAATGCGTGATATTCGTCAAATTAAGTACTTTTTTCGTGAATTGCATCATATCAATTCATCTTAAGCGCGGTATTCTTTATGAAAAAATACGTCCGCATAATAAAAAAGAGAGATGACATGACATCGAATATGAATCCGTATGAACCATCAGGATTCCTGCGGCGAAACAAACGGGTATCCAGTCATCAGTTATCACGCCTGCATACGTTCGAAGCTGCGGCACGGCACAGCTCATTTGCTCTGGCAGCACAGGAACTGGCGCTGACACCCGGTGCAGTCAGTCACCGCATCAATATGCTTGAAAGCGAACTGGGCTTCCGGTTATTTGAACGTTTTCACCGCCGTATTGAACTCACGTCAGATGGTGAGCGTATATACTGGGCCTTACGGAAAAACCTGGATGATATAAACCAGGAAATTATTGATATCAAAAATCAGGAAATCTCCGGTGAGTTAACGGTTTATTCCCGCCCGTCACTCGCACAATGCTGGCTGATCCCTGGCATAGCGGATTTTACAGAGCAGTACCCCGCTATTCAGCTGAACCTGTTAACAGGTAATGATGAGGTTAATTTTCGCGGCCATGGTATTGATATCGCAATTTATTACGATGATATGTCCAGACCGAATCTCTATTGCGAAGATTTGATGTCAGAATCCATTGTGCCGGTATGCAGCCCCGAATATGCAGAGCGTTATGATCTGCATAACAATCTTAATCAGCTCAGGAACTGCATGTTATTACATGACCGCCAGGCATGGAGCAGTAACTCCGATTACGACGAATGGAAAGCGTGGAGTGAACACTATCAGCCTGATTTATTCCCTCACCGGCGCAATCTCTGTTTTGATCGTTCAGACCTGGCAATTGTGGCTGCGATGAATCATGCCGGTGTCGCGATGGGACGTAAGCAACTGGTGGAAAAACGGATTAAGAGCAAAATGCTGGTGATGCCTTTCGGGGACATTTCACTGACATGCCGGCAGCGATATTATTTTGCGATGCTCGGCGACAGGCGTAACCCGAAAGCAGATATCTTTATTCAGTGGCTAAAACAACAGGTTACCAAAAGATAGCCGGGAGAACCGCCCGTTCCCCGGTATTCTGCAAATAATGTACATAATCTGTACACTCTGAACAGATGTATCCGGTAAAAAATACACCTGTAACCGGAAACCGGAAAAAACAAAGCGGAAATAAAGACTTGATAGAATACAGGGTTGAGCGGTAACATATGACCCGCCGTAAATCCGGCTATACAGCCGGGCAGCATCATGTCCTCTTAGTTAAATGGATATAACAAGCCCCTCCTAAGGGCTAATTGCAGGTTCGATTCCTGCAGGGGACACCAAGACCGAATAACCTCGCATTACCCTCCGTTACCAATCTCACTTGAAAAATCAGTACTTCACCGAATTCACTGTTACCAGACATAACCGTACGTTACTTGACTGAACCGCAATTTTGCGGGCATATTTGTGGGCATCAAAACAGAATCAAACCAAAGGTGCCCACATGCTGACAATAAAACAGATAGAAGCGGCCAAGCCGAAAGAAAAATCATACCGATTGTCAGATAGTGGCGGGTTGTTCCTTTTCATCTCAAAAGGTGGGGGAAAAATTTGGCGTTTCCGGTACCGAAAAGACGGAAAGGAGCAAACACATGTCATCGGCTCATATCCGGAAATATCATTAATAGAAGCCCGTAAACTTCACGCTTCCGCAAAATCAATCCTTGCCACCGGCGGATCGCTGGAAACAAAGAAAGAAGCATCACAAGAAGAAAGCATCATAACTTTTGAAAGCGTTTTCCGTGAATGGTACGAGTTCAAGAAAGAGGTATGGTCTGCCGGTTACAGGAAAGAAATGCTATCCATGTTTGATGATGATGTATTGCCGATTATCGGAGAGGAAGACATTGCAACTATAGATCCACTACGTGTTGTAGACGTGATACGCCACTTCGAGAGCCGTGGCGCAATGGAAAGAGCGAGCAAAGCCCGCCGTCGCTGCGGGGAGGTATTCCGGTATGCGGTTATAACAGGGCGCTCTAAATACAACCCTGCGCCAGACCTGGTTGATGCCGAACGCGGGTACCGGAAAAAGCACTACCCATTCCTCACCAAAGAACAGATACCCGCCTTTAACAAAGCGCTATCGGCTTTCTCCGGCAGTACCATCAGCAAGATTGCCACACAGGTTTTGCAATACACGGCGCTGAGAACCAAAGAACTCCGGTCTATGCAATGGTCAGACGTCGATTTTAAAAACAAGGTGATCACCATATCTTCCGAAGTGATGAAAAGCAGAAAGCCACATGTCGTACCGATGTCAGAGCAGGTTGTCGCGCTGATGGAACAAATTAAGCCTATGACATCAGGAATATCAAACCTTGTTTTCCCCGGAAGAAATGATAAAAGAAAGCCAATAAGTGAAAATGCTGTATTACTGGTGATCCGGCAAATAGGTTTTGACGGAATAGCAAGCGGTCACGGATTCAGGCACCAGTTCAGCACTATACTTAATGAAAACGGATTTGACCGTGACCTGATAGAGCGCCAGCTTGCTCACGTTGACCGTAACGCAATACGCGGCATCTATAACCATGCCGAATACCTTGATCAGCGCAGAAATATGATGCAGTGGTTCGCTGACTATATTGATGAAATCTCAAAGTAACAGGTAACCAACATGCACAATATAGCCAACCTGCCTCAAGACGAAAAAGACAAAATTAATGCCGATTTAGCCGCATCCGGTATCGCGTATAAAGAAAGACTCGGACTGCCGTATGATCTGTACGAAACAGAAAAACAATGAGATTGATAATGTATTTATTTATCAAATAATTAGATTGCCTTTTGGATAAAAAAATCAATATTATGAGCATATGTATGTACACATATTTTATGATGAACAGTGACTGTTATTGACATTTATCAGCTACGCATTTAAATTTACTGTATATTTAAACAGCATAAATAAGGTGATCGCATGCTCCGTATTGAAGTTATTTTCAGCAGCAACCAAAAAGAGATGATGCCGCCTGGCACATTTGAGGCTCTTGAAAAGGAAATTGACCGAAAGTTACGGGCTCAGTATCAGGATATGAACGTCCGTATTGCGTGGGGAACCAATGCAACGATGTCAGTAACGGGCGGGAAAAATGATAAGGACAATAAAAAAATAAAAGAGATACTGCAGGAGATTTTTGAGGATGGCAGTTGGGTGCCTGAAACGACAGATGCTTCTGATGATGTAGAATATTTTGATAAGTAGGTGACAGCCGCGCCGGACATCCACCAGCGCGGCTTTGTTTTATTCCTCTGAGTCTCCGGCCTGCTCTGCCGCTTCCTGCGCTTCACGCTCTGCCTGCTCACGTTCCATCTGCTCGGCCAGCTCCTGCTGCTTCACATTCCACACAGAGCCCTGCGGCATTTCAACACGTACATCGATACGGGTGGATTCCGGCAGATCACACGGTTCGCCGTCCTGATAGAAAACACGCTCACCTTCCGGGGTGACCTCTTTCAGCCGCCAGTTCTGGAAACGTTCCGGCAAATGCGCATGCTGACGGTGACAGGTTTCAATAATCAGGCTGCCGTCACTCTGCACCCTGTCATCTATATAAACCAACTCAAGGCCGTTATTGTCTTTCGGTACCGAGATACCACCGTTTACGCCCCAGGCACCATCTGAGTTATAACCCAAGATACCGGTGATGTGATATTGGCCGGTACCGGTGCGGCGGACTTCAGCGCCTTCGGATTCGTCGTTGGTTTCGTAGTTACCGTCAGGATATATCTGGATAACCGGGGATGAGCGTTTTATAAATCCGTTGCCATCCACTGTCGTATTAGTTTGCCCCCACAACGTATTCCAAATCATTTCGCCAGATGAATACCTTACGTTTGCAATAACCTGACCATTAGCCCCTGAAACAAATAATCGCATGCCATGGGAACCGAAGTAATTCATATGAATGCCAGTACCCCATGTACTGAAATAATTATCTTCTGTTCCGCCACCTTGCCAGAAAAATGAACATCCGTTGTCAACATAAAGCAAGTCAGCATTTTTATATTGAACAGCCCGATGAGCATACCCCCATTTGCTAATCCACTCCCTGGTCGCCATGATCCCGTTACCATCGGGAACCTCTGTCTCTCCACGCCATGCTCCGGTGTGATATTTAGACAAATACATCCGGTTTCCCACAGTAGCGATAGCCAGTCTGGCACTTTTTTCTTTGTTCCAGACCGAAATATCACCAAGAGCAGCAATATTGGCTTCCGTATTAATCACCCCCTCTCCCGTCACCAGGAATTTTGCAATACCGTCAACAAAATAGGTCAGATATCCATCATTACTGACTTTAAGTATCTTTTTCTTGTCTTTTGAATATAAAATCCCGGAATCACCATCCTGCCCAGCAAAATTATTAACCCAGCCTATTACTGCCTTTTGGCTCATAACATCCGTTTTCGATTCACCGGGCTCCTGAACCACTTTCGGTATCTTGCTGATAGCATCATTAAGGGCTTTAATGCTGTCCAACGTCACCTTCTGGCCGTTCGGCAGCTCAATTTCCACCTGGCCGGTGTCCGTCATCCACTGCTGCATTGCCTGGAGAAAATACACGATATAGCCCTGATTGGCTGACATAGTGCGGGCCGCATCTGAAATGGTATCCGGTACCGTGGTGGCGATGGAGTATTTCGCGCCGCTGAGTGTTACCGGGGCATTGAATGACAACACCAGTTCGGTATCACTGTTTACCGCACGGATCATCATACTGACCGGCGCTGTGCCGTTTTCAATACTGATAAGCTGGCCGGGGGCCACGCCGTGAATGTTTTTCTTCCACTGTGTGCCGGTGCCGGTCACAACCGGTGAGCCGGCGTTAATGGCTATAGTGCCGTCTGTGTAAATCATGGGGTTTCCTTAAATTTCAGGCATAAAAAAACCGCCGGAGCGGTTGATTGGATGATTGTTAAATGTATTCCCTGGTGTCTATATAAAAATACTGACTACCAATATTTGTAGACGACATTTGCCCGGCAACAATCATTGAATTCCATATCGCTTTGTTGCCAGCGCCACACCCGGTAATTCTTACCGTTTTACCTCCGTGATCATCCTGAAGACCAAGAATACCAAGTGTTGATATTAAAACTGCACACGGAACTCCGGTGTCTGCCTGACCAGACTGAGAATTAAAATTATTTCCCGTCAGTATCCGCAGTGGCCTTTGACTGGATGCGTGCGTCAGTAAGCCATTATTATAAATACGTATCCCCCATTTTTGAGGGAAGACAGAAACGTAATAAGATGATTTTACAAAAATATAAATATCAAACGGCATACCGGGATCGCCTTTAAGATCGACGCACCAGTAATTATTCACCACAGTAACGTCACACAATCCGTTCAGAGATACTCCGGTAAAACTCACCGCACGGATAAAAATAAGTGGAGTGGATTGCTCTGTTCTCAGAAACAGCCGGGTAACCCCCGGGGTTATTCTCATTCTTTTATAAAAAACGGAGGATTCATAGGGTGAGAGTATTTCCTCCGTTCCGTTGTTATAAACCTGTGCGCCATATCTCATGTGATCATCACCATTATTACTACATTAGCATTATTGCCACATTTCCAACTGACAGTATTACCATTTGTATTAATAAGTGTACCGGTTATGCTGGGATTAATATTAATTGCGCAAACTGATAATGTTTTTCCTTGAGGGATATTTGAATAAGTTCGGGATCCGTCACTCGTCACACTAAACTGATCGAGAACAAAACTTGTCCCAGTGACTTTTATAGGCTTCCCGTCAGTATCATATATTTCTATTCCCCATGACATGAAAATCCCTCAATATATTCCGGTCTTACCCACCCACCATTAATTTTAAATCCAAGCTGAGGAACCTGATGATAAAGATCTCCCCGTCTGGTCTGTCGGCGCTGATCAAATTTAACGAGCACATCATTACCCATGCCTGGTGTTTTAATACGGTAAACCCCCGTACAGTTTACTTTTTCGTAACTGGTTGCACACCCGGATACCATTATTGCAGTTATAATCACTATTATTTTTTTCATCATTAACCTCCGAGATAACCAATTTTCACAGCCAATTTCCCATTTTCGTCATACACAATTATCTGATTATTTTTAATAACCATTCGACCAGTGTTCCCCCCTGAATCAAGATCCAGCGTGCCGCGAAATGTTGCGCTGTTAAACTCAGCATTTCCGGTTTTTGCATCGATCAGAAATCCGGTTTTACCCGGTACATAGTTCTCAGACTGCATTTTGTCAGTGACAACCACTTCATTCAGCCAGGCCTGGTTGATAAATGCCTCATTCATAAAAATCTGTCCGTCCTTCATGTACATGAACAGATTCATTTTCCCGTTCACCGGGTTATAAAACGCAAACTGCTGGGCGTTAAAGCCCATGATGGTATCGACCTTACCGCCTTTCAGCTCTGCGCCAATCACCATACCGGCATCATAATTCACACCGTCATACACAATACTGACCAGTGACTTCCAGATTGCCGAAGCCGTTCCCTGCTCCATGTCGTATTCGGCTTTAATGGAATTCTGCGCACGGGCAAAGCTCTCATCTGCCGTGGCCTGCACCGCATCAAGGTGCTCAGCAAGCGCTTTAGTTTCCGTTACCACGTAGTTATCAACGCGGATAATTTCAGCCTTCATCACACCATTTTCACGCTGCAGGTGCATCCACTGGCCATAGGTGTTGTTGGCATTGTTGATAATGGCCTCGAATGAGTCCATGTCGTTATTGCTGAGTTCCTGAATAATTTTTGAGTCTTCCAGGATCGCTTCAACATCATCCAGAATAGCCTCTGTATCAAACTCGGCCACACCGCGCACAAAGTCAGTCCAGGGGGACTGGTTGCCGGTTTTATCCACCAGGCGGGCACGGAAATAAAACGCGGTACCGGCGGACAGACCGGCCAGTTCGTGGGAGCGGGACGGGTACGGCACATCAGCCAGCAGCAACAGGTTCTGCCCGTCATTGGTTTTGCTGTACTGAATTTCGGTTTTCAGGGTGTCTTCGGTGAATTTCCCGAATTCCCAGTTCAGTTTGATCCCGAATACCAGCGTGGACGCACGGAAGTTCAGCGGCATCGGCGGATCACCCACCTTACCGGTCAGCAGGGTTTCCTCTGAATATCCCCAGCCGCTGGAGATTTCTGCCGCGTTAATCGCCCTGACCCGCACCAGGTAGCGGCCTGAATAGACCCCGGGCACGTCAAACGAAGTGGTGGCATTGCGCGGCACATTGATCCAGTTGCCATCGTCACGGCGCCATTGCGCCTCATAGGCAATCGCGTTCTCTGCCGGTGACCAGTTAACCTGCATGGTTTCGACACTGATCCCCTGATTCACCACAGAATAAGAGCTGATAGTAATGTCTTTCGGCGGGAACTGGTTGCCGGGCGGAATAACACTGATCGGACGCTCATCAAGCACCGCGCCGGTGTCTATCCGGTCGTATTTGTCCGGATCATGCATCGCCGCGGATATCGTGAATGTGCCATCGTCATTTTCAGTCACACTCACCACACGATATTGCTGGGCGTACAGCTCGTCTGATTCTGTCACCCAGACGCACTCCGGTTCCGGCGTTTCACTGTATTCCGTGGTTACTGTGACCACATTATCCGTAACCATCTGAATGGTGCGGGCCTGCGATTTTCCGGACGGCAGGTTCAGCATCAGCCGGTCACCCGGCACGGCATCCGGTTTTCGGTCGAGTGTGAGACTCCGGCCATTCACCGCACTGACGCGGCCGCCGGTCACTTTCCCGGACAGGTTTTCATCTGCCACCGCAATGATGTACCCAGGCTGCGGAATATTGCCGTCCAGTCCCACACCGAATGTCACCACCCGGTCTTTGTTGTTGGTGAGGATGCCCCAGCGGCCTTTGCGGTTAGCCTCTGACTGGCGGGTACAGCCGATCGCCGTCATTTCAAGCTGATTAAAGCCGAACCGGTAAACCAGCTCATTTTCAAACACCGGCTCCATCGCGTCGGCATAGCCGTTCAACGGATCTGAGTACGACACCAGCGCGGAGGAATAACGGGCCTTACTGCTGCTGCCGGAATAGGTGAAACGTCCGTCCAGCACGTTGGCTTTGGTGTAACTGTAATCAATGTCACGCGGCATATCCGCCAGGGTGATAATCTGGTTGCCGCCCCAGTAGGTCATGCCACGGAAGATGGCCGCAAAATCACGCAGCACGGTATAGGCTTCATTGCGATCCTGCACATACACGTCACAGATATAGCGCGGCTCAGTACCGCTGCCACCCTTACCATCCGGTACCGGCTGATCACAATACTGCGCAACACGGTACAGCTCCCATTTATCGATATTCTGTATTTTGATGCGGTCGCCGAGGCCGAAGCGGTCAGAAACCACAATGTCGTAAAATACCCAGGCGGGGTTATTGGTCCATCCCCATTTAAACGAGCCGTCCCAGGTACCGGAATACGTCCGGTGTTCCGGGTCATAGTTTGACGGTACGCGGATGATCCGCATCTTCGGCTCACAGGTGACCTGCGGGATGGAGCCGTTAAACTGTTTTGAGTCAAACTCGATATACAGCAGCGCGGTGTGCGGATAGGTCAGTTTGGCGTCTATCACCTCGGTGTAACTCTGCAACACCACCGTATCGCCGATTTTGGCGCTGTTGGCATCCTCAGTAATTTTCCGCACCCGCAGTGTCCAGGATGTGGCCGACTGCGGCAGATCAATACGATGGGTGCGCTCATAACCCGAGGTGGTTTTCCCCTTCACGCGGCCATCGACAACGATTTTCCAACTGCCGCCGTCAGTCTGCAAATCAATGGCGTATGCTACCTCGTTACCGACCATGTCCCCGTTATCCTCCTGGCGGAACAGGGACGGCCATTTCAGGCGGACGCGGACAGCGGATAATTGCGGATTGGTGAATGCATGCGCCCACGGTGTACTGCTTTGTACCGTGGTACCAACGGTGATTTCATTCTCCGCCGCCGGCATCCCCTGAATATAGGTTTGTGCCTGGGTGCCGGGACGGTATTCCCACACCACGCCGGGAAAGTTTTCAGATCCGTCAGCATTCAGCAGCGGGGTACCGTCCAGAAAGATATTCTTCCCGGTCAGTTCCCCGGCAAATTCCCCTTCACCGAGGGCGATCAGCAATTTGGCTTTGGCTACGGACTGTAAATCATCCGGCTGTTCGACGGGCGTGCGCGGGCTGCCACCGCCACCTTTGCGGCCTGTGATTTGTGTCATTGTGGATTTCCTGCTGAAAAACTGAGAAAGGATTACTGCTGATCTTCGACGTAAATTCCGGCTGAGATAACGGCTCCGCCGATGCGGCGCTTACCGTAACCGATCGGTACCGGGTAGCCCTGAGAAACGGTATTCGTCGGCGCACCGAACGCATAGGACGGTTTGTTTTCGCCCTGGTCTTTCATGGCGATCCCGTTCGGCTGCGGGGACAGCATCTGGATAATGCCGCCCAGCATCATAGCCGCACCGGTTGTGGCCATAAAGCCGGTCATACCACCAGCTGCAAAAGCAGCACCGATACCACCTGACATAAATACAGCCGCTGCCACCAGCACTGCACCAAATATTGTTTGGAACAAGCCACCGCGTTTGCTGCCGATAACAACAGGTATAATCCTGATAACATCACCTGTTACCGGAAATCCAAGATCATCTTCACCGATATTTTTCTTACCACGAAAAACCGCAAAGGTCAGCCCGCGCGATTTACTCGTATTCAAAAACTGCTCAAAACCGGGGATAGTGCAACATAACGCACGAACGGCTTCTGATGTAGTGCTGACCAGACGCTGATGTGTTTTACCAAACGTTTTACCCAATACACCACCCAACTCTATTTTTATCATTATTTCCTGAGACATATTTACCCCATAAAAAAACCCGCCGGAGCGGGTTATATTTGTTTAATTAATTTTAACTACATGAAATTATAGAATTTATTCTATTATCTATTCTGTATTTAAACATTCCGCCCTGATGATAAAAGCTAATATTTGTTTTATCTCCGGAACTGATCACATCAACTAATTCAAGTTGTCCCGCTGAATAAATAGACCACCCATCTTTTGCAGGCTGTATAAAAACGCTTCCGTATGTTTGGCTTTTTTCTTGCCATCCATAGAGAATGCAATTGGCTACTTCTTGAGTTGGTTTATCTGATTGAAATTTATTATCTGCTGGCCGCTGACGAAGTTCTTCCATTCCTGCGCATCCAGTAATAATAAAAACAAATAGCAGCGCTATAATTTTCTTCACTACCCACCCCTATACACATTTAATAAACAACTGTCATTCAGGGTAATAGCAGCAAGTCACGTTGTCATGTGTAATTTATGTCTCAGTACCATAACTGTGCGATCACGCCAATAACCGCCATATGGCACCCGCTGGCTCAGGTGACCGTATAAGTGATGCAGGAGCATGTTGTCAGGCAATAAAATACCGGCATGATTGGCGACCGGAGCCTGCACCTGCATCACTATCAAATCGCCGGGCTGCGGATCATCAACCTGAATAAATCCGGCCTCCTGCCAGTTGTCCGCATAACGGTTTTCCCCCTGTTCCCACCAGGGGTAATCCACCCTGTAATCCGGCAGTTCAATGCCGTGTTCCTGCCGGAACCAGCTCATGACCAACCCCCAGCAGTCCGTAAACCCGAGCACAAACGGCCGTCCGAATAATGGCAATTCACCGCGTGGCTGAACAGTCCGCAGATCCCCCTCCGGCCAGCTGACGATATACCACGGTACACCGAGAGCATCACACTGCACTTTATCCAGTTCTGACGGCTGAGTAGTAGCATCCGGGTGACTGTGAACAATACCCGTCACTGTGCCCCAATCCTCCGCAACAGCGTAATCCTCCGGCGATAACACGAAGTGTTCCTCCGGCGTGGCCGCGATATTACGACAGGGAAAGTATTTCACCACACGGGATTTTTGTGCGATCACCCCGCAGCATTCGCGGGGGTACTCACGTTCGGCATGTAAAAAAATGGCTGCCTGAATGTTTTTACGCATCCCTATTTCCTCAGTAATGATGTTCCGGGAAAGCCGCCGAACGGGATCGGATTGTTTTTACCGAAGCGCGGGAGGCAGCCTGTGTTCAGCATGCCGCTGCACTGATCCTGTGCCGGGTCATCCACGCGGTTGCCGTGTTTGTCGAAATACCCGTTCTGCCCGGCATAATCACAGCCGTCACCGGATTTATATTTGCCGCGTATACACCAGGTACACATTGAATGTAATTGTCTTGTCGGGATCAGCACCCCCTGCAAATCCATCGGACTGGCTAATTCAAACTCAATAACTTCATTGGTTTCCGAAGACTTGCTGTCGATATAAAAGACCGAGACTTTTTCCTGTGTCGGATCTGCTGCCTGATTACCGTCCGGAAAGTTTGCCGCATCCAGATAGTGCGCCAGCGTATCGTGTATCGTGACTTTTGCTTTCAGCATGTCATCATACGCCAGACACAACGCCGTAATTGACCCGTCCAGGTTTGCTACAGATAACTTCGGTTGTGCGCCGGATCCGGTTGTGGATGCCTCAATCCCGTCAATCTGTACCGGCCACGCGCGATACTCTTCTCCCTGCCACCAGATGGATTTCGCCGGCAATTTTTCAGGGTCACCACCAGCGGCAGTAATCTCTGCCTCTGTGTGCGGGATATTGTATGCATGGAACCGCAGTATGTCCGGCGTGCCGAATGCGGTACCGTCAACCTCAAAAAGCCGGACGGCATTACCCGGTTCCAGCTTCTGGTAATCGTTTGTGATCATGGTTTAAATGCCTGGGTAAAAGTTAGAGAAAGTGAATAGTTGTCACCGCCGAGCGGGGTGAGTTTCGGATCATCACAGCGATACAATCCGGTATCCTCCAGCGGTGGCGTCCACTGAAATGCCCGGATTCCGCCGTGCCGGTCAATAAAATCACGGATTGGCCGGATATAACTTTCCGTCCCGGTAAAATTCAGTGACCACTTCTGGCCGCGAGGATTAATGCCGTCACCGCAAACCTGTTCGTAACCGTCACCAAACTTCGCCTTACGGGTTCTGAAGGAGATATCGCCCTGCGGATTCAGGCGCGGACTCCAGGTGAATGTTTCTATCATCTCCCCCCCTTAGCCAGATTCCAGACAGCCCCGCCGGGACGAGTGTCCCTGTCCATCAGTGCACGGTACCGCTGGTCGACATACTGCCCTATATCTCTGCCGAACCGCTCAAGACCACCGGATGCCTGAACCTGCTGATTTCCGTCACTGTCGATGCGGATATTAACCACAGGTGCCGTACCGCCGGCACTACTGCCACCATAGGCACGCACACCAAGGTTACCGTCCGGTCCGCGTTTTAGCGGCATAATCGCCTCAGATCCGGCTTCACCCATCAGGCCGATATTGGGTGCTCCGCCTTTGGCGAACGGGAACACGGTTGGTGAGCTGACAATGCTGTTGCTGTATGCGCTCAATCCGGGAGAGTGATACACCCCGCCGATCGCATTGGGTGCTATCCCCATCGCATCACCCAGCCATGTCCCGCTCAGACCGCTTTTCAGTCCGTTGAAAATGGTCATCTGGACGATCATTTTTGTGATGTCAGTGAGAATGGATTTCGTAAAATCAGCAAAATTCGCCCGGCCGGTGGTCAGAAAGTCAGTAAACATAGACGTTGTGCTGTTGAGTGCATTGGCTGATGTGTTGCGCATCATTTCAAACGCGTTGCCGCTGCTGTCACTGAAATCCTGCCAGCCCCGCTTTAATCCGCCCTGCCAGTCTGCATCTGACGCGGCTTTGTCTTTTGCGGCCTGCCGGACAATGTCAGTCTGCTTTTGTTGCTCGGCATTCAGAACAGCCGTCTGATCTTTGTATAACTGAGAGGTTTTATCTGAGATTTCTTTATCCAACTGATACCGGCGCTGACGGAAGTCATCCGCAATCCGCTGTTCCTCAAGCATCAGGTTATAATCTGCTGTCGGCATAATAATTTGCAGACGCTGATTATCCGCCTCCTGCTGCATAGCCCGGGTACGCTGCGCTATTTCAAAGTTCTGATCATCAAACTTTTTACGCAGTCCTTTCAGAGCAATCTCCCGTTCAAGCCCGGCGTTGAGCTGTAACTGAGCACGGATGGACCCGGCGTTTTCCATCACACTCTTCTGAGCGGCGTTCAGTTTTTTACCTGCCAGACCGATTAGTTCCTGCTCAAATGCAATCAACTTACTTTCGGATGCGGTCAGCTTTTCATTTTCAGCAAGCTGTGCTCTGAGTGTGGCGGTCTGCTCCATCAGCTGCTGTGCACGGCGCTGACCCTCAGGAATACCGCTGCCACCGCGCCCCTTCTTATCCAGTGAACTGTAAAGACTGTCGATCCCCTTCATTGTCTGCTCAAACTGCTTTGCATCCATCTGGCCGGATTTCAGCTGCTCACGGGCGGCATTCTGCAGTTTCAGTTTTTCCGCATGCTTATCAGCACCCGCTTTATACGCCGAATTTAGCTGCAACTGAGCATCTAACTGCTCACGGGTATTTTTTATCTGCTCCTTTTGCTGCTGCTCCTGCTGCATCCCTTTTATTGTTGCACCAATCTGCCACACCAGTTTTTCCTGGATCATGGCATTCATAGCAGAGGCCTGCACCTGTGCTGCGGCATAAGAGGATTCAGACATGAAACTGGTCAGTGAGCGGTAGCGATCTTCAATATCCTTAACGCTTTTCTCATGAATGGCATTGACCCTGGTCTGTTCTTCATTCAGTGTCTTTGTGGCATTCAGGGCGCTTTTTCTGGCCAGCTCTTTTGCTCCCTCAACATCACCCTGACGTTCCAGCAGCGCAATCCGGTTTATGGTAGCCTCGTCAAAAACCAGCCCTTCATTGATAAGCTGGCGCAGACTCTGCAGCGGCTGCTCGTTAATAGATGACAGCTTTGTGATCAGGAGATCAACGCTGCCGCCGGACTTTTCCAACTGCACGCCGAATTCAGACACTTCACGCAACATAGAACCGGAAAACCCGGCGGTCGCTGCCGCGGTTACCGTTTTGTATGCTTCTGCTGTTCCGCCGAGCTGATTGGCCAGTGTGCGCAGTTGGTATACCGAATTACTCAGTCCGGCCCCGCCTTTCTGAATAGCGGCATTAAACGCCTTTTGCCGTTCTTCCGCTTCTTTGTATTGTGAATACAGATAAGTGGCAGCACCGGCGGCGGCCATCAGACCAATGCCGAGTGTTCCGCCCAGCATAGCCCAGGTGTTTTTCAGCAGGCCGCCAGCCTGTGCGGATGCACGCTGTGCTAATGTCAGTTCTCTGTTTGCTGCCGACAGGCCAGCGGTGGCAGAAGCAAGATTCCGCTTACCGGACGCCTCGTTACGCTCGGCATCAACCAGACTCCGGGCGGCCCCGCGGAGTTTATTTTTTGCTTTTTCCTCTGCAATATTTGCTTCACTGATTACGCGCGCATTCTCCGCGTGTTCTCTGGCATAAGAAACAGTGACACCGTGCTGTTTGTTTACCCTTGCCTGCCGGGCATAATATTCATCCAGCGCAATGGCCTGTTCCCGCCTGGCGGCAGCCTCATCACGCATTCGTCCGGCAAGCTGAATTTGTGACTGTGCAGCCTGCTTCGCACTTCCGGCCTGTTTTACCTGGGCCTGCGCCATCTGTACCGCACTTTCAGCAGCGGCAATATCCTGCGCCCGCTTATTGCTGACAGCGGCACCAAGGCGATCCACATCATTAGCGGCCCGTTCCAGTGCCGGAATAAATGCACTGAGAATAGATGAACCGGCAACATTCGCGCCGGATGAAATATTGGTCAGCGATGTCCGTAACTGCGCGAACCCGGCCCGTGCTCCCGAATTCCCCATCTGCGCGATACTGTTACCGGTCCGCTTTGCCTCATCGGAAACACGGGACAGATCATTTGCTGTTTTGGCCGAATCAGCACCGACATCCCGGGAGAATTTCTTCGACCCCGCAGACGCGGTACCAAAGGCATCAGCCACCTCTGACTTAAAACTGGCTGCGTTGAGGTGTAACGCAACCGCTAAACTTGCAACGTCAGCCATTTAAGATCCTCATTACATCATTGCACTGTGTGCTGATATCCGGTGATACTGCCGGGATGCCGGTATTTTCCTGAACCTCACCCGCTGTCTCTTCTTCCAGCATAAAAAAAGCCCGCCAGTGATTAAGCAGTTCGGCGGGCATATCAGCCAGTTTCCGGGGGTCAGGCTCACCCCACCGATCCGCCAGCTGAAAAAGCAGATAGAGGCGGGGTGAGTCCGTCAGTTTTTTTTCGCGTCCTCAATGGTTCCGTAGCAATACTTCTGCAGCGTATTCATTGCTTCCACAAAGACCGGATTACTGTGTGCATCAATAAGCTCTTCTGCTGTCGGCAGATCTTCCGCACTGACCGGGGCTCCGTTCTCATCACAGATAGCCGACAAAATCAGGTTGGCTCCCGCAAGGGTGACCCCGGAGTAATCACCGGCATCAAAGGCGGCCTTGCGCTCTTTCTCGTAGCGGTCAAGTTCCCCGACAGTGAGACGCCGCAGATAAACTTCTGTACCGAAGAGTGTGTGTTTTTCCGTATGTGAATCCGGCTTTAACAGGGCTGATTTCAGATTCATTACTTTCCGTCTCCTGTTGGTGGTGTGACAGTGGTGGTTCCCCAGGTGATGTTATTCTGCTTGCCTTTAACGGTAATCTGAATCACCTCACTAGCCGGAGCGCTGATATCGTTCATTTCCCAGCCTGACAACGCGAGGATCATGGTTGCGGTGCGCCCGTTCGGCAGCGCGAAATAAAACTGCACGGTCTTACGCTGTTCGGCAGCATTGAGGAACGCGGCGAAATCTTCATTGGCCGGATCATCAATAAACCCGAGTGATTTTTCAGGCCCTTCCGGCAGATCGGAAATCGACTGTTTGTTTGTATCTTTCAGGGTGGTGCAGTCAATAAAACCACCGGTAAGCCCGGTAGCCCCCAGCGCTTTACAGTTAACCAGCGCTTTCATTTTGTCGGTGGTATCACCGGCCTCACCAAATTTTACGATGGTGCCGGCGGGTAACATGGCATATTCCGGGGAGGATTTTTCTCCGGCCATAATAAGTTCTCCAGGTTAACGATTTTCATTAATACCGGCGCGGATGGCGGCGGCAAGGGTGTTTAAGATATCTTTACGGTGATAATCCAGCGCCGGGCGTATAAACGGACGCGGGATCTGTTTTGATGTCCCGAATTCCTGTGCCTGCGCTTTCATGTGGTGCTCTTTTGACGGACCGACACGGATGGTCATCAGGGTGATATATTTTTTATCCTTCATCCGGTCAGTGGTTCTGACTTTGATGCTGTCCCGCATGTGGTCATCGTCGTGACTGCTGTCATAACCGGCGTACTGTTTCATATCCTCAGCAACAACGGTCATCGCCTCACGGCCTGCATCGCGCAGTATTTTGGATGTCAGCTTTTCCCCGAGATTCATCAGCTCCGCTTCCAGCCCGTCAAGGCCGGAAACCTTAACCGTAGTTCTCACGATACATCCTCCGGATAAGTGATAATAAAATCCCGCATGACTGACCAGCGGACGGTATTTTTTGTCAGCTCTTCCCGCCCCTGCTGAAAACTACCACGCTGCACGGTCTGCACCGGATAATGACCGATGTAACCATGCTGGATTGGCTCCCAGGCATCACGGATAGCTTTATCCAGCAGCAGGGCTTTTTCGTAGTCATTCAGTACGTGAATGCCTATCTGAAAACGCGCCACGATAAGATGAGTGGTGACCATACCGGTGGAATAACGCGGATCACTGATACGCTGAAAGGTGATACCTTCTTGTGCATCTTTCGGTAACAACAGGGGGAAAACGGGCATTGCGGTGATAGCGGAAAGAGACGACTTGAGGTCACTTTCGATCATGTCGTATGTCTGCCTCCGTGGTAATAATCAGTTTCGCAGGGTCATTACGGTCACAGGCACGGACTGTAAAAAACCGGTTCTGGTATTCAATCACCCAGTCGATTTGCATATCCGCGCGTGGCCGCGCAGTAAACTGCATGGTTTCGATGACCTGATCCTGCTCTGCCGTCCGGATTTTACGGTTGGATATCGCCTCGGCTTTGGCCCACACCGTGATGACTTTCGTCAGTTCGGTACGGGAATCACCGAGCTCCCCGGTCACCACCTCCGGACGGTACAGGATGATGCGTTTGTTGAGTTCGCCGGCACGTAACCCGCTCATTCCAGGTACCTCACATAAGGTTGCAGCAGCGCATCAACCGCCATCGGCAACACTGCCACGGATTCACCGGTTACAACTGATTCGCGGTTTGCATACCAGTTACCCACCAGCAGGAGCATAGCGACTTCAATATCGCCGCTATAAATCAGAGTTGTTTCCGGATCGGGGCTTTCATCAGAATCCGTGATTAAGGTACGCCGGGTGTGATTTTCTATCAGTCGACCGGCAGCAATAATGTAAGATTTCAGTAACTCATCTTCATCATGGAAATCCGGATCCAGCCTCACCTGTTGTTTAGCACGTTCCAGAGAAAGCATTATTTCCCCTTAGCACCACGCTTGGATTCAGGTTCAGCTGGTTTTTCCGGCTCTGGCTCTGGCTCTGGCTCTGGCTCTGGCTCTGGCTCTGGCTCTGGCTCTGGCTCTGGCTCTGGCAGAATATTATCCGGAATCTCCCCGGCATAACCTTTTTGTATCAGTTCGCGGCCGTGTAATTCTGTCGTTTCAATTTCTTCACCTTCCACAACGACACGGTGTCCGAAATAAAATGCCCGGAGTACAGTCATTTTCATCATATGATCCTTACGAAAAAGCGGCCCGCAGGCCGCCTGTTTTCAGAGAGTTATTCACCGGCACCGGCTACGGTGAAATCACCATAGACAAAGGCTTCCGGGCGTTTAACTGCCAGAGCAAGGCGCTCTTCACAACGGATTGAGATCATGTTTTTCTCAAAATCGTCGGCGTTTTCAGTGGAGATCACCACATTGGTTTCTTCACGGTCAAACAACTGAGCACCGGCATTAAACGCCCCTGTCAGGAACTTACCTTTGAATGCTGCCGTTTCTGTTGCCACAACCGGCAATCCCCACAGTGTAGGGCCGGTAAGTGAGGCCGGATTGGCAAGGATGTAGCGCCCCAGCGAATCCTTGGTCAGTTCGATTTTCGCCCAGTCAATAAAGTGCAGGACATGCCCGGATGCCGGGAAGCGAGCCAGCTGAGACTGCAGCATCGCCAGGCGCAGATCATCAATACCATTCTGTTTTTCAACGCTGAATTCAGCTTTGTATTTCGATGCCTGCGGGATAATGCCGTGCAGATGCGCCCCGGAGCCGTCACCGAACAAAATTTCCTGTTCTTCAACAAACTTCAGGCCGTAACGCATTTCAGCATCCACCAGTGACTGCAGTTGTGAAAAGTCATCCAGGATCTGCTTGGATGCTTTAAACATGTGAGCAACAGTGGTTACCGGGGTGATTTTGGTTGCAAACTCAATATCGCTGTAAGGCTTGGTGGTATTTTCCGGAACCACTGCTGCCTTATTGGTAAATCCGGTCTGCTGAACCCAGAAGATTGCCGGTGACTGCGTTTTTCCCGGAGCAATCAAATCACGGATAAATAACCGTTGTTTTGGTGCCACATCAACACCCGGCAGACGGTGAGGCTCAACAACACCTTCGGCAACGCCGGTTGAAATCAGCGCCGCCTGTACCGGCACAGAAATGCGTTTATTCCCCTGGATGCTGGAGTTAATATCTTTCAGCACTTCTGCCGAAATCAGTTGCTGACCAAAAGACTGCGCAGCTTTCAGAGCACTCTGAAGCGGCATCTGGGCAATGTGCTGTTCCAGTTCCCCCATCGCGGATTTAATGGTTTTTTCGGCTTCGCGCAGCGCGTTAAGCTCCAGCGCCATTTTATCAACAGCCTCTTTTGTCTCTGCACTGAGTCCGCCCGCTTTTTGTGCTTCTGTCAGTGCGCTCTCCGCCTTGGCATTAAAGTCGCTGTTTGCTTTTTCAATCTGCGCTTTCAGGCTTTTCAGTAATTCGTTTGTATCAGACATAATGTCTCCAGTAATTAACGTGCCGGAGTAAAGGCTCTTACCGCCTCTTCCAGTTCAGATAAGGTTTGTGGATTTATTTCAGCGGCAGCGCATGGCGTACCTTCAGGGTCGGAAGCAGCGCCCGGCATACTTCCCGTTAAAGCAGAAATCAGTTTCCGGCGCTCAGAGCGCGGTGTGTTTGTTTTTGCCAGCAGCGCATCAATTTTTCTGACCGCGGCCTGCGGGGTTTCGTCACCGTTATCGATAGCGTCCGCGGCCAGAAGACCATCGGCAAACCCGTTATCAATGGCATCGCTGCTGCCGATATAGGTTTCTTCATCCATCATCCGGCAGATATCTTTTTCATCCTGTCCGGTTCTGGCCATATAGATACCTGCCATGGCTTTATCAAACGGCTCAAGATCAGCGGCCAGTTTTGCAAAATCATGTCGGTTACCCATGCTGATAGCCCAGCAGTTATGGATCATCAGAAACGCGCCCCGGCCCATCAGAATTTCATCTCCGGCCATCGCGATTATTGATGCTGCTGACGCGGCGATACCCAGGACATTGACGGTGACATGACCACTGTGTGCCCTGAGCAGGTTGTAAATAGCCAGACCTTCGAACATGTCACCGCCGGGGCTGTTAATGTTTACCACCACATCATTGTCACCGATAACCCGCAGCGCTGCGGCAATCCGCTTTGCGGAAACACCATCACCCCACATATCGGCACCGATCACATCAAGAATGGAAATAGTGTTATCAGCGCTGGCGGCTTTTATGCCGCTGTTCCAGTTTTCCAGCGCTTTCGGTTTCAGTTCATAGTTAACTGACGCGCAGGGGCGACCCTCCGGCGCTGCCGGCAGGTTACTTTTTTTCATGAAATTTACTCCCCGGAATGAGGTGATTGCGTGGATTGTTGTTGCGGACCCGCTGCGGCAGAAGATGATTCAGGGAAAAGCCAGTTCGCTATTCCTGCCCGCAGTTTTTCTGATTCATTTTTCCCGTTGTCTTTACCGAGCTGATCGATCGGGGTCAGGTTAAGCTGGACAGTATAAATATCGCCACCATCAATCGGCGGAAGATTCTCAAGACGGCGGACATCATTGCGGCTCATCCATCCGTTTTGCAGTGATGTTGTGTAGTAAGCTGAACGCCCCGCGCTGTCTGCCCTGAGTAACCCCTCAACAGAAAATTCAGCATAATAATCATCGTCATCATTCAGCAGGCAACGGCTGATTTCCTGTTCGATATTTACCAGCAGCGGACGCAGTGTATTGGTCAGAAACTGCATATTCATCCCTTCCACACTTGACGCCCAGCTGCTCTGTTTATCCATGTGACCAACCATGAACGGCGGCACGCGGAACCAGCGGCAAATCTCCTCTATGCTGAAGGTCCGGCTTTCCAGCATCTGAGCAGCCTCCGGGTTCATGGTGACATTGTTGTATTTCATCCCCCCTTCAAGCACCATAATTTTCCCGGCATTTTTCGAGCCGACAAATGCCTCAATATATTTTCTGATCCGCCCGCGCTGATCATCGTTCAGCGGCATCTCAGCTGACAGAAATCCGGAACTCTGAAGACCATTTTCGAATATTTTTGCGGCGGACTCCTCGACAGACATCGCGGCACCAATCACATCACGCCCGGTTTTTACCGGGATCATGCCACAGATACCATCCATCCCGAAACCACGTATATGCATCATCGATTTCAGAGGAATATCGCGCTTTGTCTGTGTCAGCGGGTCGGTATATTCATATTCCAGACGACCGCTTTTTCCGCGTCTTACCACCATGTTCTGTGGTAAGAGCGGGTGCAGAGCGACCAGTTTTGATCCGATATACCGCTTCTCAATAAAGCTGTTACCCCGCAGGCAGATACTGGCGACCACCATCAGCATAAAACGGGATGGTGTCATCTCAGCGTTCGGCTGCTTACATAAAAGCCGGTATACCGGGTGCTCTTTCGCCAGCGTCCGGGAGCCGTCACGCTGATTCTGATAGATTTTCAGCGGTAATGTTGAGATGGACTCACTGAGCAGGCGCACACAGGACCATACCGCAGACAGCTGCATGGCTTTATCTGCCGTCACTACCTTTCCGCTGCTGCTGGTACCGGCCCATTCCTGCCAGAATTCACCGGATGTCAGATGAACAGGCACGCCCAGCCAGTTAAGCAGCGCACTGCGGATGCGGCCCGGTTGCTTATTTTGCTTCATTAAATACCTACCATAATTGGGTTTTCAAAGAATCCGGAAAGATCCTGCTTATCCTCCCCGCCATTCACCATCTGGCGTGATTTGGCCGTAAACAGCGCGACCGGTCCGTCGATTTTGTTTTCCGGTGTCGATTTGTTCGGGAAAATGTTGTCGTTTTTGTCCGGTTTTACGGTCACGTTCGACATCATCCAGGACATCATCGGATTGTGATCATGGTGAAATTTTCCGGAATAGACATCGGCCTGTACTGTTTTCATGGATTCAGACATGTTTTTCACCGTCTGCGCCACTTCCACCAGCGGAATACCCTCTTCCGCCAGGCGGCGGGAGAACTGCACCGCGCTCCACGGGTCAAACCCGAGTTCACGCAGATCATCACCTTCGCACCATGCCAGAATGTCGGCTTTGATGATGTCATGATCAATAACCTCACCGTCAGTCAGCTCCAGATGCCCGGCGGCCGCCCATTTCCGGTACAGCTCCGCAATATGGTTCGGTGCGGTTTCTATCCGGTCTTCCGGCAGCCAGAATTTGCACTTAACATGCACCTGTCCGCGCGGATCTTCATAAACCTTAATTGCCGCGGCCACGTCGATTTTATTTGCAAGGTCAACGCCGACCCAGACAGGGTAATTTTTCAGTTCATCATCCGGCGCATTCTCCGGGCAGTTGTCCCATTTTCCTGAGTCCATCCAGATCGACTCCGCGTTAACCCACATATTGAGGTGTTTGGTCAGAAAGTTGGGCCGGGCGGCAATCTGCTCTTTGGCTTTTTTCGCCAGGCGGCGCATATCATCAAAGCGCTTGCAGACACCCAGCCCCGGATTAGCTTTTATCCAGACAGACTCATCGAACGGATCATCATCTTCATCCGGTGTGTAAATTGCCGCGAAAAAGGTGTCATCCTCCACCACGCCCCGCAGCACCTTGATAGCGTAATCCCGCAGTTCGTAGCAGATACCTTCGCGGTTAAATCCCGCTGTAGTGATCGCAAACAGCAGGGATTGCAGGCGGGCACCGGTCGCAGTTTCCAACACATCCCACACATCCCGGGTTTTGTGGGCGTGAAGTTCGTCCACAATGCCACAGTGAATGTTCAGGCCGTCGAGGTTGTTTGCGTCGCTGGACAGCGGTTCAAACTTGGAGGCAGACCTCTCCTGGTAAATCGCCAGCTTATTAAATTCAAACAGACGGCCGAGTGAACTTTTGGCCTTTTTGATCATGTTTTTCGCATCTTCAAACACGATACGGGCCTGGTCACGGGTTGTCGCCGCCGAGTAAACTTCTGCACCACCTTCACCGTCAGCGCCGGTCATGTACAGACCGATGCCGGATGAAAGTGTGGATTTAGCGTTTTTACGCGCAACTTCGTTATAGGCTGTCCGGAAACGGCGAACCAGCACCGGGTCGCCGTCATCGTCGTACTGAGCCTCACCGCTGAGTTCATCAACCAGCGGGATCACGAAACCAAAGATATTAATCAGAATAAAGGTATGCCACGGCATCAGCTCGATCGGCTTACCTGCCAGCGCCCCTTTGACGTGCGGGACAAACTGGTAAAAATCCAGAATATACTGGGCGCGTTCTTCAATGAAAAAGATGCCGCGCCCAGGGCCGCGCTCCAAATCATCAAGAAACCGCTGACACGCCAGGCGTATCAGTTCGCCCGTAACTATTTCTCCGGCAACCACCTGTTCGGCGTACCGGATCCCATCTGCTACGGTTGCCATTCATCATTTGCGCTTTTTCATAAATGCCTCGAAAGGGTCTTCTTCGGCTGGTGTGTTAATCGTTACCTTCGAGCGGGACGCGGGCGTCATGCCGAATTCACCCAGCATTGCCCGGATACGTTTCCAGGCATCGGCTTTCATTGCCGCCACCGGGTGTGCTTTTATCAGTGTGCCGCCTTCGCTTTCTGTGGTGTAGGTATAGCCTTGTTCATCCAGCGTATCGCAGTGCTGCCGGTATTCGGTATATGCCTCGATCAGCAGCTCCAGCGCTTTGGCATCCATCGAACTCATCACGCCCATGGCATCGAGTTCTTCCCCGATCCGCTTAAACCAGTATTTCCCCTGCTTGGTAAAGTGCTTCGGAGTTGGGGGTACCCCTGACGGCGGTTTCGGTTCTTTTTTATTGATCGGGCGTTTTGATGGGTTACCCCTGACCAAACGCAGGTGTGACGGGGTTTTCGGTGGTCCCGACATAATCGTTTTCTCCTATTGATTCCCATCCGGGGATCCCGGAAAAAAGTTTTCTAACCTGCGGCGATCTGAAAAGAGGTAAGGCGGCGGTCCTCTGGCCGTGGGGCGGCAGGGATTTGACCTCCCCCTAGGTATTCCACAGATATAATCTTGTATGATGTAGTTTGATGTCACTTACATGCTTTTGTGATATACCAAACTGACGTGCAATATCGGACTGAGGTTCACCGCGTTTCGCCCTTTTTTCTATCTCTATTACCTGCTGGTCCGAAAGAATAGTTGCCACTGCCTGCTCCCCCTGCCTTAAGCAAGCGGCAGTTCGATGCTTTATGCTATCCAGTGCATTTTCTTTAGGCGTTCCCCATGCAAGATTGTGCAGATGATTATCTAATGGGTTACCATTCAGATGCCTTGTAAGCGATCGCTCGTCTGGCTTACTACCTATGAATGCCAACAGAACGAGCTGGTGAACCGGCTTCTTTCTGACAGTGCTTCGTCCACATCCTGTTCTGACATTTACATGAAGATAACCGTTGTGCATCCTTGCTGATAAAGGCCTTACCTGCCCTGTTCTCATCGAGAATATACATCCATCCTCAGATGCCATATATCCAGGATAGCCGGGTATATCTTTCCTTAGGGCGTGCGAAAGCCCTGAGTCATTCTTTAGCTCAGTCATATTTGCCTCAAAATTCAGAATCGCTTCAGGTGTTCGTGTGCGGTTTTGGCTTTATGGCAGGAGTAACAGAGTGACTCTAAATTTGATTCCGCATCGGTTCCCCCATGTGCTTTAGGTGTGATGTGGTCGACTGTCTTTGCCTCAGTTGCCCGACCTTCACGCAGGCACTGCTGACACAGGTGCTTATCTCTGCCCAGCACCACAGCACGCAACCGATCCCACTTGGTTCCATATCCACGTTCGTGTCGGCTCTTGCCCTGCTGGTGGTTCTCCCACCCAGTATTGCGGTGCTCTTCGCAGTATCCGCTGCGGTCGGTGGTTGTCTTTGCGCAGCCACGTTTGCGGCAGGCGCGGGGGATGCGTGGTGGCATAATTTTCTCCCTGCAGTGATACTATCTCCATGTGAAGGGTGGCCAGCCGGTAGCGCCACCGCAAATCATTCCCCATACAAAAGCAAACACCGGATAAAGGAGCCAGCCGTACTCATGACAGATATCATTGAATTCCTGAAACATTACACACCTCTGATTAGTATACTGACATTCCTTGCCGGCCTTTACATCGGAAACAGACAGGCCATCGGCAGAGACAGGAGAAAAGAATTTAATGAGGCAGCAGAACCCGTGATTGAGTACTTTTGTCTGATGTCTTCATGGTATGAAAAAAATACATTCACATCCGCATTACCCTTACCAGATGCAGTCATATCAAAATTAAAACGACGAATGAGCGCCCGTAATGAATGCACATTCACAGCGCTAATATCTCAATACAAAGACTGCTATACCGCACTGAACAGAGCAAAGGAAAAAACACCGGCACTCTATGCTGATGCCCTTGCGGCTGCCCGAGAAATCAGTAAATTTATCCGGCTTCGTTAATTATAAAAAAACCGCTATTTAGCGAAGTATTGTTGATTTCCTGAATTAAATAACTGTATATTGGCTACGTAGTTAGGAGTTTTTTGATCATCTTTGGATATTCCTGCCCGCTCACTGCGGGCTATTTTTTTGCCTCTCCGCCTCAGTCTCCCGCACGGCCTGCTTATCGTGACTTGCCACCCCGCTCTGCATCCGCTTTCCGGATATCCATTAACTGCCCGTTCGCCTGATCCAGCGCCATCAGCAGCGGCTCTATCCATTCAACCGCCTGGCAGTATGTCAGTCGGCGGGTGGCAGCGGTGCCAGTACCGGTTCTGTCAGCGATACCGGGAGCGGAACGCATTGCTGATTCACGGATGGCGTAGACGTGGCTGAGCAACCCGTCAGAAACAGGCTGAGGAATATACAGATTACAGGTAGGCTCTTTCCGGATAATAGTGCGGTATTCAATCTGCTTCTCCTGTGATTTGGCCTCGATGCGCATGCTGCGGTTGGCGTTCGCTGCGGCCACGCGGTCAAAGATATCGATACTGGTGTAGGCGTTATCAATCACCTTTTGCTGGTCAGTGATAACCTTGTCTTTGTGCTGGCCTTCCGTTTGTTCGGCTGACAGCATGCTGAACATCCACAGGCCGAAGAACACGACAGCCCACACCCAGCCATTGAACAATACAGTAATTACCTTTTTCATGGCGCTTCACACTCATAGTGAATCACACCATCCAGCGGGTTACCCGGCAGCGGCTTACAGTGATTCGGGAGTGAATACAGATAACAACCCGCCAACAGAGCAGTAGTCAGCAGGATGATAGCAATGATGATCAGTGTTAAAGGGTTCCGTGGCATACTATCTCCAGTGGTTAATAGCTCTTTATAATTTTCTAAATTCATGAAAAACTGTCTTAATGTGACAACTTTGAGATCTCTATCATGAAAATATCAAACGCCTTTAAATGGAGCTCCTTATCCATCATTTTTTTGACGATCGGTTGGGTTTTAATAAATGGTGATAAGGCCCTAGAAAACATTAATTCATTTCGCCAGTGGCACGGGTCATCGCCTGAACTAACAGGAAAATGGACCAATTCAACAGAAGGCTGGGTTGATGAAAGAAAATGGCACGGAGACAAATATCCGTTCATGGAAATAGAGCTTACTGTGGAAAACTATGAAGCAGAGGGCACTATTTCCACTAAGAAAATAAAAGAGATACTTCCCTTTGATTTTGTTCTGTTCCGAGGTAAAAAAAGTTATTTTAGCAACACTATCGATGGTGTTGCTTTTGACTATATCCTTGGAAAAGAAGTTATTCTTGGAACGATAAGTCTGTCACTGAATGATGACGGTGAGCTCATTGTTATTGATAGCGAAAGAGCACCTTCTATTTTCCCTAAAAAAACAATTCTCTGGAAAATATCAGATCAGGCGTTCGACTCACAAAACAGCAAATCAGAGCATAAAGATGAAAGCAACCAAAAATAACCACCAACTTTCAATATCGTTTATCAGAAAAATAATCGCTAAAATCAAAGAGATGATTGCCATTCCTCACCCCATGAACAAATAACAAACTCAATCTCCCGGCGGGTCATCAGGCCTTTCCACTGCTTCCCGCCGGCGAAAACCCAGCGTTTCATTTCGCCACAAGCTCCGGCTCTGTCACCGGCATTCAGTTTTCTGAGCAAAGTTGACCGGGAGAAAGCGCCCACACCCGTGTTGTATACAAACGAGTAGATCGCCCCTCTGGTATAGACAGGAATATCAACACGGATAAGCCGGTCTACCCCTTTCGCCACGATAGCAAGGTCTTTTTCCAGCAGCGCATCACATTCTGCCTGCGTGTAAATCTTATCCCGCTGAATATCCGACCCTGTATGCCCGGCACACACTGTCCATACTCCGGCGACATCCTGATAAGGCTTGAACTTCATACCCTCAAATGCAGGTATCAACACCAGTGCAACGGCAATCGCACCACCACTGACAGCAGCCATTGCTTTTTTAACCAGACCGTTATTCATCCTGTGGTTCCTCTTTGCAGCGGCGCTTGTACTCGCGGTGTCTGAAATACAGGTTGGTCAGAAAGGTCAGGAACGCGAACAGTAAGCTGCCCAGTACGCCGATTGCCGCCCACTGCTCCGGAGAGAAACCGTCCAGCAGCTGCTTCATCCAGTACAAGGCTCCGGCACCGGACGTGCCGTATGAAATGCCGGTTGTTATTTTGTCCATTCGCATTTCCACCCCCTGCGGAGTGTTCCGTATGTTGAGTGATAGGGTAATGCCGCAACCGGTTTATATTGTTACAGACGGTTAAAGTGAGGTAGCTGCGGCATTATTCGGATAATCCCACCAGCGGCGGGAAAGCAATAAAAAGAGCACTGTGGTCGAATACGGATTAGGTAATGAGCCTGACGTATTCCAATGCTCTTGTTGTTGCAGGCAATAAAAAGGCCGCCGGAGCGACCGAACTGTTATTTATATGTTGCTTTCGTCTATCTGGCATTCCAGATCGAACAGTTCTGCACGATATGACAAAATCACCTGCGTTATGGCCGATTTTTGCTGTTCGCTAAATGAATCCCACAGATCAAGCAGAGGATGATCGTGGTGTGACCATGTATCGCCGATTTCAGTTTTATCATTACTGTTTTTACACGCGCTCAAATCTATATCACCACCATGCCGAGCGCTGTCTGTTATATTGTTTACTGCCGGTAATCGACCAACCACGCATACTGTTTTATTGGTCTTATCCTGAATAACCAATGCATCATTTTCAATTTTCATAAAAAGCCCACGAGGAAAAAATGAATACTGATATTTTTGACCGATTGTTTGATTCTGATAAAACTATAGAGTCCATAGTGACCATATGCCGATCTGAGGCGCCTCTTATTTCGGTACTCACCCTGCATCTGACCTGTGAAAGCTTCCTTGAAGCATTTATATCCGGAAGACTTGATGTGTGTGACTTATTCGCAAATAAGCCAGACAACCCTGATGACGTCAGTTTCAGAATGACATTCGAACATAAAAATAAACTATCTCAGCGCCTTGGAATGCCCAGGGCAGCATATGACGCTTTATTTGAACTGAATCAGATTCGAAATCAATTTGCACACAAATTACTTCACGCTGAGATACCAGCTGATAAAACAGCCAAGATCATTGATTTGGTCAACTCTATTAAGTCAGCGGAAATTGAAATTGAGTTAAGTGAAGAAGGAATAGTGTATGACCCTGATAATCATGACGATTCTTTCACATATAGGATGTCAGACCAAAACACTCCGGTAATGGTTAAATTATGCATAGCATATTTTTCTTTATTCCGAAGGGTTGCCTTGAAATTCGCTGAGTAATGCAAATCACCTGTTTAAACGACAGACTCTTACCTGGAAATACTTTCTTCTATTGAAACTTTCGAAATGAAGAACGAATAACCTCACTAATTCGATCCTGAAGACTGGCTACTTCCTGTTCGGCAGCCAGTCTTTTCCCAGATCGGCAAGCCGCACACAGCTCTTGTGTTAAGTGATAACGAGGTGATTGATACTGTGGCGGCGTATATGAAAAAGGCCGCCCGGTGCAGCCTTTGGAATGTGAACTATCCGGAAATTACGGAGAGTTGAACCTGTAAGTAACTCTTACAGGTTGGATTTATAGCTCGAAATACCCATTACCAAAAAGCAGGGCGGCATTAAACTTTCGGCTCCGTTCCGCCCGCTCTTCTTCTGATAACTTGTCGCGCTCAATATAAGGTGGCGCTTTGGCAGCATCTGCTCTGGTCGGATATTTAGAATCCTTCGAATTCGTCATACATAGTTACCTCGCTATGGGGATTCCCATATCGGAACAATATCAATGCATTAGATATGAAAAAGCCCTCCGGAGAGGGCTGTTATGCATGCTTCGACACAAGGCCGGTTTCCCGCCGGTGTGCGCCGTTTACTTACTTCCTCGCTCTGCATTCTAAAAAGCCCCGCATTTGGCGAGGCTTATAATTCAGGTTAAGCGACTTAAGAGTCATGTAGAGCAACTTACCTGATAAGTATTGCTAATTCGATAAAGTAAGTCAATAGCAAAATTAAGTTATTTTACGTATTTTATCGACACGTTTACGATTGTTCATAGCAGTTCGCAGCGGTTCATACAGCAACCACTGAGCAGCCTTAAGCTTTTCGTCAACTTCATTCCTGCATGTTCCAAGTGATGGCTTTCTAATCCTATTTCCGCCTCTCGTTTGCATTTTGCGTGGTTTTGCAACTCCGTGATAGTAAGATGCAATCGACAGCTTGGATGAGCCGTGAGCATAGTAACTGAGCAGTATTCCGTAAGCCTGTGTGTCAGTGGCGATAACTGAATCTACGACCTGAGAAATCAACATTCCGTCATCGTCATTGCACATTGGTCTTGTTGGGCTTTTATCCGGCTCGACAGTCTGCATGAACTTATAAATCATGTTGATCATGCGAATATCAATCCGGCCTGAATATACCCACGCACCCCACAACTCCAGCCACTGATTAAGCCAGTCGTGCTGCTCTTTGGTGAGTTCCTTTTCTCCGATATAGCTCATTTTACCTCCGGAATAACAACGCCCATACCATCAACATCAGTTGAAAACATCACCTTTCTTCTGGCCGCTACACCAAGCCCGTAAAGAAGCCTTACCAGCATCACGCCAGCGCTGGATTGCACCACAGCATGATGGTGTCCACTGGTGTTCATGAGATATCTGGCTTCTTCGATTGCTGCCGCTATGTCTGTGAACATGATTTCAGCTCCTTCAGTTTCCGCCGGTACTCATCCCGAATCCGCTCATAGTCTTCCCGCTTCCACTTCGGTAATTCATGCACACCCATCAGGCGGTCGAAGCGTTCCTGGCCGATTTTTTCAATCAGTGCCGGCCGGTAGTTTTCGATATTCCCGGACAGATGGTTATTACATGGGGCGCATTGCTTATGGACGTTATCCTCATCAAACCGCAGTTCCGGATTGGCTCCGGTGGTTCGATAGTGCCCGGCGTGATACTGCCCTGTGTGGTGACGGCCGCAGCTGATGCACGGAAGGTCTTTATCCCGTTCACGGATGTATGCGTTGAATGCGGTCTGTGCTTGTTTTGCGAAATATGAGAGGGGTTTTACTGCCAACTTGCGGATTTTTAATTTATCTTTTGCTTCACGTTCTTTCTGTTGATGCTCCTTTTTTAATTTGGCCTCGGCCTTTTCCCTTTCCCTGCTTCGTCGCTTTATTGCCAACTCAGCGCCGTGCTCCGGGCAACACCACCATTCGTTACTGAATTTCGGGTGAAACCATTCCCGGCATATCAGGCACTTTCGCCGCGATTGCTTTGCCACATTTCACCTCACGATAAACTGATGCCGATAGCCAGAACGAACAACACCCAGCACAATACGAACGGGATATATCGTGTCGCCTGTTCAAGGCTGCTTCGTTCATGCGATCCGCCGGTATTATTTTCACCTTTCGGGTATTTGTGTTTATGCATGTACTTACTCTTTTTTCTCGGCATCATCATCTCCTTTTATCTTCTCGACTACTTCCAGATGCGGACATTCACTGGCGCACTGGTCGCACAGCCACGTCTCATCGTCGGCCAGTTCTTTACTGCACAGTTGGCATATCATGGTATACCCCGCTTAATTGCTCTTTTCGCTTCACGGCGCATTGCAATCCCTAGTCGCTCAAGCCAGTCTGCATACTTCAGCACAGCCTCGGTTTCATTATCGAAACGCGGGAAATCGTCGATAGCTATTTCAACTTTGAGGCCGCGGCTAAAAAACAAATCACAGGTAACAGTCAGCTCCTGCTCCAGCTTTGTTTTTCCGTTGTCATGACTCACCATGTACTTTTTTGACTTTTTATCTTTGCCTTTTTCGTAATGGATTAATTCCATTTTAGTTTGCTTGGTCTTCACGCCCGAACCTCCCGCAGCATTGCGTCAATGTCATTGATGAACGACCATCCGAACCCAGGCTCAAACGGACGGGTTCTGGATTTTGGACGCGATGCTTTCTCCTTGATTACCGCCATCCTCGCCTTGGCTACCGGGGTCGGCTTTTCTGCCAGGCAGCTGAAATGCGCTCTAACTTTGGATGCCGCACGGTCATCAAAAGCGTAATAAACCTGACTGCCTTTCCTGCGCACGGCGTGGACACTGCCGATATCTTGCAACAGCCGGACAAATTTAGCGTCTATCATGCTGCCAAGACCGGTGGCCTGCGCAACCATCTTGACCGTGAAGGTATCAAGGTGGCGAAGTGACCGGATTATTTTCAGGCACATATCCTGCTTCTGCTCATTGGTGTGAAGGTATTGCCTTGTCATGCGTCCTGCTCCCTTTTGAGTTTCATGTACTCCGAATCCTCCGGCGTAGTCAGTATTAAACCGAACTGTGCAGCCCATGATTCGATTTGTTGAAGAAAGTAATGCATATCCCCTTTATCCAGTTTTGAAGTGCGCCTGAGCGTCTCACGTTGCGTTTTCTCGCCGGTGATAACATCGGTGTACTCAGTGGTTTCAAATCCGAGATATGTCGCCTTCAGGCTTTCCTTCACCCATGCTTCAGTGCAAAACGGCCGGCCGGCACGAATCAGGTAATCGCTGATTTCTTTGTACCAGACATGGCTGAGTGAATTTTGTGAAAGGCTTCTTTTCGGGCGGTAGGGTTTTGCGGTGATACTTAACTTCGGGTGGGTGTTCAGTAGTGATTTTAGTTGCTCGTAAAACAGTTTTTTGTTGGATTCATGCAGGCAGAAATTTTCCACATTACCTCCTGTGTTTTCTCTGTCATTTGAACCTCATTAACCAGCCGGTAATGTTCCTGTCGATGATTTCGGTGTGCTTCACTTTTTTCGCTCTCCTGCACATAACGTATGTAGCCACACCATAAACCGGATAAATAAACGGCGTTGTCACTGCAATGAAAATCATGGTTAACAATGTGATAGCAGTGAATGGCATCTCTCTGATTTCAGTATCCAGCCAGAAAAGCCAATTGTAACTCTTCATGCATTCGACATATTTATGCGCCGTAAACGCCATGCAGTCGAAGAAATTGAAGTCATATCCAGCTGCGGCGGCGTACGCTGGCCGGTCGAAAAAGTGTCTGAGAGTTACCGGATATTGTTTGAAATACTTCATCACTCCTCCGGTGGTTGTGGTAGTGGGATGTCATCAAAATCAATCCAGTGAGTAACTGTCAGCGCTCTGTTGTTGATTGCGGATGTGATGTATTGGAAGTTGGCACCTGAGCAATTTCCGACGCCAACATTTAAATGACCGCCGCTCTCAGTTAAAACTACAACTCCATCTTCCGGCATTCTTTCCGAGCACTTAATCCAGTTCATAAACCCCTCGGACATTCTGGTAGCTCCATCCAATGACTAACTGTGCATTTAACGCCCATCCAGCCGGTCATTCCTTCGTTATCATTCGACTCCGCATCCTGAAATTTTCCGATCTCTGATATCCAGAACCCGGTAGTTATTCCATGAGAACCGCAAATGAGGTATTTACCATCGCGGGATGGGGTTTTCTCGTTACGATTAATCCATTCCATCTTCATCTCCTTTTGGCGGTGTCTGGTACGGCAGTCTGCTGCAAACTCCGGCCATGTAGGCGCGGTACATGGAATTGATGGCACCTTCGGTATAACCATCACCGAACTTCCATCGCATGATGCGGTTCAGCGGCATTCCCGTTTCTTTCGCACACCACTTTTCAAAATCCGTTGGTTCCATAATCAAAAGTCCTCAGTGAATTGCGCCGTGATACACAACAACTAAATCATCTACCCGGGCGCCGCCGAGGTTAGCCCAGAAGATTACCGTCGCCTCCGCGTCCATTTCGCATTCAGCTTCCATCAGCTTTTCAAACGGCTTCCCGTTCCATAAGCCGGTAATTTTGTAAACTGCTCCGTCCATAATCAAAAGTCCTCACTCACCGATATCAACGCTATGCAATTTTCCGCCGCAGAACGGGCAGAAATTGATGTGTATACGACTACCGTTACCTTCGTCGTAATAAACTGCATCCCCCAGACTATCGCCGGTCATCGTGTCGATGGCGGTGTATTTGTAAATACCTTTGGTCTTGCCGGTAGGTGATTTGTTTTTCGCCCTTTTACGCATGAAGTCACACAGGTAGCTCGCGTACTTTGTTCCGTTGGATTCGCATTTTTTCATCATCAAAAGTCCTTCTGTCTTGGGTTATGCCGCTACTTAACCTGTCTGCGGAAGCTTTCCCAAGTGAAATTGATAACGGTCGGCGATCCCATTCTCAGGCGATCAATAACCCGATCACCCAATGCTTTCGCCAGTTCGTCAAAATTGAGATTGGTCAGCACACCTACAGGCTTTTTGTTCGATAACCGGCGGTCTACCACCTGGAAGATAATCAGCTCTTCGTTCAGGTTTCCGCGCTGCACACCGACATCATCCAGCACCAGTAAATCCACTTCGCACAGGTCGTTGATCAGCTGCGACTCAGTAGTTTTTGCACCCTTCTGGTATGTCTCACGGACACGCATCATCAGGTCTGGCAGAGTGGCGATCAGAATGCTTTTCCCGTTCCGGATTATCTGGTTGCCGATAGCAGCTGCCAGATGGTTTTTACCGGTACCGGGATTGCCGCTGAAAATAAACCCGCCAAATGATTTACCGAACTCAGCTGCGTACTGCTGTGATTTACTGAGCGCCCGCTGCTGCTCCTGCGTTGTCGCCTGGTAGTTATCGAACGTGCATTCCTGGTGTAACGGGCTGATACCGGAACGCCCCATGATTTTATTGAGACGGGTAACGCGGTTTTCATCGGCGATCCGTTTCGCATCGATAGCGCCCTGCTCACGCTGCCACGCCATCAACTCAGCAGCATTCGTGAATTTCGGTTTGATATGCTCCGGCTTCATGCGGTTAAACCGCGCCAGAGTCTGCGCTGCTGTTGCCATCAGAAGTCCTCCGGTATGAACTCACTCGCTCTCGATGGCTGCACAATGCGATCACCGACACGGCGACGGGCAGGCGCTGAGTTTTTGTTCTGGTAGTTGAGTTTCTGGCTTGCAGTGATAAACCAGTTTTTAGGCTTTTCAGCCCTGAATTCGATATCCAGCCGTTTCAGCTCATGCACCAGGTCGATATTCGAATACAGCCCGCTCCACTCAGCGAAGTCTTTGTGGTTCAGGCGGATCACTTCTCCCTCGAATGCATACTTGCTCGACATCTGGTGAATACTTGCCAGGTTATTTTTTTGCTCGTCAGGACAAGCCGGTTTTTCGGCTTGGGTGTTTATAGGGTTAAGGGAATCAGGAATCAGGTTAAGGGAATCAGCCGGGATTGTTGTATGCTCTTCCTGTTCTTGCACCATGCAAGTACTATGCTTTTCTGGTGCTCCTTTATTATCAGTATCTTGCGATAACTGTTCAGGTATTTCACTGGCCGCTTCTTTAACGTGAGGGTTCTGATGCTTCTTCCAGTTATTCACCTGGATAAAATCATTTCCGTCCACTGAATACCGGGTGATGAAGTTTTTACCATGCAGCTGCGCCAGTAATTTGTCACAGTCAACATCATCGTAAGGAAGAACCATTGCCTTAATCTTGCGTGGCTTGTCTTCCATACGGCCTTCACGGTCTGCGATTGTCCATAACCCGACAAACAGAATACGGGCATAAGGATCACACTCCGCCAGGTCATCATTAGTGAAAAACCCGGGCTTAATATTTCTTGCTCTGGCCATTAAAAAGGCACCTCCGATTTTAGTGCTAACTCAGGATTGTTCCTTTCCCATTCCTCATGCTTCTGACCTATATAGCTGTGTATCAGGTATGCGGAACTATCGCTGAAATAAAGTGAATGAGAGGCAACGAATTGTTTTTTACAGAGATGGACGGCAAGCCGGATAAGCCTTTCTGCTGTTGCAAGCTTGCAGCCGAATACATCGATACCAATAGACTCGAATAATTCATCCAGATTTAGCTCATTAAGTTTTTCTGTGCAGATAACATCGAATGAATCAGCAAGGTCTTCAACTTTATCCCCAACCCTTGCAAGGCAGACTTCCGAACATGCATCTGTGATTTCATTCAGGTCACACTTGAAAAACTCCCTGGATTCATTTATCCGATATTCAGATAAATAGTCATGAATACAGGCCTCATCCTCACCGGGAGACGAAGAATAAAATGCAGCTTCAATTTTGAATTGGTCTGGGACGCCCGTAGCGGATGAAAGCTCTCTCGCCCTGTTCTCTGGTGAGATGGTTGTCATACCGATCTTATAAATGCCTGGCATGTATTCATTGCTGAGGACGTACACCCAGCCCTCAGTCCTGAAATCGCTTGGTAAATCCAATGTTTTAGATACTTCTCGATGAACGCTCATCTCACCAAGATGTCTCGTCCCCATAGCGACCTCCATATCTTTGTTTCGTAATTACTTTCATGTATAATTACTCCGTCGTTATCTGTATCAAAAAAGGGGAAACCGTATATTCCCCTTTCCTAAATCACTGGTTATTGATACAGTGTGAAAGTTAAGTGCTTTTCTTAATGCGCCTCAGCTGCTCCAACAGCCGGGGCGTTTTCTTTTGTTCTCATCAGAGAGAGTTCGCCGATCTGCTTCCACAGAAACCGGTACTCTTCCTCGCTGATTTTCTTCTCGCCTGGCAAAACAAAATCTGTGATACCGGCTGCGGCCAATGTCTCGCATATCTCCGGTAACTTTTCTGTTCTGCGTAAGACTGTTGAATCGTGTACACCGAGCAGTTTTGCAACCACTGTCTGTGTGGTGCTTCTCAGTGCCTGATGAGCTGTTGCCATCAGATGATTTGACACAAACCGGTTAAACGATTTGCGTGGATTTGCATTTTCCATAATTCATAATGTCCTTATTGAGATACAGTTATTCGCTCACTTCCTGTGAGGTGTTGCTGTGTTGAAAAAATGTAATTTGGTGGGTTTTGCCTCTTCGGTACATTGTCTCCTTGGAGATACGCCGCCCGCCCGACAATATGCTGTGCCGTTCAGCTACTTCTTTTTGGTCGGTGATGTTTAATCACCCAAAAATTTCATGCAGGTCAGGTCTTAACTGACTCGCCAGAACGGCTCCGTTTGTCACCATTTCGATACGTTTTGCGCTTGTGGCAGATGGTTTTTTCCGTCCGTGTAACCAAGCCCACACTGTGGGTTGTTTTACGTTACAGGCGTCAGCCAATTTCCGTTGGTTGCCCACCATGCCAATAGCCTTGTCGATAAGTTTGTTTTTCATAAATAACCTCGGCTGTTGGAATATAACCAATAATAGCCTTAGATATTTTAAAAGTAAATAGCTTTGGCTGTTTGTTGGAGGATAGCTGCGGCTATATAATTGAGATATGAAAAAGACAACATTCACTGAACGACTAAACCTCGCCATGAAGATGCGTGGATTCACACAATCATCACTTGGTGATGCTGTTGGTATGGCTCAGCCAAGCATATGGAAGCTGACATCAGGCAGGGCTCACAGCTCAAGGAAGGCCGTTGAGATAGCCCATGCATTGAACGTCGATCCTGTTTGGCTGGCTACTGGTGAGGGGGTGGCTCCGGATTTTTTAAATGACCACGCTTCTGATGGCGTCCCTATGGACTCGATAAATCCTGAAAAGGTTGAGGCATGGGATAGCCGAACCCCATTAGACAAAGACGAGGTTGAGATTCCTTTTTACAAAAGTATTGAGTTAGCGGCTGGATATGGCTGTGATGGAGCTGAGGATGAAAATGGGTATAAGTTACGCTTTTCCAGATCCACCTTAAACCGGTATGGCGTTCACCCAAGCGAGGCCATGGCATTCCCCGTTCACGGAGATAGTATGTCTCCAGTTATACCGAATGGCGCAACAGTATCAGTTAGCACGGGACATAAAAAAGTCATTGATGGCGGCGTGTACGCCATTGAACAAGATGATCTGTTACGGGTGAAAATATTGATGCGCCGCCCAGGTGGTAAATTAATAATCCGTAGTTTTAATTCATCAGATTACCCCGATGAAATAGCGAATGAAGACGACGTTAAAATAATCGGTCGCGTCTTTAACTGGTCTGTTATGGGTTGGTAACCATCCACTCCCCCGCGATAAACCTGCTTCGGCAGGTTTTTTTGTGCCTAATTTTTGTGATCTAGCTATAAAAAATACCCTCAAGTAAAAAATAATTACCCTTTAAATACATAAACATATAGCTTTATCTATAATTTATATATCTTTGGCTATTTACATGATAAATATCTTTGGCTATATTTATATCCATCGAAGGGCAACCGGAGATAACCACAGTCGAACGGCGCGACTTTAAACCATGCGTCGGGCACTCGGCGGAACCAGCTAGCTAAGTGGTCAATGAGATGCACTACAGATCGCTTATGAAATACCAATATTTGCATAAGTCATTTGATAGGAGCAGCGCATGAAAACGAAAGTGACCTGTCCGTTGTGTCTGAGGACATTTGACCCACGAATACCGGTAATGCACATCAGCAAGTATCACAAAGGCGCTACCGATGCTCAGTTAGCAAAAATAAGGAATGTTCGCAGAAAGGCAACATACGCAAGCAGCTGAGAATGAACCGCAAGCCGATTATGCCGAACGGTGGTATCACGGCCAGAGCATGACCATCGGTCAATCACCAATACTGACTAACAACACAATCACGAAAGGATAACGTTATGTGCAACTGCATGAATGAAATGGGCGGGAAGATTAAAAAGCACATTTCACAACAGGTTCCTGCCGGTGGCGAAATAATTGATTATGAAACAGATTGGGATAACAAAATGCTGTCTCTTGAGGATGGCAAATCCTACGTAATGCTCAATTACAAACTCGCATACCGGGCTAAAAAGAAAAGCGGTGAGATGGCAAAAAATATTACCCGTCTCAGTAACTGCGTAAAAATGTCTTACTGCCCTTTCTGCGGCGTTAAGTATGACTAACACCCCGCATCGGGGATAACTATTCGGACATCACGTAGCACAGGGAAGTGCATAGTGGCATTACTTCGGATAAAGGAAATATCCGATTACCGCAAGGATGATAAAAACAACAACCGGAATACCGATAACTATTTTCAGGTACTTGATGAACGATCGGGTTATGGCTTTTTCTACGGCCTTACTGATGATTTCTTCAAGTTGTTCAGGGGTCATGTTCATAATTCTCAACCTAAAAAGAAAGTTAGCGCAGCAAAGTCAACAAACAGTCTAAACGCAAGTGTAACAGGGGAGAATGCCCCTATTATCAACGAATCACTTAAAGTCATCAAATCCATGATTAGTCCCTTCATGAAAATTTAAATGTATGGCTGTAACTATTACACAGCGAGGTAACAATGCAACAAAAATATTACATGGCGAACAGCATGGAGTTTAAAGGCACACCCGCACCGTGGACTCATTCAGGCAGTCGCGGGCTTAACGAAACAATCGGAGGCTCTATTCATGGAGGCGGAAATACATTATGCGTCGTCATGGGAAAACGCATCGGAAAGGAGCAGGCGACAGCTAATGCGAAACTGATGGCGGCAGCACCGGAGTTATTATCAGCATTGCAAGGTATCCAGCAATCAATGGCTAAATATATCAACATCGCAAATAACATCGGCATGGATGTTACCGCAGACGGGTTTTATCTTGGTCACGCGATGGAGGTTGAAGAACAAGCCAGAGCTGCAATCAACAAAGCACTTGGCCGCGAATAGCCGCCCTGCTCTCTTTCACACAGAAGTAACCCACCCTATCCCACCTCGGGATATCAGCAGGTAAACAACATGAAAACTAAACCTTGTCGCGCTGCGTTCGACTTTAACGCGGTGCGCATCACTACGCCTCAGGCAAAGCGGAATAATCACGTTCCGCGCTGGGTTGAGTATTTAGCACTCGTAATTGTCGCCGCCGTAGCTGTTATCCCGACGGCGATGTAAGGGGGATTTATGCAGATAACTTGCGACCACTTCAGCTGTTCCAGTAGAGCCGGCGAGTCGGTAATCACTACCCACGGACGGGTATTTATCAACGGACTTGATTCTGAGGCTATAGGAAATAGCGATGCCGACATACAGGAATTAGTCGGTAACTGGCTGCGGAGCATGGATGAGCAATCAGCAGTTGAAACGCTACGGAAAGCAGGGTTCGACATGGATGTTATCGCACAGATTGCAGGAAGGAGCGCAGCATGAACGCATACGCAGCACAGGATGCTCAGGAAGAGCGGCGGCTGGAACATGCAGCATGGCAGGATTCCGTAAACGATGCTCTGTGTATGGATGCTGACGAGTTCATTGATGGACTCCCTGAGCATATCTTATCGCCGGAAATGGAAAAGATAATGGATCCTATCTTCATCAAAAGCGGCAAATCACTGGATGCATTAATCGAAGGGATTCGGAATGCGTACCTCATCTGGAGAAGTGAGCAATGAGTACCGCAATACAAAAAGTGTACGAAACAATAAACCCGCTCAAAACGGACTTTGAGCAGGTTTGCAGTGAGCCGAGCATAGCATTCAAAAGGGAATCTGAGTTCGCTATGCAAATATTTGCCAATAACGATTACCTGGCGACCACGGCGTTAAATAATCTGGTGTCGGTTCGCAGTGCAATAATGAATATTGCCGCCATCGGCATCAGTCTGAATCCGGCGCAAAAGTTGGCTTATCTTGTTCCGCGGGACAGAAAGGTTTGTCTCGATATCAGCTATATGGGGCTGATGCACATTGCGCAGCAATCAGGTGCAATAAAGTGGTGCCAGTCCAGCATTGTCCGCAAAAACGATAACTTCCAGCTCACATCTATCGATACAGCCCCTCGGCATGAATACAACGCTTTCGCACCGGCAGAAGAACGCGGCGATATTGTCGGAGCGTATGTCGTAGTTAAAACAGATGACGGCGATTACCTGACGCACACAATGCCGATTGCTGATATCTATGCAATCCGTGACCGGTCATCAGCCTGGAAGGCATGGAAATCAAAACAAAAGTCATGCCCGTGGGTAACTGACGAAGAACAGATGATACTGAAAACAGTTGTGAAGCAGGCGGCTAAATACTGGCCTCGCCGTGAGCGACTTGATCATGCCATCGATTATGTGAACACAGAATCCGGCGAAGGTATCGATTTTAAAGGTGAGCAATCACAGGAACGTGATGTTACGCCGGCAGGAGAAACCCAACTACAGGATATCGCCGATCTGATGATTAAGGTTGATGGCGACTGGAGCGATACATTCCTCGCATTCATCAGTAAAAAATTCAACCGCCCTATCTCCCACCCGGAACAGCTCACTGTATTTGAGGCTAACACCATCATCGATATGCTCAGGAAAAAGGCAGGCGAATAATGATCAGTAACGACATCATTCTCAGCAAAACCGGCATCGATTTATCAAACATATCGCAGGGAAGCGAAGAATGGATGTCACTGCGCCTCGGGGTGATTACCGCCTCAGAGGTCTGGAAAGTGCTCACAAAACCACGCTCAGGGACGACATGGAGCGACACAAAAAAGACGTATTTCAATACGCTTATCGGTGAAGTCTGCACCGGTGTGAACAAGGATGTTAGCGCCCGTTCTCTGGAATGGGGAAAAGATTACGAACTCGAAGCACGGATGACATTCGAGTTTTACAGCGGCCTGACGGTCACGGAAGACCCGATAATTTTCAGGGATGAATCACTGCGGACAGCATGCTCTCCAGACGGTATTTGCAGTGACGGCGCTGGCCTTGAGCTTAAATGCCCCAAGACAACGGAAGTCTTTATCGACCTGGCTTTAAACGGAATTAAGGCCATGAAAAGGGAATACACCGCTCAGGTTCAGTATTCAATGTGGATCACCGGAAAGGATGTCTGGCACTTCGCAAACTACGACCCACGCATGCCGGGAGGAAAGGAAATTGTCCACATACCGGTAGAGCGCGACGAAAAGATGATGCAGGAATTCGACCAGCAGATACCGGAGTTTATTGAGGCAATGGATGCCGCTTTAAACACACTCGGCATTGAGTACGGTAATCAGTGGAAAGGATTTCAGCTTTAATAACAACAGTATATTAAATAGCCAGCACAGGATATCGCCATGAATAAATGCTGCTTATGCAAAAAAGAGATTGATGATTATAGCGGATATGAATATCGGGGTTTCTCTTCCTGTGAAGAATGCTTTGATGAGGTATGTGAACGGGTTGACATAAAAAGGCGAGAAATAATAAATCAGCATGATTCTGCGTCCAAGCCATTAAAGGGTCTAGATATAAGGCCAGATAACCCCATTGGAAAGGCTAACCGTGAATTACTTAAAGGAAGTATAGAGGTTGCTGGTAAGGAGTCTCATCTGGAAAAAAATTATAGAAACGGAATTCTATGATTTAACCAAATAACCCCACCGTTTCAGGATGAAGCGTAATGCAGGGATGCAGAGGAAATAACAATGACTGCATTTTACAACGAAAACGATCCGTTCGCTGCTCAGTGGTTACGGAACCTCATTGCTGCCGGTCATATAGCTCCGGGTGTAGTGGACGAAAGGAGTATTGAAGATGTCACACCAGATGACTTACGCGGATTCACACAATGCCACTTCTTCGCCGGTGTCGGAGTGTGGTCACTTGCCCTGCGCCGTGCAGGATGGCCGGATGATAAACCAGTCTGGACAGGAAGCTGTCCGTGCCAGCCTTTCAGCGCGGCAGGCAAAGGAAATGGGTTTGCTGATGAGCGGCACCTTTGGCCAGCATTCTTCCACCTCATCAACGAGTGCAAACCTGGCGTTATCTTTGGTGAGCAGGTTGCAAGTAAAGACGGCCTCGGATGGCTCGACCTTGTTCAAACTGACCTGGAAGCAACGAACTACGCCACAGCTGCGGTCGATTTATGCGCTGCGGGCTTCGGTGCGCCGCATATCAGACAGCGATTGTATTGGGTGGGCAACACCAACAACCAGGGAATGGAAGGAATGCGGGGATGTGAGTCAGTCATTCTTCCGGAAAGACGGGAAGATGCGAAACGACACGCTGTACCGCCAGCTATGGCTGCACATGTTTGGGATGGATGGCAAGCCGTCACGGGAGCAGATAAAAACTCTCGAATGCTGCCACCTGACTTTGGCGAGAGAACTGATGATGCTGCCGGTCGGGTGGGAAAACTCCGCGCCTACGGAAATGCCATCATCGCGCCGGTCGCGGAAGAGTTCATAAGGGCTTATATGCTGATAACAGAGGAATGAATATGAAAAGTGAATACGTGATGCACGGTCAGGTAATGCAATTTGTCGCACCAGAACCAGACCCGAAAGATGCCTGTAACCTCTGTGGCGGTAATGTCGGTAAAAATAATTTAATTCAGGGGCAGGCAGCAAATATCTGTTTTGACTGCTCAGATTTGGCGAAGCAGTTGGCAGATGAAAAGCGGAAAGAAATAGCTGAAAAGGAAATTCAGCAAATGGCAAAAGACTTGTCACTGGCAAATATAACCACTGATAAAGGACTTAATATTGCTGACACAGGCATGGCAACTGCTTATATGTATGCCGAGAGACTATATAAAGCCGGATACAGAAAATCAGCACCAGAAATTAAGCAATAAAATCATCGGGAAATAACCATGACCATCGGATTTGTATTACTACTGGTAATGCACGGCTCTGCTGTGCCTGTTACCGATGATATTTATACGCTCGAAGAATGTGAAAGCCGCGCAGTGCAGGTAATGGCTGTGCGGAATGTTGACGTGATTTGCGGGGAGGTTATCCATGGAGAGTGAACCAATTCAGGTACCAAAGGACTTATTGGAAGAATTAGCATCTGAATATCAATCAAAAATACTTTGGTTTATGCAGGCTTATAGCGGTTATTACAACATAGTTGGCACTCGCTGGAACCGTGATTATAACGATTATGTCGATAGTTTTAATGCCGCCGCTGAGTTATTGGGCTGGGATAAGATGGAGAAAATAGAATGAACAAATATCGTGACAAATCAGACTTTGAGATTAATAAGGCTGTGTTTCGCGCCGCCAGAATAAAACATAAATGGTTTAGATTTTTACCGCATGGCGTGGTTACTTATAATATCAAAAGTGATTGGGTAATCTTCGACCCCTGCAACAACCCAGCGGACGCAATGCCGATTATTATTGAGAATAAAATAACGGTAGCGTATGACAAATTATATGAAACCTGGTGTGCTCATGTAGGGTCTGTAATTAGTGATGATGGTGGGTGGGATTATTCTATTGAACCAGTAATAAACTATTGCGACGACAATTACTATCGCGCAGCTATGATTTGTTTCCTGATGATGAAAGAGGCGGAGAATGAAAAATGAATATTAAATTAGGCCAATACGTTATTACATCAGACCCACACCAGTTAATCCTCAGCGAAATTAAAATAGCTAAAGAAGGGAAGAATGCCGGACAGGAAGTTACGGCAACCATTGGTTATTACCCAAAACTGGAGCAGTTGATTAAAAAGATAATCACCATTGAAGTGCGCAAGGATGATATTCAGTCGCTTCAGGACATGGCTGATAAAATCGATGAACTGAGCGTCACCCTGTCCAGACAAATCCGGGAATCACAAATCTGAGGTGACCAATGACACCACAGGAAGCAGAGAACGGACGCAGACGAATAGCAAGGGAATGCTATCACGAACTCGACGCTAATCGCCCGCTTAACGACGACAAGCGCCGCACCATATTGAAGAAACACCTCAGGCAATTCACGTCACTATTAACCGAATATCACCATAAGCGATCGATACCGGCTATCTGGCTGAACGTGTATTTATTTAAGTTGGAGAAGGAGATGAAGTATGGATAACATTAACGATGATTCTTTAATTGACATGAAGTTCATGACGCGAGATGCTGGCTTCACTTCCAAATATTTCTACAGCCAGATCAATAAAGGCAACCTGCCAAAGCCGATAAAAATCGGTGAAAGGTCGCGCTGGAAAATGGGTGATTACCGTAAGTGGAAAAACTCTTTTTCATGCCGTTAAAATGTCTTTGTGGGCATCTTTGCGGGCATCCCCTGCACACCAACATAAAATTACTAACAATTCCAATATAATGAGAGCGTGTTCGGTGTTTGCAGGGGACACCAGTTATACATCTCAAATATTCCCACCAAGTCCAATAACCCATTAAAAACAATAAATTAATTCAAACCCACGTCTGGTGACATCTCACTCAGTTTACTTATCAGTATGGACGAAGACCTCTGAAAGTGAATGAAACTTTTTGTGGGATACTGACAATCCACAGTTAAACCATAAGCACCTGTATTACAGGTAGTTATTTTCACAAAAAAAAAGCCCCACAGTTCGCGGGGCAGATATAACCGGTAATACCTTACGGTGGGTTAGTACCTCGGGGTATTGTCACTTCCGGAGTTGTTACCTTCGGAGTTGTTACCCACGGAGTTGTCACTTCCGGAGTTGTCACCCACGGGGTTGTCACTTCCGGGGATGTTATTTCCGGTGTTGTCACTTCCGGTGTTGTTATCCACGGAGTTGTTACCTTCGGGGTTGTGATCGGCGGACATGTACACGTTGGTGTTACCGGCGGACATGTCGGCTCCGGCGGACACGTCGGTTTCGGTTTTTCCGGCTCCGGACATTCACACTCACATCCGCATTTACAGCAGTTGTTAACAATCACCTTGATAACTGTCTGACCATTCTCACAACACGTTCCCTTTTTTACTTCTGTCATTTTTTAATCCTCAAATAACATTGTCCAATATTGAACTGTTTAAATATACAGCATTATTGAGATGCCTTATAATCCGCTCCGGAAGCACGCATATATTCAAACTCACGTATTGCCTGCTTATCGTGATTGCAGCCTGCAATTGATTTCATGGCATCGGCCAGCAGCAGGATCGCGCCGCCGTAAGTCAGTTCATCCGGAATAACCGGCAGCGGGCAGTCAGCGAGAAGGTGCGCCGGAACCGGTACTGACGGCGCGGGCACGAATATCTCTTTCGTATTGCTGCAACCCGCCAGTGACACCATCAGGAACAGGAGCAACAGCACATTCACTCTCTTTAAGTTCTGTTTTGATAATTGTCTTAACATTGATGTGTTCCGCTTCCTCCGCCTGCTTTGCCCGGATATTACTGAGTGCAATACGGTGTCCGGCCATAAATGCTGTCCGCGTCAGATGATTGACGGCCAGCTGCTGGTCATATTTATCCTTCAGTACCCGATAGTTGTCTTTCAGGCCGCCATACAGATGCAGGGTCAGCAACAGGCCGGTCAATATCACAATGCAGATACCGGACACTATTTTTGTCAGGATATTCATAATGTTTCACACTGATAATGAATGACTTCTGCCTGCGGATGTCCCGGCAGAGGCCGGCAGTAATCAGGAAGTGAATACAGATAACAACCTGCCAGCAGACAGGTTGTCAGTAAGATGATCGCGGCAATAATCAGCACTACAGGGTTGCACGACATACCGCGTTCTCCGTTTCGCGCCGGTTAATCAGCCCCTGCCACTGCTTACCACCTGCAAATGTCCAGCGTTTCATTTCGTCACACGCACCGGCGATATCACCGGCATTGAGTTTACGCAGCATCGCGGAACGCGAGAATGCACCGGGACCGGTGTTATACACGAAAGAATAGATGGCGGCCCTGGTTGTATCGTCAACCGGGACTTTAATCATCGGATCAACAGCACGGCGGACTTTCTCAAGGTCACGGTGCAGCAGCGCCCGGCACTCATCAGCCGTATAAATTTTTCCCGTCTGAATATCACCGCCGGTATGCCCGTAACAGACTGTCAGTACTCCGGCCACATCACGGTAAGGTTTATATTCCACCCCCTCATAGGCCGTGATCAGTACCAGGGCAGCGGCAACAGCACCACCGGCAGCGGCGGCAGCTGCTTTTTTGCTCAGATTATTATTCATGATGTTCTCCGGCTTTTATCTGATACTCTTTCCGCCGGTAATACCAATTGATAAAAAATGTACCAATGGTACAGACAATCCCGATAAGGACTGCCCACTGATCCAGCGATAACACTCCCAGAACAGAAGTAATAAGCCCCCAGGTATATGCTGCGGGCCCGGAATATTTATCTGACATGCTCATATACACTCCCTTGCAGAGTGTTCCGTAAATATTATTGAAAGGTAAATTCAGATAATGGATTAAATATAAAAATTAATGCACCGTTGTTTCCGGCTCTTTATTTCTGACGGCCTTTAACCGGGAATCAATATCCGTAATCGCAGAGCGTCCGAATCCCGGAGAGATATAGGCTTTACTGACAGTTTTCCCGCAAAATTTAATTCGCTTCATTCCTTTTGACGGACATTTCATTACCGGATTCGGCTCAGGCTCACCTCTGATTTCACGAACGTAGCGGTACAGGCGCGTGACAGCATCCTGTGCCACCGCATATTGCGGAATATAATGCCGCCCCTGTTTAACCATTCCCACTTTTACCAGACTGCCGATTTTATGCAAAATTGTAGTATATGTCCGGATAAAAATTTCAGATGTTCCGGTATATTGTGCAGCATCACTATTAGTAAAATATTCATAGTCCCGGCAGGCCCGGATAATATCGGTATAGATTTTAAATTTTTCCTCAGTCATTAGGACATCCTCCGTAATATTACCCTATAAATAATCAGCAGCGCACTGTATTAAATAGCACTATACCGATAGTTATAAAATATAAATAATTGTCAGGGAAATTTAAATAAATTGATTGAATATAAATGTTGCCGGATAATACCGGCAATAATCCCGTTTGCGGGACTCATGTTTGATGGCGATGCGTTTCGCATACCTGCCCCGGAAATACACAACGGTATGCCTCCCGGGTTTGTGCGCATTTTTCAGCGCAGACTGTTAAAGAGCGGTACAACATCATCTGTTGATGGATATAATAATACCATAACTATTAAACATGTCAATATCTTTAGTATTGACAAAAATCTGATTTTTGGTATTACTATAGTATGAATGAAAAACGACAACTGACGACAGAACAGCTGGCAGACTGCCGAAGACTGAAAGCTTTGTATGAGTCAAAGAAAAAAGAGCTGGGTATCACCCAGCAGAGCATTGCTGACATACTGAATATCAGCCAGGGCGCCGTCGGTCACTATCTTAATGGCCGTAACGCATTGAATTTACAGACAGCCAGTGTTTTTTCCGCACAACTTAATGTCCCGATTTCAGATTTCAGCCCGTCTCTCGCCACTGAGGCACAGGCGCTGAGCGCTGCTATTGACAGCAATATTTCCGGCCTGCGGCCTTACAAGCCCTCCCCCCGATACCCGGTGATAAGCTGGGTACAGGCGGGTGCCTGGAATGAAGCAAATGAAGCCTACTGTCTGGATCAAATTGATGAATGGTATGAATCAGAAACCCATGTTCAGGGTGCTGCATTCTGGCTGAGAGTCGAAGGGGATTCCATGACAGCCCCGACCGGTAAAAGCGTACCTGACGGCTCGCTGATCCTTATTGATACCGGCAAAGATTCTGAAAACGGCAGCCTGGTCGTCGCAAAACTGACAGATTCTAACGAAGCCACATTCAAAAAACTGGTTATCAACGGTGGCAACTGGTATCTGAAAGGACTTAACCCGACGTGGCCAGCGATGAAAGTCAACGGTGACTGCAAAATTATCGGTGTTGCCGTTCAGATGATGATGAAGCTGTAATTATCTTCACCCTCCCGGCAGAGGGTATTTTTCGGGTAAAAATAATACTTATGGTAGCTATTTTGCAGTGACAGACATCATGCCAGAATAATACCAATAGTATTTTTATTAGTATTAATGCTCAGAAAGGTAAAGGAGACAGAAATGAGTTGTCGCGGATATCATTGCGCCAGAGCCCGCCGGTCTGCCCGCAGACAGCAATTACAGGCAGAGTACCAGCTTAACAAAGAGCTGAAAGCCGCCCTCAGCGGGGAACATAATAACGGACAGCACATTAACGGAGAGCGTATTCAGGAAGAACCGGTTTTATCGCTGAACAGGCAGCCAATGAACAGAGTCACAAAAGCACTCTCAGTCCGCCGCACTTATACTGTGAATTCTGCCGGCAGTTGCTGCCTGACAAGCACATCACTGTATTCCGCCCACCGCTATCCGTCAAAACCGAAGTCCGGATACGGCGTTACGGCGAAAGTATGAACAGTGACAGATAAACGCCGGGGAAACACCCGGCGTTTATCACATTATCCGACCGAATGCAGTTTTACATGTGATCCGAGATACTCCCGCTTACGTTGATTATCAGCAACTTTGTAGCATTCCGGATACAGTGCCGCAATCTCGTCCATTAATTGTGCAGGTGTATTAACTGCTTCCATTTTTGATGCAAGAGCCAGTGCCATATCAAAAGCCACCCGCTCAACAGGATTATATTTTGGTGAAAAGATTTTATTTGGCATATTATTTCTCCATTTATCATTGATAAATAACAATATGCATTACTTATCATTATGCAGGCTTCCGAAATGAGTATAACGGAATATATTTTCCGGAACAGGTCAGTAACTGCGTATTTGATCAATACAGCAACCTTTTTCCGGTTTGCTATATTCTTTTTTTCTCATCACAATAACTTTCAAATATTAACGTGTCCTTTGTCACATTTTGTCATCATTCACTGACAAATCCCGATAATACATTAACCAGACTTTAAAAAGCCGGACACTACTACACATCCGCTCCGGTATAGTAAGTTCATCCAAGTAGAGAGTACCCTGAAGAAATGTTGTGATTATGCCCGCGGATTGCGGGCTTTTTTTTATTTCTGTCAAGATGAAATTTTTGCATCACCCTTCCCGTTGACCTTTCTTTCATTTTGCCGCTATTTACTGAGACATACTTTCAGTAAACAGAATGGTGAACATAATGAAAAAACAATTTTCTCTGTTTTTTTCCGGTGCTGTTTTAGCGCTGGGATTGTTACTGTCAGGTTGTGATAAGGGCACAACTGACATGACAAAAATTAAAGTCGGTGTGATTAATGGTGCCGAGCAGGATGTGGCCGAGGTTGCCAAAAAAGTGGCCAGAGAAAAATACGGACTGGATGTCGAGCTGGTCGGCTTCAGCGGCTCCCTGTTACCGAATGATCCGACAGCCAACGGTGATCTCGATGCTAACGTCTTCCAGCATCGTCCGTTCCTGGCTCAGGACAATAATGCACGGGGCTATAATCTGGTCGCAGTGGGGAATACCTTTGTATTTCCGATGGCCGGTTATTCCGATAAAATCAGCAATATCAGTGAATTAAAAACCGGCGATACTATCGCTATGCCGAATGACCCGACAAATCTGGGTCGCGCATTATTATTAATGGAAAAAGAGAAGCTGATTAAATTAAAGTCCGGTACCGGTTTATTACCTACCGCGCTTGATATTACCGAAAATCCGCTGCAACTGAACATCATGGAGCTGGAAGGTGCCCAGTTACCAAGGGTGATTAAAGATCCGAAAGTGACTGTGGCGATTATCAGCACTACCTATCTTCAGCAGACCGGTTTATCTCCGGTAAAAGACAGTGTGTTTATCGAAGATAAAGAATCACCGTACGTCAATATTATTGTCACCCGTGAGGATAATAAAGACGCAGAGAATGTGCAGAAATTTATCAAAGCTTATCAGTCACCGGAAGTAGCAAAGGCCGCTGAAACCCTCTTTAACGGCGGGGCTGTTCCCGGCTGGTAATGACAGCAAACTTAAGCGTGCCGGACACCGTCCGGCACGATTTCTCACTCCTGATCCAGTCCCAGTGCACGACATGAAAGCAGCACAATCTGTCCGGTAATGGCTGTCAGTGAATCCTCACTGACTGATTTTTCTTCACTGCGGCGAAGATAGGCTTTCTGCGCCACCACAAATCCCAGAATCTGTCCTATCAGTGCATGTGCCCTGATAATCGCTGTTTTGGTATCTGCCTGTACATCAGCAAGCTGTACCAGACGGGTGAGCTGTTCATGAAATGGTTCGATAAAGGACTGATAAATCACATTATAATTTTCAGTCTGCTCCAGCTGTTCCCGCAAAATCAGTGTGGCATACAACGCACGCTCCGGCGACAGCAGTGCTCTGCACAGCCCGGTAACCATACTGGTCAGAACCGTTTTCAGTGCTGTTTTACCCGGATGCGCCTGTACCATCAATGCTGCCGTGGCGGCATCAATCCCGCTGACATCCGTGACTGCCGCCAGATCATCCGTGATTTTACGGATCACCGCCGCATATACACCCGACTTTCCCCCCATATGATAAGGAATAGCCGACTGATTCACACCAGCCTCCTCCGCCAGCTGCCGGGTCCGGACACCGCTGACGCCGCTCAGGGCAAACAGGCGGACGCCCGCCTGTATCAGTTTCTCTTTGGTCTGCTCTGAGGAGAGCGCATGTTTATTCATCTTATCCGTCATTTGCGGCATTCACCGGTATAATCAGAGATCAGCACGCATCAGCCGGGTGGAATTATCATTAAGCTCAATTCCGCCGTTTTTCCCGACAATCACCGTGCCGCCAAGGTTACACAGATGATAGCCAAAGGCACAGTTCGGTTCAAATGCAAAACTCATTCCCGCCTTCAGCACCAGCTCCCGTCCGGGATTCGGCAGACGTTCCACTTTACGGTAACGGGATACCAGCGGCAGAGACTCAATACCCGGCGCAGTACCGAAGCCGATCGGGCCATACGGATTGATGCTGTGAATGAGCGGATGCACATGCCAGCCGCCGGAAGCCAGCAATGGTTTTTCCATTTCATCCACCACTTCCCCGAATGTCACGCCCTCTTTCAGATATGACACACCAATGTCATAACACTCTCTGGCGACCAGAGCTGCTTTTTCCAGCTGCGGATGGATTTTTCCGACCGCAACGGCTGCCTGATGCTGGGTTTCATACATTCCGTACAGTGCAAAAATTTCGGACAATACAATATCACCTGACGCAATCTCTCTTGGTTTCTGTGAACGGTACTGCCAGGCCGGCTGACCCCAGCCGATATATTCCGGGCCGGACCCCATCAGAATCTCAGCAGTAAAACCCCCCGCGGATAAACAGGTGGCGGTCACTGCCGCCGCAATATCCGCCTCACTGTTTCCCGGCACAGCAGTCACCCGCATCGCTTCACTCATGGCTTCACCAATCGCCGCGGCATGACGGATATGGGCCAGTTCTTCTTCACTTTTCACGGATGCGCGGACAAAAAAGTCACGATAGACCGGCACGATCACCGCCTGCGGGTACGCTTCTTTAATCCCGGTCAGGGTATTAAACGGCATTGCACCATCAAAATAGAACGGCGGATACGGCTCCAGCCCGATCACACCGATTTGTGCCGCCGCCGGGACATTCATTTCCCTGAGCAGCGCACCGATATTACGCCCGGTTTTGCCGACCATAATCTGTGACGGCGACAACCACTGATTATCCCCGCGCATTGCGGCCTGCATATGGTCAGCAATCATCATCGGCGCAAATGTCACGACAACCGGGTCATTATCCTGATAAAAAATCACCACAGAGCCAAGACGATCATTCGTAAAATAGTGATCCACACAAAACGGGGCCGGTGCAGCCGATTCCCGGTCACCGTAAACAATCAGAACATCCAGATTGCGCCGGCGCATGATGTCGCGCGCCAGATTCCAGCGGCGATCCCGCTCCTGTAAAGAGAAACCAGCCGGTATTGCAGTATTAATCATTTTCATAACTCACCTTAATTTAATTCATTTGAATGAATTAATATTGTAGTGAATGATCTGAAATCCGTCAATGACAAGATCCGGATCAACACCTGAGAAAAAAGCAATGGATTGTTTTATCAGCAGATTTAAAATTGATCTGATAACAATATCAGCCCGGAAAGTGACTTATGAATATCTTTTACCTTTATATCCTGCTCTATCAGGACAAAATTGTCGTTCGTGATGTCAGAACACACCGTGAAATGACGGGGATACCGGAAACGCCCTTCACCACAAACCGGTTGCTGGTCGGGGATATGCTCTCTGCCGCCAAAACACTGCAAAAGACGGTTTCACGCCTGACCTCCCCGCGGCCGCTGTGGAAAAAGATATTCAGTCCCCGCTACGCGGTGCTCGTTCACCCGATGGAAATACGCGAAGGCGGATTATGCAATGTGGAGAAACGTATTTTCCGGGGACTGGCCGGTTTTATTGCCCCGCAAAGAAAAGGTGCGGTGAAAGCCTATGTATGTGACCATCCCGACATGCAACCTGATCAACTGGTACCCGATGTGATGTCCGGTAAATTTAAGCTGACGGATGAAGAAAAAAACGCCTCCTGATCGTATTCCGGAGCAAATTTTCTTATTTAACCTTTCACGATAATCCTCTCCGGAAAAAAGAAAATGAAGACTCCCTTAATTATTTATGATGAACCGGATTAATTCAATTTAAGCTATTAATTACTATTTTTTCTGATAATAGTAATAACACCGCTATTGAAAAGGAAAAGACAATGAATACAAATCAACACGATATAGATAAAGCCGCTGAAAAGATCATCAAAGGAATGGAGCGTATTAACCGCTTTGCGGATAAATACACAACATACCTTTCAGAAAAAGACAAGACGCACCTGATCCGGCTGACAACTGAATTACAAAAAAAACTGAACGCGAACAAATAATAAATTTATTTTTTGTTGATGATTCGTTTATATTAAAAACATAAACAGATTAACTAATTGATTAACAAGTAATTTATTATAAATATAACCTATAGAGAAATATCAGTATTTGTCAGTTTCCCGGGGATTTGAAAATATTGCCACTGTTTATGTATATCCCGTTGTGCGGCGAAAAAAACAGGAATATGTTTCATCCATACCCGCTGAGCAGGTATAAATACTCCCGTAATCCTGAGGATATCATAATGAAACATTCAGCTCTTATTGTTGCAACGCTGGCCGGTTTATTCTCTTTCGGTGCAATGGCATCGACATCCGCACCGGCAGTTTCTGCGGCACATTCAGGTATTACCGCCACTAAAGCGGACAGTCATGCTAAAACCGTAAAACACGAAGCAAAAGTAAAAAATGAGAAAGGAAAAAAAGCGAAAAAAGTTAAAGAGGAAAAACAGAGCGCAATCTGATTATGACAACGGTGTTATCCGCGGATTAAACCGGCGCCATACCGGCCGTAAAAAAACCTCCCGTCATACGGGAGGTTTTCCTTTCGTCTTAATTACCCGTCATCAAACTGCTAACGCAATAACAAAGATAATGAGCGCGATGCAGGTGAAGAAACCAGTAGGGTATACCATCGTACTTTTCGTCATTGGTGACATGATCGAGTCTCCTGTAAACCTTGCTTAGTATCTGACAAACAAAGAACCCGAAGATATTTAAAGACATCCAAAGACATAAGTAAAGCTGATAGATCACAAAATCGGACGGTAATATATAAGATACCGTTTCGCTTCATATCATTATTTTTCGGCGGAGATATCCGGTTTACTGCACAATGATCATAACCAGCAGTACAAATATCAGCAGAGCCAGATAAGATTTGGCATAGAATCGGTCCGGGATACGACCAATCAGCGGAGCACAGAGTTTCTGCCCCAGCCAGGAGCCGGCAATCAGTAAAACAAAGGCATGAATATCCACATAACCGGCAAATCCGCTGCCGAATTCCGATGTTTCATTGCGGGCCAGAAGAATATAAGTCAATGTACCGGTCAGTGCCATCGGCAAAGATAACGGGTTTGCCATGGCGGTCGCCTGTGCCATTTCCGCACCACGGCGGCGCATCAGCGGTACCGTCATCACGCTGCCCCCAACCCCCAGAAAGGCAGCCACAACACCAATGACAGTACCGGCTGCCGCAGTGGTACCCGCCGGCATTTCCCGCAAATGAGAAGCTGACTGTGTCATAAATCCGGGACGAAAAATGCTGTCCAGAATAGTAATGGCAAGGTAAGCAATAAAAATCCATCTGACCCACGCCCCCTGAACCGCGATCGCCAGCAGCGCGCCTGCGACAGCACCGGCGGCAATATAACCTGCCAGCGGACGTACCTGCGGCCAGTTAATCATTCCTGCACGATGCTGACGAAGTGTCGCCATTGATGAGCTGAATATCATCACGCCGGTAGATGTGGCCACAGCAATATGCATGGCAGCAGCAGCGGTATGACTGTCAGCAGTCGCCGTTAACAGCGCATAAAGCAGAGGAACAATAAAGAATCCGCCGCCGAAACCGAATAACACGGTTGTTGACCCGACAAGACAGCCACACGCAAATAAGAGTAGAAACACAGAAACAGCCCCGCTTAACATAATCGTTGCCTTTACTATAAACAGCCTGCGGGGAGTTCGCTTTTGCATGCAGGACAACCGGTATTGTATTTCAGCCAGGATGGGTCAGCGTCGTAAAAAAAGAAAAGGCTCACTGATGTGTTCAGGAGCCTTATTAATTCTGCTGCTTATTTTATTTACCGGTAAGGTCTTTAATCTCTTCAGAAGGACCATTTTTCTGCACGGAGGCAATACCATTCAGCGCCCCCTGCTTTGATGCATACATCTCGCTGGTGGCGATAATTTCATGGTTACCGGCTTTCAGGACAAAATAGTACGGCTGTGATACATCTTTGGTCGATTTTTTTAACTCGTAATACCCCATAACAAGCTCCTCGGTTGAAAATCATGTTAATACGGCAAATCATAATGACGATTTCAGTATAGTCACTGATACGTAAAAACAGGAAATAAAAACCGTAAAAGATAATTCCCGATGATATTCAGCGACCAATCATCAGGAAATACGGGGTCTCATTACAGATAAAATGCCCTGCTTCTCTCATGCCGGATTTCAGATGCGCACGAACAGAACGCTCATTATCCTGATTAATAAATGCAACCGGCTTTCCGCTGTTTTCCGCGCACACCTGTTTATATAATGCAGATAAAATCCCCTGCCCGCGATAATCCTTTGCGATACAGACCGGGCCATAAAACCAGTTATTTTCCAGCAGTTCACCAAATTGCTGTGAGATCAGTGCGGTCACCGGGGATATTTGTGCGGACTGCGCCGGGAAGCTGAATACCACACCCGCAATCACGTCATCGTCCTGAGCAATAATCACTGTCAGTGCATGCGCAAACATCGTTTCAACTTTTTTCAGCGGGTATTCTCCCGATAATCCCCCCTGCCGTGACTGTGCGTTCTCCTGTAATAATGCAGCAACCTTTCCGCAGTCCGTATTGTCCATCTGCCGGTAATGAATCATCCTCTTTTCCCCGTATTATTAAGTCTGAAACAAAAAGCCACCGGATAAACCGATGGCATATAAGGGAAATTCAGTCATCTTCCGGCGGATTTTTCAGAAGCTGGTGGATCTCTTCTTTCAGGCGTAATTTTTGTTTTTTCAGTTCCACCACTTCCTCACTGTAGCCACTTCTGTCTGATTTTTCCAGCCGGGCTATTTCATGATCGAGTTGATTGTGTTTATCAAACAGCGTACGGAACTCAAGGTTATTCTGGCGAAGATGGGAAATTAAATCACGGTATTCCGGAAACATAACAATTTACCTCCTGTCAGTGACTATATAATCATCATCTGCGATTTCCGCCTGCAAATCAAAGATCAGACGCTGAAAATTTGACATTGGTTTGTGGTTTAATGCCGTATCCGTTTTTCGCTGCCTGCCTTCACGAAGATTCAGCTCCGGCGCAACCGGCAGTAAATCAGGGTCTTATTGTTAAGGTCATACGTGCTGATGGTTTTACTTCGTAAGTCTGCTTTTCACTATTCCAGACAAACTCCGGCGCCGCATACTGGCCATAAGTATAGGAAGGAAACTCATTGGGTTTATAAGAAAAATCACTATCGATACCGGTGTTTTTGCTTTCTTTTAGTCCGGCTTTAAAAAGCTCATTCAGTTTATTTTGGCTTTTTTCTGCATCCTGCTCGAATTTCGAACGACCGGCAAGCATATAGCCAGGCTTACCGGTGGTATTATTTATACGATTATCGGGTGTTTTTTTGGTGGCTATCGTTAGTTCAGAGTGACTTTTATTTCCTGCCTCAGCACAACCAACAAGCAGACATAATGACAGATGAGATATAACTACATAATGCATAAGGTTAATTCCTGATAATTGACCCCGGCATTATTACATAAGATTATTTTATATGTAAATGTAGTGAAAAATAACATACCGTTATTAACTGATAATACCACCTGAGACTAAGTGAAATATAAAATCAATTTTCCCGTCATTTTTTGCATTAATAAAAGAAACAACTATATTTAGTTTCTATCGCAGTTGATTGTCTTATGAAAATAATTTGCATTAATTCAGTAAAGACAACCTGATGACCAGCGCCACTAAGGTTACCGTTAAAACAGGAATGGTCATAATAACGCCTGTTTTAAAGTAATACCCCCATGTAACCGCCATATTTTTCTGAGACAGAACATGCAGCCACAATAATGTTGCCAGACTCCCGATCGGGGTAATTTTAGGCCCCAAATCTGCACCGATAACATTCGCGTATATCATCGCTTCCTGAACAAGACCTGTCACATTACTGCCTTCAACCGACAATGCGCCGACAAGAACGGTTGGCATATTGTTCATCACAGATGATAAAAAAGCGATGATATAACCCGTTCCGAGTGTTGCAGCCCATATACCCTTGTCCGCGAGATAATCAAATATTCCTGACAGATAATCAGTGAGCCCCGCATTTTTCAGGCCATATACAACAAGATACATACCCAGTGAGAAAATAACGATTTGCCACGGAGCACCGCGCAATACTTTCCGGGTATTAATTATTTTTCCCTGTGATGCCACCAGCCATAAAACGAATGCACCAATCGCCGCAATAACACTAACCGGAATACCAAGCGGTTCGAGAACAAAAAAACCGGTAAGCAGTAAAACCAGAACAAACCATCCTGCTTTAAATGTTTTCAGATCTTTGATCGCCGATGCGGGGGTATTCAGTTTTGACGCATCGTAGTGTTTTGGAATATCCCGGCGAAAGAACCAGTGCAGCATAACAAGTGTTGCAATAATAGCGGCAATATCTACCGGCACCATGATCGACGCATATTCCGTAAATCCGATCGTAAAGAAATCAGCGGAGACAATATTCACCAGATTTGACACTATCAGCGGTAAACTTGCAGTATCGGCAATAAATCCCGCAGCCATCACAAAGGCCAGCGTTGTGCCCTTACTGAATCCCAGAGCCAGTAACATAGCAATAACGACCGGCGTTAATATCAGAGCTGCCCCGTCATTAGCAAATAAGGCCGCAACACATGCACCGAGCAGGATAATATAACTGAATAATAATTTGCCTTTTCCCCCGCCCCACTTTGCCACATGAAGTGCTGCCCATTCAAAAAACCCGCTTTCATCCAGAATAAGACTGATAATAATAACAGCGACAAATGTACCCGTTGCATTCCAGACAATATTCCAGACAACCGGGATATCCTGAACGGTTATCACCCCGGATAATAATGCAGCCAGCGCACCGGTGGCCGCACTCCAGCCTATGCTCAGTCCTTTGGGCTGCCAGATAACAAATGCAATGGTCAGAATAAATATTAATGCCGCAATAAACATAAAAACCTCTTTCAGGAAGCTATCCGTACCGTAAACACCAAATACAGGAAAAACATTTTTCACCGCAACAAACACATATGGTAAAACGCATGTATTAATTTAAAAAAATCAGCCGGAACAACATCCGGATGATGTTTTATCGGTTATTACCTTCAAAAGGTGTGACACCCTGTTTTTTTCTGTACTGAACGCAATATCGATAATATTTCTGACCCAGGGCAACAAAGCGGGTGATAACCGGTAATGAACCCATTTTCCATGCCTGGAATCGAGTAATAATCCTGATTCCCTGAGCATAGCAAGATGTCGTGATGTTTTTGGCTGGGACAGGTTTAACGCGGTGTAAATATCACAGACACACAGTTCACCTGATGCTTTGAGCAGCAATATGATATCCAGCCTTGTCCGGTCACTTAATATTTTAAACAGTTGTAACGATTCCATATCCGCTCCTGCATGATTACTGCGGACTAATATACTCCTGAACAAACACATGCGTCAAAACATATATGAATAAAAAACTATCCATAACATGGATCTGTGCGGGCTTATATTATTTCCTCATCACCGGCCACACTGCCTGACTGCACTCAGCCACCGGAATAGTGACAGAACTGTCATAATGGGGACGTTTGGCTACGGTACTGTTCTGGTAAATGGTGAGTTAATCACAGGTATCGCTGCTCTGCCGGCTTCCCTGCTTATCGGACTGGCTTTTATTGGTGTATTTACTGCTGTTTTCGGAAAAATGATTTTCATCGGATTATGGTGTTACAGCAAATTCCGCCCTTTAAAAGTAAAAGTCAGTGACTGACGTTAAAATCAATAAAAAGCTTCAATTTGAAATGAAGCTTTTTTCTGCTTACTGCTTACTGCTTATTGATCACTGTTACGGGTGCTTTTTAGGGCAGCCATTTGTCACGGCAAACTCTGCCAGAATACCGTCAACATCATTAATAAATTTTTGTCCGTCTGCAAAAACTAATACAGGCAGTGACTGATTTTCTTCCCCGATAAGCTCAACAAGCGGCTTTCTTGGTTTCTCAAAATCAACGTAAACAACGTCTGTTGATTCACGCAGTTCAGGATTGGTTGCAAGAACGCCTTCTAACAGCGTGCAGTCAGGGCAAAGAAAAAGGCTGCCCGGATAATTTAAATCAGAAAATCCCATTCTTAAAAGATACAGTGTGTTTTTCATGTGTTCCTCCGGTTTGTTATCGAAATAATTTACCATTCATCAGAGGGAAATAATTTCCATAACTCACTAAGATTCAATTAAAAAAAATATAAATATTCTCTTTTTAAAACCAGAAGACTGACGAGAGCCAGACGAAAACACACCATTATCCTGTCCGGTTCAGCGGTTCCGGCGGAACGCATGACCGATCTGCGGCTGGTAAGATAATGCCTTTTCCGCACGTTTGTCATGGCTCTGCTAACATACCCGCTTTTATGCAGCTATATTTTCACACAGGATAAAAATACAGAGTGAAATTTTAGTAAAATTAAAAGCCAGCTTGCAATATGTTAAGCTGGCATTATAGTGTATTTGCTATGTTTTAATAAGAATGATACTCATTATTTTTTAGTAATAAATAACATTGTGACTATACCTTTTTGTATTATCAGATTGCCAAAGGCTCCATATAGACAAAGGAGCTTTTTATTGATTCAGTATAATCATTCTCAGTTTCAGGAAACAAATATTCATAGGATACGTGAAATATATTTATTATCTTAAATACAACACTGACATCTATTTTATTAACACCTCGTTCATACCTTGACAACTGTTGTTGTGATACTCCCAACATTTTGGCTAACATCTTAGTAGTCAAGCCGTTACGGTGTCTTAAGTCGCGGATGTTCTGCCCTACAATAAAATTAATATCTTTCATTATGAACCTCCTGATAAACATATATTAAGGGTAAAGCATAATATGCTGACTGACAAACCAAACCATCGACAAAAAATCGACAAATCAGAACAATCGTTTACCAATGAAAGATATTTATCGTAAGAAATCTAAAATTATAACTTAATGACCAGTAAAAAGATGAATCCCCCACATTGGACTTAATTACAAATCTGATACCAGGTAATTATACTTGTTTATATTTCGTTTAACTTTCGGCAGGTATATTCGGTTGCAGAAGTCATAAGTATCCCTTCCATTATTAATTTGCCCGGCAATAGCCGGGCTATTTTTTTCTTTCAGCTGTATCTGCTTTAATAATAGCCATCGGGTATCATGTTTATTTACCACCAGCAAATACCGTACTCTGTGCCTGCAGAAACTCTGCCGGAAGAGAAGTTACAGAATACCTTTGATGCTTTCAGCAAGTGTTATTGTTGGCCGCCCGGTCAGTTTGCTCAGAGTATGACTATCATCGAATAATCCTCCTCCGGACGCACCAACATCAGAGTCAGCAAGCATTTCAGACAGCTCATCAGGCAAGCCCGCATTTTTCAGTGCAGCAACAAAATCAGCCTGACTTAAGTTCTGATACACAACATTCTTTCCGCTCTGTTCAGTCAGTTCTTTCGCCAGATGGCTTAATGTCCACGCCTCATCTCCGGCAAGCTCATACACCTTACCCGCATGCCCGTCTTCACTGATAACACGGGCTGCAGCTGCCGCATAATCAGCTCTGGCAGCGGAAGCGATTTTTCCGTCTCCGGCCGCGCCAATAAAGACACCATGCTCAAGCGCAGCAGGCACACTGGCCAGATAATTTTCCGTATACCAGCCATTGCGCAAAAGGGTATACAGGATACCGGAATCAGCCAGCATTTTTTCTGTTTCCACATGCTCAGTATGCAAACCCAGCGGAGAGGTATCGGCATGTAACAAACTGGTATAGGCAATAAATTTCACATTGGCTGATTTTGCAGCATTAATCACATTACGATGCTGCGTGACACGCTGCCCGATTTCGCTGGAGGAAATCAGAAGCAGTTTCTCAACCCCCTGTAACGCCCTGATTAATGATGCTTCATCATTGTAATCAGCCTGACGTACAACAATGCCTTTCCGGCTCAGAGATGCACCTTTTGCCGGATTACGGACAATCGCCACAATCTGGCCTGCCGGGACTGTTTGCAGAAGATTTTCAATAACATGCCGGCCCAGGAGGCCTGTCGCACCGGTAATCGCAATCATAAGATAGCTCCTTAATGTATCACTTGTGTTTCGTTAACATAACACCTAGACTTACTTAAAGTAAGTACATACAAAAAGGTAAGTGCAACGTGGCAGTTTCAACATTATCCCAACAGTTACGCGACGGTAATTTATTTGCCGCGCAGTGCCCTTCCCGGGAAATTCTTAAACATGTAACAAGCCGCTGGGGGATACTGATTTTAATTTCCCTTCGTGACGGAACACACCGTTTCAGCGACTTACGACGCAAAATCGGCGGAATAAGTGAGAAAATGTTAGCTCAGTCATTACAGGCGCTGGAACAGGATGGCTTCATTAATCGCGTGTCATATCCGGTATTACCGCCCCACGTCGAGTATACCCTGACCGGTTCCGGTGAACAGATAAGTGAAAAAGTCGCTATGCTGGCAGACTGGATAGAAATAAATCTTCCGGACATACTGGCGCAAAAGGAAAGCAAAACAGTATAGTGATTTACGCTGCTGATGCTCCGGTCGTCAGGCATTATTCCGGCTGCTTTGCATCCGCTGAATGTCTTTCAGTATCCGCCGCCGGGTCATTGACAGGAAAATACCGAAACCGGGTGATATGTTTTAAACGGGTTAAAATGAGTCAGAGTGTATAAATTATTTTTTATTTCATGCTGTTACTCTGATAGCATTAAGCACTGACATTTTGCGATACAGGACTGTTTATATGCACAAAACCAAGGCATTATTATTTATCGTCTCCTTTTTCCTGGTGGCAGGCTGTTCACAAAAAGTCAGGCACCAGCCGGAACAAAATGTATGCGTTATCAAAATGGATACGCCGGAAGGGAACCAGCCAGGGAAAATAGATCAGGTCGATGGAATCAGCCCTGAGTGCAGAGCTGTCGAAAAATCAATAAGCAAAGCTATTTGACTTGTTTACCCTGCATATAAAACCCAAATTATCACATCACTAAAAACAGATAACCTGATAATAAAAAAGCCTCACCGAAGTGAGGCTTCAGGCCGTTGACAAACCCGCAGGGGGTGGCGACGACCGACAGAGGTTGTAAAAATAAACCAGGAAAATCAATTTATTGATTTTCGGCTGATAACACAAAGCAGGAAAAACCACGTTTTATCCTGCTTTGTCAGCAATCTCAAAGCCTCACCGAAGTGAGGCTTACACTGTTGTTATATATACCTTTAATCCACATAAATACTATTAACAACAGCGCACTATATATATCGTATCAATATTGTCATTTTCAAGCCCTGTGGACCCCGCCGGTCTGACGGTTTCCACAGGGTAAACAGAATCAAAAATTAAGCCTTGGTATCTTTATTTTCAATAGCGATTAACTGTGGTTTTTCTTCTTCCGGAATTTCATACTCTATATCCAATGTCAATAATCCGCAGGATAACTCTGCATTTTGGATTTTAACATTCTTACCAAGGTTAAATTCTAATGAAAACTGACTTTTTACTATCCCCTGATGTACCCATTTTTCTGATTCATTAACCACTTCAGCAGGCTGTTTACCCTGAATACTAAGCTTGCCGCCTTTCAGTGATACCTCAAGATCATCTTCCCTGTAGCCGGGAACACTAACCGTCAGCTGATATCGCGCATCATTTAATTGCTTCAGATTATACGGATGTTCTGAGGTTATTGGTCTGTTGCCCGTAAGCTGGCTGAATAAACGATCTATCTGGTCAAAACGCGTTGACAGCAAGCTGTCAGATAATGCCGGAAATAATGAAAAAGAACTAATGTTCTGCATAATTCCTCCTTCAGTATTTCAATTTACTATTGATTATATACCACTGCTTTTCTTATCCGGTAATTACTCTTATCCGGGTACATTATCTATATAAGGATAGTGTCTGAATTTTCAATATATAATTTACAGTTCCTTACAAATCGGAATACATAACAAAAAATCCCGTAAATACGGGATGTTAGCTTATAAGTAATGTGATACACATATAACGCTTACTGCGTCAGCCTGTAACTATCATCAATCAGTGATTTCAGTTCCCCGCTGTTAAACTTATCATCCAGTATTATTGTAACCCAATGTTCTTTGTTCATATGATACGCAGGATAGACGCCCTCCTTTAAGCGGAGAGAACCCACCAGTTCCGGCGCGACCTTAACATTAATAATATCCGCCATAGTCTTTGCGTCTCCGGCACCTATTTTATCAGCAGATACTGACATAATAAGAGCAAACCACCTGGAATTCCCCCGGTGCCTGAATACGGCATAATCCGGATATTTAATCCACGGATAATCAGGGGGTGTGCCGTAATTATACTGAATATAATCAATCAGATCGTTCTTTTTCATACCTGTACCTTAAGCAAACCATCAATCGCTATAGTTAACGCCTGATATGACATCCGGGCAAGCTGGTAATACGGAAATTGATGAACATCTGGTATAAAAACCCCGTGATTGCGTGTTTGAATGTCCGTTCGGTATTAATTGATGTATTCAAAGAAGCACAGTATGCCGGTGAAGTTCCGCCGGGATATCACCCTGCTCTCGCAACAAAGTAACCACGGCGAAAGGTAACCTGGGAACGCTATGTTACTGGCTGTTGTTACCGGACAGCGCCCCAGAGATATTCCCGAAATGAAATTCCGTGATATATGGGATGAACATCTGTATGTCAGTAAATATTTAGTCCACTACAGTCTGCAACCAAGCTTTCTTACATCAGAGTGTGTTGAACAATAGGGGAACTGGTCATAATAAAAGCACTTAGGGATTTAAATTCCGAAAGTGCCTCTCATTATTTTTTACTTAACAAGTTTAATTGTTATGCCTGAGTTAGGGCCAGGAGGAACGCCTAATGCCGTATCTACACCTGGGTTATTACGTAAATCCTCAAGAATTTCTTCAGGTCGGAACTTTTTTCCGATAATAGCTTGAGATTCAGGGCGTGGATTTTCTGAGTGTCTTGCTCGGTAAGCTTCAACAAATTCAATTCCTTCTGCTTTTGCTCGTGAGCTCAAGCCTCGGGCAAATAAACGATTGAATTCTCCTTCAGCTAAAGTTTGAGCAGCCGTGTGAGGGACTTTAGCCTCAATCATCTCAGTGCTATTAGGCTTTCTTCGAGGATAATGGGTAGCCAGCAATCCTCTATTTAGGATTTCTTGCTCAAGCCATGCATCATCATGTTGAGATGCTTCTTCTAACAAAGAAGGCCACACAGTCTTACCTTGAGCAGTAAGAAAATTGCTTAAATAAAAACTGTTATTTTCTTTATCAAAAGAAATTTCTTTAAGCATAAATTCTTTAGTCGAATTGTAAGTATCCCGGAAAAAAGTCCCATTCACTTTCAGAGATCTTCATCCATACTGATATGTATTCTGAGGAGATCGC
>NZ_JAVBIN010000007.1:0-235456 GCF_032989665.1 Morganella sp. BCCO 40_0007 | reverse complement strand
GGTGCGTCCAAGTGGACTCGAACCACCGACCCCCACCATGTCAAGGTGGTGCTCTAACCAACTGAGCTATGGACGCACTGTGTGATAATTGCTTTGCGAAGTAAATGGTGCGTCCAAGTGGACTCGAACCACCGACCCCCACCATGTCAAGGTGGTGCTCTAACCAACTGAGCTATGGACGCATTCTTTAATATCTTCGCTGACAACGGGGACGAATATTAACGATCAGAGCCGGTTCTTGCAAGGGGAAAAACACATTTTCTTGTCCGACTGCTCGTATTTAATGCTATCGGACTGAAAACTGTGCATTTCCCCCGTCAAAAGCCGTTAACGACCGGCGCGTTGCAGGATAAAACTGTCCGGCTGTTTCTGTAACCACAGGATACGGCATGCCATACCGATAGCCGCGGCGGTTAATCCGATAATAAAACCGATCCAGAACCCGGCCGGGCCCATCGCCGGAACCACCAGATCAGTCAGACCGAGGAGATAACCGGACGGCAGGCCGAGAACCCAGTAAGCCGTAAAGGTAATATAGAAGATGGCGCGTGTGTCTTTATAGCCACGCAGCACACCGGCACCAATCACCTGAACGGAATCCGACAACTGGTAAATACCGGCAAACAGCATCAGGCCGGAGGCCATAATCACCACTTCCGGATTATCGTTATACAGCAGGGCGATAGGTTCACGGAACAGCACGGTAAAGAGCGCCGTCACAGCGGCTATCATCAGCCCGACACCCAGCCCGGTATAGGCGGAAACCCGCGCTTTCTCCGTGGAATTTTTTCCGAGGTTAAAGCCGATACGGATAGTAGTGGCGATCCCCAGTGAAATCGGGAACATAAACATCAGCGAGCTGAAGTTCAGGGCAATCTGATGCCCGGCGACCGCGGTGACGCCTAATGGCGCAACCAACAGGGCAACGATGGCAAACAGCGTGACCTCAAAGAACAGCGCCAGGGCGATCGGCAGGCCGAGCTGCGTGATCCGCTTCATGACTGCCCAGTCCGGCGGGGTAAAACGGGCTTTCGGCTGTACATCCCGCTGTGAACGGGCATGCTTCACATACCAGCGCATAAACAGGAACATCGCCCAGAACACCGACGCGGTCGCCACACCACACCCGACACCGCCGAGGGCCGGCGCACCGAATTTCCCGTAAATAAAGATATAGTTGACCGGAATATTGACCAGCAGGCCGAGAAAACCAATCACCATCCCCGGTTTGGTTTTCGACAAGCCTTCACACTGACTGCGGAGTACCTGATAAAACAGGTAACCCGGCGCACCCCACATAATAGCGTGGGTGAACCCGACCGCTTTTTCAGCCAGAACCGGGTCAATATGCGGCATATTTTCAATAATATAGCGGCTGTTATAGAGCACCGCGATGACCAGGACGGATAAAAATGCCGCCAGCCACATACCCTGACGGATCTGATTGGCAATCATCGGACGTCGGCCGGAACCGTTAAGCTGCGCAACCACCGGCGTCAGCGCCATCAGCAGGCCGTGGCCGAACAGGATAGCGGGAAGCCAGATAGAGGTACCGACAGCCACGGCGGACATGTCTGTCGCACTGACTCTGCCGGCCATCACTGTGTCAACCACGCCCATCGCCGTTTGTGTAAATTGCGCGATAATAACGGGAATACCAAGAGCCAGCAAAGTACGCGCTTCTTTTAAATACTTCTGCACGTAATACACCTTATTTATTCTGATAAAAGGAGGAGGAAAGACGTTCCGGGATTCGTAAACTAATTACCGGATCAAGCGGAAAAGTCATTCTAGCGATTAATCAAATACAAGCCAATACAATTAAATGTGCGGGATACCACGGGAAGGGCTGTTTAATTTTTTGTTTCAGGATAAACTGCATAAATCTATCCGAATACTGACTGGAGATCCGCATGTTTACCGGGATTGTACAAGGCACAGGCCCCGTCGTCGCCATCGAAGAAAAAGAAAACTTTCGTACCCACACCGTGAAATTCCCGCCTGAAATGCTGGCCGGGATAGAGACGGGCGCATCAGTGGCGCATAACGGCTGTTGTCTGACAGTCACAAAAATAGACGGGGATTTAATCAGCTTTGATCTGGTTAAGGAAACCTTAAGACTGACCAACCTCGGCAGCATTAAAAGCGGTGATATCGTCAATCTGGAAAGAGCGGCAAAATACGGTGATGAAATCGGCGGGCATATTATGTCCGGTCATATTGTGACCACGGCGGAAATTGCCAAAATTTTTGTCTCTGAAAATAATTATCAGATCTGGCTGCGCATCGAAGATAAATCACTGATGAAATATATTCTGCACAAAGGGTTTGTCGGTATCGACGGCATCAGTCTGACTATCGGTGATGTGGTCAATAACCGTTTCTGTGTGCATCTGATCCCGGAAACCCGTGAGCGTACCACGCTGGGCAAAAAACGGCTGGGTGATAAAGTGAATATTGAGCTTGATCCGCAAACGCAGGCTATTGTCGATACCACCGAGCGGGTACTGGCGCAGAAAATGCAGCAATTGCAGGAAAGTCTGATCCCGGCGGCAGAAACTGAAAAACCGCAAATCTGATGTGATTCAGATAAAAAAATCCGGTGCTGATTTTTGTCAGACCGGATTATTTATTATGGATTGTTTATGGAAGGTACGAAATCAGCGCGGAACGCGTAATCCGCCCTCACAGCCCTGCGGGCTCCATAATATCTGCCACAGCTGGATATCACGGGCACGGAATGCACCGGCACAGGCATTGAGATAATAAGTGAACATCCGTTTAAAGCGCGGGGTGTAATTACTTTCCAGTGACGGCCAGGCAGCCTGAAAACGGGAATACCACGCCATCAGTGTCCGGTCATAGTCCGCTCCGAAATTGTGCCAGTCTTCCATCACCAGTTTATTTTCACTGCTGTCGCCGATATTCTGAATTGACGGCAGACAGCCGTTCGGGAAAATATATTTACCAATCCAGGCATCGACATTCACTTTATTACGGTTTGAACCGATGGTATGCAGTAAAAATAATCCGTCCGGTTTCAGGTTACGCCGGACCACATCAAAATAGGTGGCGTAGTTTTTCGGACCGACGTGCTCAAACATCCCGACAGAGACAATTCTGTCATACTGCTCATGCAGATCGCGGTAATCTTCCAGGATAATATTAACATTAAGATCCGCACAGCGTGCCTGCGCATATTTCTGCTGTTCGGCGGAAATCGTCACACCGGTCACGGACACGTCAAAATGTTTCGCGGCATATGCGGCGAGTCCGCCCCAGCCGCAGCCGATATCCAGCAGTTGCATACCCGGTTTCAGCTGTAATTTTTCACAGATGAGATGCAGTTTCTGCTCCTGCGCCTGCGCCAGATTGGCGGGATCATCACTGAGACCTTTCCAGTAACCGCAGGAGTACTGCATATAAGGGTCGAGCATCAGCTCAAACAGGTCATTACCCAGATCATAATGCTCTTCACCGACAATCCGCGCCCGTTTTTTGGTTTGCAGGTTACGCATACGGGCCATGGCGATTTTTATAATATCGTTGATATTCTGCGGCAGTTTATTTTCCAGCCCGGCACGCAATACCCGCTGAAAGAAAACATCTAACCGCTCACAGTCCCACCAGCCGTCCATATAACTTTCACCCAGTCCCATCGAGCCTTGTTGTAATACCCGTTTAAAGAACTGGTTGTTATGTACCTGAATATCGAAAGGGCGGGAGCCATTAACTTCAATGCCGGCTTCGTCTAAAAGATCGGAGGCAATCCGCTGCCAGGAATCGGCGGGCGTTTTTTGATTTTCGACACAATCAGAACTCATATTATCTCCAATTTTTATCAAAGCGGGATTCTGAGTGCTTTATTTATGACGTTTTGCGCGGGAACAACAGAACCGGTGTGATTGGCCGTCATCGGGTGACAGTCTGCGTATTAACGTAATCGTTAAGACAAAAACAAAGCTCAAAATCCGGATTCAGAACGAATTGTCTGAAAAGTATAGGAGCCTGAGATTAAAATTCAATGGCAAAAAAGGCCGTACATGAGTACGGCCTTTAATTAGGAATATTCTTAATCACTGCGTCAATCTATTGATTTTGTTCCGCAATAGTCACGGAAGTACGTGAAGAGCGGCGCTGGATAATATAACCGCCGATAGTCAGCACCACGGTTGCAGCCATCACAGCGGTGGTGGAGAGCAGTGGTTCGTGCATCAGCGCAGAGACCAGGAAACTGATCGCGGAGCATAAACCGAGCTGAATCGCATTCTGTAATGCCGCCGCTTTACCGCTGTGTTCCGGGTAAACCGCCAGGGCGTTGGATACCGCAATCGGGTAAGACGCACCGTTCATTGCTGCCATAAAGCAGAATGGGATCAGAATCGCCACCAGTGACGGGTTACTGAATTTTGCCATGGCATACAGACCCACCATGCTGACGGCATAACCGGCCAGCAGGAACGGCAGCAGTGTTTTACCGTTAATCCGTGACAGCAGGGCACGGCAACCGTAGCCGCCGACCATAAAGGCGATGGTCTGCGGGATATAGCTCAGGCCGATATCATTCGGGTTATAACCCATATCGCGCAGGATAAACGGTGAGCCGGTCAGCCAGGCAAAGAAACCGGCACTGCATGCGGCGTAAATCAGTACGTTACCGCTGTATACCGGCGATTTCAGCAGACGGAAAAATGAGATTTTCTGTTTTTCTGTTTTGGCAGTATCCGGCGTGATGTGATGTTTTTCTTTCAGCATCAGAGTCGGGATCAGCACCAGCAGCGTGATGCCGCCGAGCACGAGGAAAATTTCGTGCCAGCCGCCGTGATTGAGCAGCCACGCGCCGAGTAACGGTGCCAGCGCCGGAGAAAGTGCCACCAGCGGCATAATCGCGGCAAAAACACGCTGTGCGCGGTGATCATCATAACGGTCGATAACCAGCGCCTGCCAGGTGACCGCCGCAGAGCAGACACTCACGGCCTGTACAAAGCGGAGTAATAATAATTGTGCCGGGGTGGTTACCCAGATCATTGCCAGACAGCTCAGGGCAAACAGCCCGAGACCCATCAGCAGAACCGGTTTACGACCGATTTTATCGGAGAGCGGTCCCCATAACAGCTGGCCGATGGCAAAGCCGACCAGGAAAATACTCAGACTGGCGCTGATAGCGCTGGCAGTGGAGTTCAGAGATTCCTGCATCATACCGAATGCAGGCAGATACATATCAATCGCGAGGTAACCCAGCATGCTGAGCCCGGCGAGATAAAAGAGAAAGCCGCGGGAAGGCGATGTGTTGACTGTCACAGAAAAATACCTGAATGTTAAATAAGTGTAATGCGTGAGTTGTTATTTTAACTATTCGAGTTTTTCTTTGTAAAACGTTATTATTTGCACATTGCTGTGAAATTTTTTGAAAGGAAGGATTATGTGGTCAGAATATACACTGGATGTGGTGGATGCGGTGGCACGGACCGGCAGTTTCAGTGCGGCGGCAGAGGAACTGCACCGGGTGCCTTCCGCTATCAGTTACAGTGTGCGCCAGCTGGAAGAGTGGCTGGCGGTTCCGCTGTTTGAACGGCGTCACCGGGATGTTGAACTGACACCTGCCGGTGTGCTGTTTGTCAAAGAAGCGCGTGATGTCATCAAAAAAATGAAATCCACACGTCACCAGTGCCAGATGATTGCCAACGGCTGGCGCGGACAGTTCAGTATCGCTGTTGACTGTATCGTAAAACCGGAACGGATAACGCGACTTCTGCTGGATTTTTATCATCATTTTCCGGATATCGAATTGTATATTTATCCGGAGGTGTTTAACGGTGTGTGGGATGCGCTGGTGGACAGACGGGTGGATGTGGCTATCGGTGCGACACGCGCATCCCCTATCGGCGAACGTTACAACTTCCGGGATATGGGCTTTTTGCCGTGGCGTGCGGTGGTCAGTCCGGCACATCCGCTGGCCTCTGCCGGTCATGTTCTGACCAATGAGGAGATGGTGCCGTACCCGAGTTTATGTCTGGAAGATACCTCGCGTTCCCTGCCGAAACGCGACACGTGGGCACTGGATAATCAGCGCCGTCTGGTGGTACCGGACTGGGATCGCGGGATTGCCTGTGTGGAAGCCGGTCTGTGTGCAGCGATGATGCCCGCACACCGTGCAGATCCGCTTATTGCGCAAGGCCGGCTGACCGCGCTGAAGATTGAACAGCCGCTGCCGGACAGCCCGTGCTGCATCACCTGGGTGGATAAGGATACTTCACCGGCACTGAGCTGGCTGCTTGATTATCTCGGCGACAGCGAAACACTCAATGCCGAATGGCTGAGATGATCGTCAGCGGCGGTAGTCGATAAACGGACCATCCGCCACGGAGCGGCGTTCGACCAGACGCGGATGCACCTCAATGGTCTGCGCGTCTTCGCGTTTGTTGACGATACGGTCGAGCAGCATGGTCAGCGCCATCTGTCCCAGACGCTCTTTCGGCTGATGGATGGTCGTCAGGGCAGGTGTGAAGTAGCGGGCGTTGCGGATATTGTCATACCCGATCACAGAAATATCCTGCGGTACACGCAGTCCCAGTTCATCGGCGGCACAAATTGCGCCCATGGCCATGGCATCACCACCGCAGAATACCGCGGTCGGCCGCTGTTTACCGGACAAAATTTGTGTCATCGCCCGGTAGCCGGAATCCGGTTCGAAATCACCCTGGACAACCCATTCATCACGCACAGTAATTCCGGCTTCTTTCATTGCCTTACTGAATCCTTCCAGACGGTTGCCGCCGGTGTTCCGCTCAAGCGGCCCCGGAATGACCGCGATATCGCGGTGACCGCGTTCAATCAGGTAACGTCCGGCGAGATAACCGCCGTGCAGGGCGTTATCGATAATCGCATCGGTGAAATCCCCGCGCGCTTTGCCCCAGTCCATCACCACCATCGGAATATTGCGGTAGCCTTCCAGCATGGTAATAAGCTTATCCGGGTACTCCGAACACATGACCAGCAGACCATCGACACGCTTTTGTGCCAGCATCGCCAGATAGGCTTTCTGCTTGTCAGGATTATTATGTGAGTTGCACAGCACCAGGGTATAACCTTTGCTGTAGCAGCTGTTTTCCACCGCCTCAATCACTTCCGCGAAATACGGGGCTTCACTGGAGGTGGCCAGCAGACCAATGGATTTGGTGTTATTGACTTTCAGACTGCGCGCCACGGCGCTCGGTGAATAGTGCAGTTCTTTGATTGCAGCCCAGACAGCCGCCTTCGTTTCTTCCGCAACGAAACGGGTATTATTAATGACATGGGAGACGGTTGTGGTGGAGACGCCCGAGCGCTTAGCCACATCTTTAATCGTTGCCATGATGAAAACAACTCCTGACCTGCCGGTCTGTATTTTATTATTCGGTTAATCGATTGCTATTATAGTGCCATTATGCAGTAACAATAGAAAAATTTCTGTAAAAACAGGCATTGTTGTCTGATCCGGGTCAAAAGTAAAAAATATTACCTGTGCTATGGTTATTGATATGGTCAGCTATTCGGGTTTTCCGGTCAGACCATCCGTTTTAATTATTTTGATGATTCAGGATGTCAGGTAGTCATCATTGGTCACTAAGCAGCTATTTTGGAGATAAGAATGGATACAGATCTGAAATATGGTTTGTCAACAGCGGTTGCAGCACTGGTTATGATCGTACTGTTTTCAATAATGCTTTTCTGATATACCCCATACAGTACAAAAGGGCGGAAAATTCCGCCCTTTTTTGATCGACTGTTTTTAATCAACAGTTTTTGAATAACTGTTTTTGAATAACAGTCTTTTGTTCCCGGATTACGCCAGGTTTTCTTCCGCAAATTTCCAGTTCACTAATGCCCAGAAGTTTTCCAGGTATTTAGGACGGGCATTACGGTAGTCGATATAATAAGCATGTTCCCAGACATCGACGGTTAAGATTGGTTTATCGTTACCGCTGACCGGGGTTGCCGCGTTAGAAGTATTCACGATAGCCAGGCTGCCGTCTGCTTTTTTCACCAGCCATGTCCAGCCGGCACCGAAGTTTTTCACTGCGGCATCGGTAAACTGCTGTTTAAATTCAGCAAATGAACCGAATGTGCTGTTAATAGCGTCAGCGATTTTACCGGTCGGCTCGCCACCGGCATTTGGTGCCAGGCAATGCCAGTAGAACGTGTGGTTCCAGACCTGGGCGGCATTATTGAAGATACCGGCATCAGAGGTTTTGATAATCTCTTCCAGTGACTTACCTTCAAATGCGGTGCCTTTGATCAGGTTATTCAGATTAACCACATAGGTGTTGTGGTGTTTACCGTAGTGGTATTCCAGTGTTTCTTCAGAAATATGTGGCTCTAATGCATTTTTTGCATAAGGCAGTGCAGGTAATTCAAACGACATTGCATTCTCCTTGTTAAGGTTGAGTCAGTAACCTCATCACAGATGGATTACTGTTATTATTCTGCGAATTATCTTAACAAGTTTTGTCATAAAAAACAGCGTGAAATACCATGGATGATATTATTCACATGGTGAAAGATAAAATTGCCCACAGGATGATATCTGTCACGATAAAAGCGATTAGCAGGGTGTACAGCTTATGACAGCAGATCCAGTTATAGAGTCGTTTCATTCTGTTTTCTCCGTATGACTGCGGAATTATAAATATAACGGATTTACGGGCCGAAATCCGGGCAAACTGAGTAATTTATACCGGAAACGTGACTACAGCTGTTGTTTGTCAATCGACGGAAGACCCTTTACAATTCCTGCTATGACGAAAGGACAATAATGATCATTATGCTGGCAGATTATATTTTTCGTGCAATACAAAACAATACTGATTGTGACGTTATTTGCGATCATTCTCAGAAAGATGAACCGGCTGAAGTGATCAGGCGTGTCCGCCGGTGGCAGTTCCGGGACGGTATTGAGCTGATGTGCAGTGAAGAGACAGAAACTGCGGTACAGACAGGGGATGAACAGTGCCCGGAGCAATGGATAGTCTGGTCTGTCACCGGAGATACAGAAAAAAAAGTATCACCGCAGCATAAAGAATTTTTCAGTCTGTGCCAGCAGCGCTATTGGCTGAAAATACAGATGGCCTGATGTGCCGGATACAATCCTGAAAATTACCGGTATAATTATCCGTAATTATTAAACTGATTCAGAAAAAGAATATGACAAAACTCACGTTGCAGGAACAAATGCTGAAAGCCGGATTGGTGACCAGCAAAAAAATGGACAAAGTCCGCAGAACGGCAAAAAAATCCCGTGTTCAGGCCCGCGAAGCCAGAGAAGCGGTGGAAGAAAATAAAAAAGCGCAGCTTGAGCGCGATAAACAGCTGAGTGAGCAGCAAAAACAGGCTGTCTTATCCAGAGAATATAAAGCACAGGTGAAACAGCTGATTGAAATGAACCGGATCATTATTTCAAAAGGAAATATTGATTTTAATTTCACCGACAGCAATGTGATCAAAAGTATCACTGTAGATAAAACCACCCAGTCTCAGCTGATTAGCGGTCGTCTGGCCATTGCCCGGTTAAGCACAGAAAACAGCGGCGTCAGTGAATATGCCATTATTCCGGCGGTTGTTGCGGATAAAATCACACAACGTGATACGGAAAGCATTGTCCTGAATAATGCGCTGGCACAGGATGAAGCGGATGAAGACGATCCGTATGCTGATTTTAAAATCCCGGATGATTTGATGTGGTGATCCGCATTTGCCTGCTTTTCCTGTTCAGAACGGGCAGGGACTGCGGGCAATGACCGGTTCGCCGCTGACCGGATGGACAAAATCCAGTTCACCGGCGTGCAGCATCAGCCGCGGAATATTCCCGGTGCCCGGTAACTCTTTCCCGCCGTAGAGATCACACCCTAAAATCGAATGGCCCAGATACTGACAATGGATACGGAGCTGATGCGTGCGGCCGGTTTCAGGTGTCAGTTTCACCCGGGTGACCGGCAGAGACATCCCGTCTTCTGTTTTATAATAAAAACGGTCAGTCACCTGATAACGTGAGCGGGCCGGTTTTCCCCGGACAGCACATATTGTCATGCGCGGAAACAACGCCGGATCTTTGGCAATCGCTGCATCTATTATTCCCTCATTGTTACTCAGATGCCCGCACAACAGGGCGCTGTAACCTTTCTGCACTGTACGCTGACTGAACTGACGGCAAAGTGCGGCATTAATTTCTTTATTGCAGGCAACCACCAGCAGCCCGGACGTACCGAAATCCAGCCGGTGCACCAGGGCACAACCGGGAAACAGCTGTACCAGCCGGTAATGTACAGAATCCCGGTTTTGCGGATTTTTCCCCGAAAGACTGAGCAGCCCGGCGGGTTTGTTAATCAGCAGCAGGTGTTCATCCTGATACAAAATATCAATCTGCTCCGGGCATGGCGGGGCAATAAAGGTATCGGTAATGTCAGACATCGGGCTATCCGGGTAAAAAGCGGAAAGGGATGATAACGAATTTTCAGTGCGGTGGCGAATCATGTTGTCCGGATATCCTATTGCGTAATTTTACGGAATGATCCACGCTGATCGCCAGTATTAATACGCAGAGGTTGTGCTATGCGCAGATTCACACAGGTATGCCATGCAGTACTGTTAATAACCGGACTTTTAGCGGTGCCGGTATCGTCTTATGCGGACCGGGATCATGATAAAAGACACGGTCACCGGTATGAGCATAATCATGGTCATTATAAGAACAAAGATAATCATTACCGTAAGTACAAAAAAGATCTGACTTACGCACAGGCACGCTGGCTGGCGTCAAAAAGCGGATTGGTCGGATATCATTCATTACCGCCGGGAATTGCGAAAAACCTCGCCAGAGGAAAACCGCTCCCTCCGGGGATTGCAAAACGCGCGGTACCTGCGCACATGCGTGACCGGCTGCCGCATTACCCTGGTTATGAGTGGAAAATAGCCGGTGATGATTTAGTGCTTATTGCACTGAGCACCGCGGTGGTGACCTACATTATTAATGATGTTTTTGAGTAGTCGTTTTTGAGCAGTATTTTTTGAGTAGTAATATAACGTCCCGCAAACCGGCGGGACGTATTTCTGCTCAGGCAGGACGGGTAAAGGCGAGCAGAGCACCGACCAGCATAAATAATGATCCGAACACTTTATTCATTGCACGGGTCTGTGCCGGGCTTTTGATAAATACAGCAATTTTCCGTGCCAGCACGGCATAGCCGGTCATAACAATAGTATCAGCAATAACAGTGGTTATTCCCAATATCAGATACTGTATCAGCTGCGGCTGATGGGGAATAATAAACTGCGGAAACAGTGCTGCGAGAAAGACAATACTTTTGGGATTCGAAATATTCACCAGCACGCTATTCTGATACAGCTTTTTGCGTGACTGTGTTGCTGTCAGCGTATTCAGCGCAATAGTCCCTGCCGCCCGCCACTGGCAGACGCCCAGCCAGATAAGATAGGCCGCCCCGGCCCATTTCAGTATTTCAAATGCAAGAACTGACTGTGACAGCAATGTGCCCAGCCCGACACCGACCAGAATAATCAGCAGCGATAACCCTGTCTGTAATCCGGCAATGGCCGCGACTGCTCCCCGGTAACCGTGATTGACAGACGTTGTCATGCTGTTAATCGCCCCCGAGCCGGGGGACAGACTGACAATAACGGACGTCATCAGATAGGCAAACCACCACTCAAAGGTCATTTCGGGCTCATCAGATTATTAACAGAAAAAGAATATCCGGATTATGGCATTGTCGGGTGAAGTAAAAAATGATGAACGTCCTGTTTTCAGGAGGAAAATACGGGTGATGATGGGTTTAACGCCGTATTTTCTCTGTTTTGCTTTTGTGCGGCACCCGGATGGTGTGCAGGTGCGTTTTACCGCAGCTGCCGGTCTGTATTTATCTGAGTGATACAGGACAAAAATACGCCTGACTGATTTTAACAGTATGTTAAAAGCAATACCTCTTTGCAGTGAAAAGTGGTATTCTGCGCGTATGTTAACACCGGTCTAACCGATCTGAAGTGAAGGACGTTTTACATGACGACGACTATTGAAAAAATCGAACGCCAGATTAAAGAAAACCCGATTCTGCTGTATATGAAAGGCTCCCCGAAACTGCCGAGCTGCGGTTTCTCCGCACAGGCGGTACAGGCGCTGGCTGCCTGTGAAGAGCGTTTTGCTTATGTGGATATTCTGCAGAATCCGGATATCCGTGCTGAATTACCAAAATACGCTAACTGGCCGACCTTCCCGCAACTGTGGGTTGACGGTGAGCTGGTCGGCGGCTGTGACATCATTATGGAGATGTTCCAGCGCGGTGAATTACAGACACTGATTAAAGAAACCGCAGCAAAATACCGGACTGAAAACGAAGAATAATCACGTCCAGTACTATTTATTGAAGCCCCGCAGGGTAAACCTGCGGGGCTTTTGTCTTTCTGATGGCGGCGAAATGAAAGTTGTTAATGCGGATATTTTTTAGAGTGGCGGTATCGATAACACAAAAAGGACAGAAAAATGCAGCCAACATCAGCAGGGCAGAATGTTATGTTAACCGGGTATATTTCACATCAGGAAATCGCTGATATGAACTTAAAAGAACCGGTATCAATAAGATCGCCGGGTTTATCTGAGCGGCTCACTGAGATCCGTAACAGTGCCGCTGAGTTTTTCACCGCAGTGAAAGGAAAAATAAATAATGTGTTTGAGCCATTAGGGAATTGGATAAATAAAGTAACAATCCGGGAGGAAAAAACGCAATCAACGCAATCTGATGCTGATCAGAACGCACGGATGGTGCTGAAAATAGCACAGGAAAACGTACCGGGTTATTTAGAGCAAGCCCGGACGTTTCTGGGTGAAGATAAACCTCTGGATGCTGCTTCACTGAAGATGTTCTCAAAAGACATACTGAGACCATTAGTCACATTTCTGAGTGGTGCGGATAAAATAAAAGGTGCGGATAAGCCAGCAGAGAAATTCATGACCGAATTTACACACAAAGTAAATAGCATGTTATCCGCTGCTGCGGATTGCGGCCCTAACCCCTCTGAAAAAGTAAATCAGCTTGCGTCAATCTGTGATGATGATAAGGCTAAAGCCTATTCAGCCACAGAGAATTTTGAACAGAACTTCAAAACAAGAATGATGATGCTGATGACGGATATTGAAGGATCGGTTCTGCCTGATTTGCTGTCGATCAAACCTGCCGAAGTCGTCGCCCGGCATAGTCAGCAGCAACAGGAGGAAACCTGGCGGCGGTTACCGGATAACTGATATAAAAACGCCACCTCATTCTGAGGTGGCGTTTTCTTACTGATTACTGTCTGCGGCAGGCGGCCAGCCGCCCAGTTTTTTCCAGCGGTTGACGATGTCACAAAAGAGCAGTGAGGTGCGGTCGGTATCATACGCCGCACCGTGAGCCTGTTTACTGTCAAACGGGATACCGGCAGCGATACAGGCTTTGGCCAGAATCGTCTGTCCCAGTGATAATCCGCTTAATGCAGCAGTATCAAAGGTGGCAAACGGGTGGAACGGATTACGTTTCAGTCCGCAGCGCGCGGCTGCTGCCATCACAAAACTGTGGTCAAAATTCGCATTGTGCGCCACGATAATTGCCCGTTTGCAATCCGCATCTTTCATACCCTTGCGCACCATTTTAAAAATGGCATGCAGAGCCTCATATTCTGTGACTGCGTTACGCTCCGGATCTGCAGGGTTAATCCCGGTGAACGCCAGTGCGGCAGGATCAAGATTTGCACCCTCAAAAGGCTGCACATTGAATTCAAGCCGCTGATCCGGCATCAGCCAGCCGTTATGATCCATTTTGACGGTAATGGCAGCGATTTCCAGCATACCATCAGTTGCGGCATTAAAACCGCCGGTTTCAACATCGATAACGACGGGATAATACCCGCGGAAACGTGCACTCAGAGCATTGTGATTTTGATTTTCAGACATGGGACTCTTAATTAAACGAACAAAACGCACTATTCTAGCGCGGCTTGCCGGCAGGAGAAAGGGCTGTTCAGTGCTGCGCCGGAAAAGAAGGATCGTTCTGATCCTTCTTACAGGGGTAATCAGTTACCGAGCGCAGCTCCGGCACTTTTATTTTCAATTAATTCAATCTTATAACCATCAGGGTCTTCCACAAAGGCGATAATGGTGGTGCCGCCTTTAACCGGACCGGCTTCACGGGTCACATTGCCGCCCGCTTTGCGGATAGCGTCACAGGTCGCTGCGACATCATCCACGCCAAGCGCGATATGGCCGAATGCCGTTCCCATTTCATAGGAATCCGTACCCCAGTTATAGGTCAGTTCAATCACGGAACCTTCACTTTCGTCACTGTAGCCCACGAACGCCAGTGAATATTTGTATTCCGGGTTTTCACTGGTGCGCAGTAAGCGCATACCAAGAACCTTGGTATAAAAATCGACGGAACGTTGCATATCACCCACGCGGAGCATGGTATGGAGTACACGCATAAAGTAACCTCTCAGAGTGCTATCAGTTATTTATCAGTAATGGCTCACACTATAACGTGATAATTGACTACAATTCAAATTATCAGGATGCTGATGGTTACCGGATAACCATTACCTGTCCGGCAGGGCATCAGACAAAAGGACATCAGCCGATGGCAGAACAACTTCACTTTTTTGATATCCCGTCACCGTGTGTGGGGATATGTCAGATGAATGAAAAAGGGTATTGCCGGGGATGCTACCGGAGCCGTGATGAGCGCTTTCAGTGGCTGTCGATGAGTAATGCGCAAAAAGAAAATATTATTCGTTTGTGTCGTCAGCGTCGCTACAGGGCGGCTAAAAGTGAGACTCAGCCGGAATCACCGTCCGGACAGTTAGATCTATTTTAATAAAATAATTGCAAATCTATATATTAGGTTTGAATTAATATAGTGGGGTTATTTAGTGTTGTTGATTTATATATTATAGAAATAATGTTTTTTGTCGCATTTGAATTTATAATCAAGAGTGAAATTATATGAACGAAATATAAAATTATTGTGATGCGGGCTGGTAACTCATTATGATAGTAACCTCATGTTTAATAAGATTAATCACATAAAATAAATTATTTTTTGTTAAAAATAAAATGGTGGTTATGTAAAAAAATATAGATCCCGGCAGTGATGATCGCTATTCTTAATCCCGAACAAGTTCATCAACTTAATCAATTAAATTTGTATAAAAAGCTAACTATTTCATGGCAATAAAAATGGTTATGAAATAGTCATGAACTGTTTTTGTTACGCAGCAATATTGCGTCGCTGTTAATGAACACAATAGTGCCGCGTTTCTTTTTATTGGGTGATTGAAAGACATGAGGGCGTGTTTATGCATCCGTACCGTATTCACATAAGGAGAAATTTGTGGAGTTAACATTGGGATCAGACTTAGCGAGGTTAGTGCGGATATGGCGATCACTGATTGACCACCGGCTCAAACCACTGAAACTCACACAGACACACTGGATTACACTCTACAATATCAGCCTGCTGCCGCCGGATCAGTCTCAGATTCAGCTGGCGAAAGCGATCGGTATTGAACAGCCTTCGCTGGTCCGCACGCTGGATCAGCTGGAAGAAAAGCAATTAATCACACGGCATATCTGTATTAATGACCGCAGAGCGAAACGGATAAAACTGACGGAGGAATCCGAACCTTTTATCCGTGAAGTGGATGCGGTGATTGAAAAAACACGGCGTGAAATTCTGGGCGGGATTACACAGGATGAATTATATACACTGGCGGAGATTGTCAGAAAACTGGAAAATAATATTGTGCAGCTGCATAACCGTAATTAATGTCAGGTAATAAAAAAGGCGAAACGGGTGTTTCGCCTTTTGCCGGTAAACCGGGAAAATTAACGCGGAGATACGGTATAGGTTGAACCGGATTTCGCGATACGCACACGCTGACCGACGGAGAACGGAGTTTTACCTTGTTTTTGTACAACAACAATGATTTCGCCGTTATCCTGTTTCAGTTCGAGTTCAACACCGGATGTGTTGTTCATCGATGCCTGAACGTTCTGGCCTGCAACACCACCTGCAATAGCCCCTGCTGCGGTAGCCAGAGTCTGGCCGGTACCGCCGCCGATTGTGCTGCCTAAAATACCACCCAGAATTGCACCACCTGCCGCACCGAGGATATTTTCGTCACTGCCGCCCTGAATAGTCACCGGACGGGCGCTCATTACTGTACCATAGGTAACGGTCTGAACACGTTTCGCCTGGTCTGCACTATAAGTGTCACCACTGAGTGTGTCCATATTCACACAACCGGAAAGTGCCACGACGGTAAATACACCGACGAGAAAACGCTTATACATACTTAACTCCTGATTATTGTATTCACAGATTCAGATGTGTTCATTATCTGTAGTGTAATATTTTACCTATTATCGCAGAATAATTTTGCATTAAAAATGTTTTATTTGCACCTTACATTAGGAACAGCTTAAAGCCAAATGTTCCGGCGGCAAGGTAAATCGTCTTATTTCACAAATGTGAGGTGTGCATCAGAACAGGGATTAAGTAGGGGCACGATGCGAAAAGGGATGAATCTGCGGGGCACCCTGATTATAGTAATCACACCGGAATATGAATATTATATTTTTATCAGATGGTTATTGATTAAAAGGAATCGGTTATGCGTTCGGGACGTTATATCGGCGTGATGTCAGGAACCAGCCTTGACGGGGTGGATGTTGTGCTGGCCGCGATTAATGATTCAGTGGTTGCGCAGCAGGCGGCGTACTCGCATCCGTTTCCGCCCGCGCTGAAAAGGCGCATACTGGCGGTATGTCAGGGGCAGCAGACGACGCTGTCGGAAATCGGCCGTCTGGATTATGAACTGGGTACACTGTTTGCTGATGCTATCCGCGGTCTGCTGGCACAAACCCGGCTGAGTCCGCAGGATATTGCCGGTATCGGTTGTCACGGACAGACTGTCTGGCATGAGCCGGACAGCGACACTCCGTTTACCCTGCAACTCGGGGATAACAACCGGGTTGCTGCGCTGACGAATATCATGACGGTCGGGGATTTCCGCCGCCGTGACATGGCTTACGGCGGGCAGGGCGCGCCGCTGGTGCCTGCATTTCATCAGGCGGTGCTCGGTGTACCGGATGAAAAACGGATTATCCTGAATATCGGCGGGATCGCCAATATCACGACGCTGATTCCGGGAGCGGAGGTCAGAGGGTATGACACCGGTCCGGGCAATATGCTGATGGACAGCTGGACATGGCGGCACCGTGCTGCACCGTACGATAAAGACGGTGAATGGGCAAAAACAGGGCGGGTCAATGAGGCGTTGCTGGCACATATGCTGAGCGATCCCTATTTCCGCCGTCCGGCACCAAAAAGTACCGGCCGTGAATATTTCAATACGCAGTGGCTGACCAGACAGCTGGATAATTTTCCGGGCCTGAAACCGGAAGATGTGCAGGCAACCCTGCTGGCGCTGACGACGGTCAGTATCAGTGAACAGGTCACACTGTGCGGCGGCTGTGAGCGCCTGCTGGTGTGCGGCGGTGGTGCCCGTAATCCGCAGATCATGGCGCAGTTGTCAGCACAACTGCCGGGCACCGAAGTGAGCCCGACCGATAAATACGGCCTGAGCGGTGATGATATGGAAGCCCTGGCATTTGCCTGGCTGGCCGCGCGGACACTGGCCGGTGAACCCGGCAATCTGCCGTCGGTTACCGGTGCAGACAGGGAAACCGTGCTGGGCGCGGTATATCCTGTTATCCGTCAGTGGCCGTAATAAAAGATTACACACAGTTATTCAAAAGAATTAAGAGGATAAAAGGCATGTCAGACGAGTTTACGGACGTTGCTTCACTGCGGCGTGAATACACCAAAGGGGGATTGCGCCGCCGAGATCTCAGTGATGAACCGCTGGAAATGTTTGAACGCTGGCTCAAACAGGCGTGTGAGGCCAGACTGACTGACCCGACCGCGATGTGTGTGGCCACTGTGGATGAAACCGGTCAGCCGTATCAGCGCATTGTGCTGCTCAAACACTTTGATAAAGACGGGCTGATTTTCTATACCAATATGGGCAGCCGCAAGGCACAGCATCTGGCAAAAAATCCGAAAATCAGTGTGCATTTCCCGTGGTACAGCCTGGACAGACAAGTCTGCTTCCTGGGGGAAGTGGAGCGTTTATCGACACTGGAAGTGGTAAAATATTTCCACAGCCGTCCGAAAGACAGTCAGATAGCTGCCTGGGCATCACAGCAATCCTCGCGGATTTCTGCCCGCGGAATTCTGGAAGGTAAATTTCTTGAACTGAAACAAAAGTTTAAGCAGGGCGATGTGCCGCTGCCAAGCTTCTGGGGCGGGTTCAGGATTAAATTTAATTCAGTTGAATTCTGGCAGGGCGGCGAACACCGTCTGCATGACCGTTTTCTGTATACCCGCACCGCAGACGGCTGGGACATTGACCGCCTTGCGCCGTAACCGGTTGTTACCGGAATTTCTTCTGCAAAATCATTTTAATTGCTGGCACTTCACGGAGTGCCGCTTTATGCTATAGCCTTCATATTTCTAATCCACTATTTTTGCATAGACAAAACAGAACTGACGGAGTCATTGATGTCTGGTACGAACCTGATAAAACAACTGCAAGAGCGGGGCCTCATTGCCCAGGTTACGGATGAAAAAGCGTTAGCTGAGAGACTGGCGCAGGGCCCGATCTCCCTCTATTGCGGTTTCGATCCGACCGCTGACAGCTTGCATTTGGGCCACCTGGTTCCGTTGCTGTGCTTAAAGCGTTTCCAGTTAGCCGGTCACCGTCCGGTGGCGCTGGTTGGTGGGGCCACGGGGCTGATTGGCGATCCGAGCTTCAAAGCAACGGAACGCAAACTGAATACACAGGATACGGTTCACGGCTGGGTGGATAAAATCCGTCAGCAGGTTTCTCCGTTCCTCGATTTTGACTGCGGTAAGAACAGCGCCATCGCGGCAAACAACTATGACTGGTTCGGTTCTATGGATGTGCTGACCTTCCTGCGTGATATCGGTAAACACTTCTCTGTGAACCAGATGATCAACAAGGAAGCGGTTAAACAGCGCCTGAACCGGGATGACGTCGGTATTTCGTTCACCGAATTCTCCTACAACCTGTTACAGGGTTATGACTTCGCCCGTCTGAATAAAGATCACGGTGTTGAACTGCAAATCGGCGGTTCCGATCAGTGGGGTAACATCACCTCCGGTATCGATTTAACCCGTCGTCTGAACCAGCAGCAGGCCTGGGGTCTGACGGTTCCGCTGATCACCAAATCTGACGGCACCAAATTCGGTAAAACTGAAGGCGGCGCGGTATGGCTGGATCCGAAGAAAACCAGTCCGTACAAATTCTATCAGTTCTGGATCAACACGGCAGATGCGGATGTATACCGTTTCCTCAAATTCTTCACCTTTATGAGCCTCGAAGATATCGATGCACTGGAAGCGGAAGACAAGGCCAGCGGCAAAGCACCGCGTGCTCAGTATGTTCTGGCAGAACTGGTGACAAAACTGGTTCACGGCGAAGCGGGTCTGACGGCGGCACAGCGTATTACTGACAGCCTGTTCAACGGTGATATCTCCAACCTGACCGAAGATGACTTCGCGCAGCTGGCGCAGGACGGCATGCCGCATATTGAACCGGACAGCGATGCGGATTTACAGCAGGCGCTGGTGCTTGCGGAACTGGTTCCGTCACGCGGCCAGGCCCGTACCATGATTAGCTCCAACGCAGTATCACTCAACGGTGAAAAACAGTCAGATGCGGAATACCGCTTCACTGACAGCGACAAGTTATTCGGCCGTTACACATTGCTGCGCCGCGGTAAAAAACATTACTGTCTGATCTGCTGGAAATAATAGTTTACGGTAAACAAGGGCAACGAAAGTTGCCCTTTTTGATCTGTCAGCAAGATCTTTTCTGCGTCACAGAATATGATATGCGCAGTAATAATAAAAAATCAGGTTGTATCAATGAAAAATATTCTCTCTATCCAATCCCATGTTGTGTATGGCCATGCCGGTAACAGTGCGGCTGAATTCCCGATGCGCCGCATGGGTGTTAATGTCTGGCCGCTTAATACCGTCCAGTTTTCTAATCACACACAGTATGCACAAGGCTGGACCGGCTGCGTGATGAGCGCAGAGCACATCACGGAGATTGTGGACGGCATTGATAAAATCGATCAGCTGACCCGCTGTGATGCGGTACTCAGCGGCTACCTCGGCTCGGCAGAGCAGGGTAAGCGTATCCTGGATGTGGTGAAAAAAGTCAAAACCCGTAATCCGCAGGCATGGTATTTCTGTGATCCGGTCATGGGGCATCCGGAAAAAGGCTGTATCGTGGCACCGGGTGTGGCAGATTTTCTGTGTCAGGAAGCGCTGGCAGTCAGCGATATGATCGCACCGAACCTGCTTGAGCTGGAAACCCTGAGCGGACAAACCATTCACAATGTGGGTGAAGCCGTTGCCGCTGCCCGTGAACTGTGCAAAAAAGGGCCGCGTCTGGTGCTGGTCAAACACCTGTCCCGCGCCGGTTACCGCGCTGACCGTTTTGAAATGATCCTGGTTACTGCTGAGCACGCCTGGCATGTCAGCCGTCCGCTGGTGGACTTCGGCGAGCGTCAGCCGGTAGGTGTGGGCGATTTAACCAGTGGTCTGATGCTGGTGAACCTGCTGAAAGGTGAAGAACTGCCGAAGGCTCTGGAACATGTGGCCGCCGCTGTGTATGAAGTGATGCTGAAAACCAAAACCATGAATGAGTACGAACTGCAACTGGTTGCGGCTCAGGATGAAATGGTGCTTCCGACACACAAATTCTGTGCGGAACAGATCGACTGAACCCGTCTGCACACCGTATCAGCATAAAGAAAACGCCGGATTATCCGGCGTTTTTTGTCTCTGTATATCAGAAAGATTAAATCAGACCTTCCGCTTCCATCGCATCCTGCACATGCGGGCGGTGCGCAATTTTAGCCAGATAAGCCTGTAAATGCGGATACGGCTCCAGTGAAATCTTCAGGTGCGGCGCCCAGCCGCAGACGGTAAACAGATAGGCATCTGCCACGGTAAAGCTGTTGCCGGTAATATACGGGCTTTTCGCCAGCACGCTGTCCACATATGCAAACTTATTCGTCAGATTACGCAACGCGATTGGCCGGTAATCTTCCGGCGTTTCCGGCGAGAACAGCGGGCCGTAGCTTTTATGCACTTCGCTGGCAATATAGTTAAGCCATTCAATCTGATGATAGCGCTCCATCGTTCCCGCCGGGGCAATCAGCTTGCGATCGGGTTTCTGATCAGCAAGATACTGCACAATAGCCACACCTTCTGTCAGCAGCTGACTGTCACTGATACTCAGTGCGGGGACTTGTCCTTTCGGATTAATTTTCAGGTAGTCATCACCGTTTTCGGTTTTCTTCTCTTTCAGATTGACACGAACCAGTGAAAAATCCAGGCCGGTTTCACGCAAAATAATATGGGGTGATAGTGCACAACTTCCCGGGGTATAGAACAATTGCATGGTATGCTCCTTAGTTAAAACAAAAGAACGGACATGGCGGTATTTGATGAAGTATAGACCGGTATTCGCGGGCAGAATGTATTCCGGGTGCGAATTATTTGTCGGTTAACTCCATCTTTCCATATAATCGCCCCGGATTCAATTTGTGAAAAGACTCTGTAATTCATTGTTACAAAACAATAAAAGGTAAAGCACATATGAAAAAAATCCGTATCGGTGTCGCAGGGCTGGGCGGGATAGCACAAAAAGCGTATTTACCGGTTCTGACCAGAACGGATAACTGGGTGCTGTCCGGCGGTTTTTCGCCGAATCAGGAAAAAGCCCGTCAGGTCTGTGATGCTTACCGGTTTCCGCTGTTTCCGTCACTCCGCGCACTGGCAGAACAGTGTGACGCGGTATTTGTGCACAGCAGTACAGAGAGTCATTTTCAGGTTGTCAGTGAACTGCTGAATGCGGGTTGCCATGTTTGTGTTGATAAACCGCTGGCGGCAACATATGAGCAGTCAGAAGCACTTGTCAGTCTGGCAGAGAAAAAACAGCGGGCGCTGATGGTGAGTTTTAACCGCCGTTTCTCACCATTTTATCTGCAACTCAGGGAACAGATTGCCGGAAAAACCGCATCCATCCGTATGGAAAAACACCGAAGCAACAGTGTCGGCCCGAACGATGTCCGTTTTACAGTGACAGATGACTACTTACATATCGCAGATACCCTGCTGTGGCTGGGAGGGGACGGGAATGCCGTACTGAAAAGCGGGCATATGCAGGTAAATGAGGCCAATCAGCTGTTGTATGCTGAACACCATTTACAGACCGGCAACGGCGCGTGGCTGACGGCATCCATGCACCGCTGTGCGGCAAGTCAGCGGGAGCAGGTCAGTGTTACGGGGCGTGACGGCTGTTATCAGGTAACGGATATGACTCACTGGCGCAGTGAAACCGCCGCCGGGATACAGGAACAGCATCCGAAAGCGTGGGAGCCGCTGCTGGTTCAGCGCGGGTTTGACGGCGCGGTGCGGCACTTTATTGAATCTGTTGCCAATCAGACACAACCGCTGGTCAGCGGCGAAGAAGCGCTTTATGCGCAGCGGCTGACAGAAGCGTTACTGACAGACAGGTAATTGAAAGACGTGCTTTCTGAAAGCGCGGAGAGCAGCAGATAACAGGCAAAACGAAAAGACGCTGTAAACACTTCCCTGTGCGCTCAGGCGCGTCATCCATGACGCGCATGCTTTTCGTCCGCTTGCCTGTTATCTGCTGACTGACTTGTCCGGTGGTGATCTTAATGAAAAACCGGACAGAAGCCGTATTATTTCAGTTCCAGCTCATTCATTGCCGCGATACTGAAACCGCCGTCAACGTGCAGTATTTCACCGGTGATACCGCCTGCCAGGTCAGAGCACAGGAATGCTGCCGCGTTACCCACATCTTCGGTGGTGACTGTACGGCGCAGTGGAGTAACTGCTTCGCAGTGTGACAGCATTTTGCGGAAATCTTTAATCCCGGATGCCGCCAGTGTCCGGATAGGACCGGCAGAAACCGCATTAACACGGATCGTTTCTTTCCCCATAGCATTTGCCATATAACGGACGTTCGCTTCCAGAGAGGCTTTTGCAAGACCCATGGTGTTGTAGTTCGGGATAGCGCGCTCCGCACCCAGATAAGAGAGTGTGAGAAGGGCAGAATTCGGGTTCAGCATACTGCGGCAGGCTTTTGCCATCGCCACAAAGCTGTAGGCGCTGATGTCGTGGGCAATGCGGAAGCCTTCACGGGTCACCGCATCCACATAATCGCCGTCTAACTGATCCGCCGGTGCAAAGCCGATGGAGTGAACAAAACCGTCAAATGTCGGCCAGACTTTGGCTAACTCAGTGAACAGATTTCCGATACTTTCATCTTCTGCCACATCACAAGGCAGAACGACGGAGGAACCCAGAGACTGAGCGAACTCTTCAACACGGGGCTTCAGCTTGTCATTCTGATAAGTGAAAGCAAGTTCTGCCCCCTGTTCACGCATTGCTTTGGCAATACCGTAAGCAATCGATAATTTGCTTGCAACCCCTGTGATCAGGATGCGTTTACCGGTCATAAAACCCATAGCAGTTTCCTTGTGTGTTCTCTGTCACCCTCTGTGCCGCACATCCGGCAGGTGACGCGGTTATAAAAAATCCGGCAGATATTAACAGATGACCGGAAATTAAGAGGTAACCGGCCTGAACTATCAGAATCGCGGCAGTTAATCCACATCCTGACGCCAGGCCTCGGCGGACAATGCTTCACCAAAATGGCTGGTGATAAGACGACGCGTCACATCGTGCAGCGGTGATGCCAGCACTTCCGCGGTGTTACCGCGCTCGACGACTTCGCCGTTATGCATCACCAGTATCTGGTCACTGACATGTTTTGCCATGCCCAGATGCTGTGTGACATAAATATAGGCAATTTTCTGCGTTTCCTGGAGTTCCAGGATCAGATTAATAATTTGCGAACGTAATGACATATCCAGCGACGCCAGTGCTTCATCCGCCACAATCACTTCCGGCTGCAAAATCAGGGCGCGGGCGAGTGCCACGCGCTGTTTTTGTCCGGAGGCCAGCATGTGCGGATAATAATCCGCGTGATCCGGCAGCAGACCGACCTGACGCAGTGTCGCGTTAATACGCAGACGGCGTCCGGTGGCATCCAGAACAGTATTGAGCATCAGCGGCAGCTCGAGAATCTGCCCGGTACGCTGACGCGGATTGAGTGAGGTGGCCGGGTCCTGGAATATCATCCGGATACGCTGGCTGCGGTAACTATAGTCACCGAACGTCAGCTTGTGTTTGTCGATCAGAATTTCCCCGCCGCTCGGCTCAATCATACCGGATAACATCCGGGCCAGAGTGGATTTTCCGGAGCCGTTTGCGCCGGTAATCGCGAGAGTCTGGCCGGGTTGCAGTGTAAAACTGACCGGTTTGACGGCTTCAAGCCGGTGACGGCGGAAAAAGCCATCCCGGTAACGGAAAGTTTTGCTCAGGTTTTTAACTTCCAGCAGCGGACCGGGCATTATACGTCCTCCATATTCAGCGGGAAGTGGCAGGCAAAACTGCGGTTTTTGACGGTCCGCAGACGCGGTGCATCAATGCACACTTTCTGGGCATACGGGCAGCGCGGCCCCAGACGGCAGCCGACCGGCAGATGCTCCAGTGACGGTATCGCTCCCGGCAGGGTATTCAGACGACATTTGTGTGCCAGCGGCTTCTCAAAATCAGGGATAGCCCGCATCAGCGCCTGAGTATACGGATGGTGCGGCTTGAGCAGCAGGTCATCCGGCTCGGCGCTCTCCACTGTTTGTCCGCAGTAGAGCACATTAATACGATCAACCAGCTGGCTCATTAACTGCAAATCGTGGCTGATCAGCAGAATCGTCATATTGTTGTTCTGGTTCAGCCGGGTCAGCAGACGGAAAATCTGCGCCTGTGTATCGGGTTCCATGGCGTTGGTCGGCTCATCGGCGATCAGCAGGCGCGGCTGATTGGCCAGGGCGATGGCAATCATCACCTTCTGGCATTCCCCCTCGGTCAGTTCATAGGGATAACTGCTCATCACATCTTTGTGATCTTTAATACCGACGCGGTGCAGCAGTTCAATCGCACGGCGTTTGCGCCAGTGAAAACGCTGCCACCAGCGGCCTTTGTAAGTCCAGCCGGGGATGGTCTGAATCAGTTGTTTACCGATATTTTCTGACGGGTCCAGGCAGGATTGCGGCTCCTGAAAAATCATCGACACATTATGGCCGATCACCCGGCGGCGCTGACGGGGGGAGAGTTTCAGTAAATCGATATCATTAAAGCGGAAGCGGTCAGCGGTTACCCGCAGATTATCTTTGGTAATACCGGCAATCGCTTTGGCGATAAGACTCTTACCGGAACCGGATTCCCCGGCAAGTCCGCGGAACTCACCCTCGGTCAGAGACAGTGTCACACGATCAACGGCCTTGACCGGCCCTGCGGCGGTCATAAATTCAATGGTTAAATTGCGGATATCCAGTAACGGCATTATTCAACTCCCGCGTTAATGGCGCGCTGTAATCCGGTGCCGAGCAGATTTACCAGCAATACACTGATAAGTATAGCGGTTCCCGGCAGGAGTACCGTCCAGGGGGCGACATAAATCAGTTCCAGCGAATCCCCGAGCATAGCTCCCCATTCCGGTGACGGCAGTTGTGCCCCCAGTTCCAGAAAACCGAGTGCGGCAATATCCAGAATGGCAATGGACAAGGCGCGCGTCAGCTCGGTGACGGTCACTGCACTGATATTCGGCAGTACGGTATGGATAAGAATATTGAGATTGGAGGCGCCGTCGAGGCGGGCGGCAATGACATATTCCTTATCAAGCTCATCATGTACTGCGATATAAATCATCCGCACAATACGGGGCAGCAGTGCCAGTGCCACGGCGATCATCGCGTGACTGAGGCTGGCACCGAAAAATGCCACAACAATAATCGCCAGCAGCAGAGAAGGCAGAGCCAGCAGGGTATCAAACATATGGTTAAAGATAGCTGAACGCAAACCGGAGGTCATTCCCGCGAGACAGCCGATAATAATACCGGCGACAGCGGCGGTGACAGTGACCAGCAATGCGCCGCCGAAAGTCGATTGTGTGCCGAGGATAAGACGGCTGAAAATATCGCGGCCGAGATCGTCCGTACCGAGGAAAAATGCGACATTCCCGTAATGGGACCAGGACGGCGGTAATAACTGGTGGCCGGCAAATTGCTGGTCGAGGGCATAAGGGGCTATCCAGGAGCCGGCGATTGACAGCGCAATCAGAAACAGTACGCCGTAAAAGCCGATCATCGCCGGAATATCTGCGGTGAAATGCTGCCAGATAACCCGTCCCGGCGACGGCATCCGGTCTTCACGGTAGAAATTATCTGAAGGCATACCATTCCTTATGTTTCAGCGGGCTGCTGACGGCGCCCAGAATATCTGACAGCATATTGACAATAATCACCATGGCACCGACCAGCATGACACCGGCAGAAATCGCGGCAAAGTCCTGCTGGCGGATAGCGGTGATCAGCCAGCGGCCGATCCCCGGCCAGTTAAACACCACTTCCGTCACCATTGCCAGTGTCAGCATGGTGGAGAACTGCAACCCGAGTTTCGGGATCACCGGCGGCAGCGCATTATGCAGCAGGTGGCGGCGGATAATCGTCAGACGCGATAACCCGCGGATAGCGGCGGCCTTAATATAGTTCTGGCTGATAATCTCTTCGGTACTGGTACGCATCAGGCGGATAACTTCAGTCATCGGCGCGATGGAAAGGGTGATCACCGGCAGCACCATATGGGACAGCACATTGAGGATCATCGCCTGCCGGTACGGTGAATCGGACAGCCAGGCATCGATCACCGCAAATCCGGTGACCGGTGTTAAATCATACAGCAGGTCAATACGTCCTGAGACCGGCAGCCAGTCCAGCCGCAGAGAGAAGAACAGCGTGAGCAGCAGCGCCAGCCCGAATACCGGAACCGAAAATCCGACCAGGGCAAAGGTGCTGATGGTGATATCCGCCATCTTATTGCGCCAGACCCCGGCGATAATCCCGGCAGGAATGCCGATCACCAGCGCCAGCATGAAGGCCAGACCGCACAGTTCCAGCGTGGCGGGCAGTACCGCCCATAACTGCTGGCTGATCGGCTCACCATTAATGACTGAACTGCCGAAATCCCATGAAAACAGACTCTTATAATAGAACAGTACCGCATCTGTCAGAGACGCGCCGCTCAGCGGTGCGTTGGCCGGAAAATAACTCAGGCTGAAACTGAGAACAGACAGAAAGCAGAGCGTGATCAGCACCAGCAGCAGACGGCGAAGAATAAAAATGATCATGGCTTATCCTCCTGTTCCGGGGCATCCCCGGTATCACGGTAAACTCCCGCAAAGGAGGTATTACCGAACGCACTGAGCACCAGCCCTTTGATATCATAGCGGAATGCCTGCAAACGCAGGGAATAAGCCAGCGGCAGCACCGGCAGATCCTGTGCCAGAATCTGCTGTGCCTGGTGATAATACTCTATCCGGCTGCTCAGTTGCTGTTCAAGCAGCGCCTGGTGGATCACATCATCAAATTCCGGGGAACACCAGTGGCTCAGGTTGGTTTGCGAGCCGATGGCCGCACAGCTGAGCAGCGGGCGGAAAAAACTGTCCGGGTCATTACTGTCGGTTGACCAGCCCGCAAGCGTAATATCGTGGCTGCGATCCATCAGGCTGTTTTCCTGAAAACGCCCCTCAACCGGGCGGATGTTCATTTTAATCCCGGCACGGGCCAAATCAGCCTGAATCAGCTCGGCCATTTTCAGCGGGCTGGGGTTATAAGACTGCGAAGCGGTCGGCACCCAGAGATTCAGTGTGATATCGCTGAGTCCCAGCTCACTGAGCATCGCTTTTGCTTTTTCCGGATTATATTCCGTGACACGGGCCTGGTTATCATACGCCCAGGAAACGCGCGGCAGGATAGAGGCGGCGGTTTCCGCCGTGCCGTAATAGATGGATTTCATCAGGCGCTCATTATTAATCGCGTATGCAATCGCACGGCGTGCCTGAGGATTATTAAACGGCGGTTTGCTGGTGTTAAACGCCAGATACGCGATATTCATCCCCGGACGCAGCATCAGACTCAGGCGCGGATCATCGCGCAGAACCTGCAACTGACTTGCGGCGGGATAGGCCAGCACATCACACTCGCCGGTGATCAGTTTTGACATCCGTCCGGTGCCACCCGCCCCGAGATCAACCACCACTTCCTGCATGCGGGGTTTCCCTTTGCGGTAATTGTCATGGCGTTGCAGACGGACAAACTGACCGCTCTGGTAATCATCCAGATAATACGGCCCGGTCCCGACCGGTTTCCAGTCGAGCTGTTCCTGACGGCGGGCTTTCAGCAGGTTATCGGCATACTCTTTGGACAGGACGGGGGCGTAATGGGTTGCCAGGTGCCACAAAAAAGAGGCATCCGGGGTATTCAGTTTAAATTCAACGGTGTGGTTATTGATTTTGCGGATGGATTTAACGTTGGACGCGAACTGGAGGCTGTCAAAATAAGGATAACGCCCGCCGTTGACATAGTGATACGGATTCTGTTTATCCACCACGCGGGAAAAGCTGAACACCACATCATCCGCATTCATTTTGCGGGTCGGTTTGAACCAGTCTGTGGTCTGAAAATCGGTATCACGGCGCAGATAAAAACGGTAAGTCGCGCCGTTATCCAGTACTGTCCAGCGGGCGGCCAGTTCCGGGATCAGGCGGTAGGTGTACGGGTCGACATCCAGCAGGCGGTCGTAAATCTGTGCTGCCAGCGGTTCGACAATCAGCCCGCTGCTGGCCAGCTGCGGGTTAAATGTACTGATGTTGCCGTTCACACAATAGACAAAACCGGTATCGCGGACAGGCGGCAGTGCGGCGGTCTGAGCCGTTACCGGTTTTACCGGCTGGTCTGTCTGCGGGGCGGGGGCGGCGGCAAAGCCTGAAACAGGCAGGAGAACCGCGCATGCCCGGATAATCCAATGGCGCATAAATCAGTTACCGTTAAAAATGAACAGGGTATTGTATCGCAATTTGTGAGACTAACCAAAAACGAAAGCATTTAATCCGGCTGCGGGCTGCCGGCATGCTTTTTCAGTAATCCGCGAAACTGATGATAGGTCAGATTCAGTAATTGTGCTGCTTCGCGCTGATTAAATTGTGCACGTTGCAGCGCGGCATCCAGCGCATCTTTCTCCTGTGTGTGCTGCCACTGTTTCAGGGAAAACGGCAGCGGCGGCAAAGGCGGCTCCCCGGTATCCGGCGCATGAGACTGAGTGGTGACAAACGGATTGATCACCAGCTCTGCCAGCAGTCCGGTGGTATCTCCCTGACGGTACAATGACCGCTCAATCACATTTTTCAGCTCACGGATATTGCCCGGCCAGTGATAGCTCTGCATCTGCTGTAATGCATGCGGGGAAAAACCGGCAAAAAAAGGCGTGCCCATCTCCTGACACATCTGCACGGCAAAATGACCGGCGAGTTCGGTCAGATCGCGCGGACGCTCACGCAGCGGCGGGATATTAACGACATCAAAGGCCAGGCGATCGAGTAAATCCGCGCGGAATTTTCCCTCTGCCGCCAGAGCAGGCAGATCTGCATTGGTGGCACAGACAATCCGCACATCCGCTTTCAGTGTCTGCTGTCCGCCGACACGCTCAAATTCCCCGTATTCAATCACCCGCAGCAGTTTTTCCTGAACCGTAAGCGGTGCCGTACCCAGTTCATCAAGAAACAGTGTTCCGCCATCCGCCCGTTCAAAACGTCCCTGATGGCGGCGCTGCGCGCCCGTAAATGCCCCGGATTCATGACCGAACAGCTCGGAATCGAGTAAATTATCGTTCAGTGCCGCACAATTAAGCGCAATAAACGGCTCATCCCAGCGGGGGGAGAGATAATGAAGACGATGGGCAAATAACTCTTTACCGGTACCGCGTTCACCACAAATCAGTACCGGACGGGCAATTTTTGCCAGCTGCGAGACTTTTTCCAGCGCGTCGAGAAAGTTGTTATCGATACCGATCAGGGTTTCAGTGTTATTTTTCATGATTAATTTGACCATTAAATGGCGAATGTAGCCACTTTACAAAAAGTCATGACAAAAGGGAAATAAATAAATCCGATAAAAAACAGAAGGATAAAAATAATCACAACATTGGCACGCATCTTGTAATAGTCAGCGTGTCATAAGACATAATTGCTGATAAAAGGACATCAATCATGGGAATTTTTTCACGTTTTGCCGATATCATTAACGCCAACGTTGCATCACTGCTGGATAAAGCGGAAGATCCGCAGAAAATGATCCGCCTGATGATTCAGGAAATGGAAGATATGCTGGTGGAAATCCGCTCCACCTCTGCCCGCACACTGGCTGAACGCAAGAATCTGTCACGTCAGATTGAAGGCGGTGAGCGTCAGGTGAGTGACTGGCAGGAAAAAGCGGAACTGGCGATTGTTAAAGGGAAAGAAGATCTGGCGCGTGCCGCACTGCTGGAAAAACAGCGTGTGGAAAGCCATGTCGATACCCTGCGTCATGAGCTGATTATTCTGGACGAAACTATCGCCCGGCTGAAAAACGAAATTAACGAACTGGAACAGAAACTGACCGAAACCCGTGCCCGCCAGCAATCCATGGTGGTGCGTCACGAAGCGGCAAAATCGTCCCGTGCGGTGCGCCGTCAGCTCGACAGCGGCCGGATGGACGAAGCAATGGCCCGTTTTGAGCAGTTTGAAGCGCGGATTGACCACATGGAAGGCGAAGCCGCAAGCTATGGTCTGGGGAAAGAAAAATCACTGGAACAGCAGTTTGCCGAACTGAAAGCGGAAGATGAGATCAGCGCGCAAATCGCGGCCATCAAAGCACGTCTTGAAAAAGAAGAGAAGGGCGAATAAGGTCGGTACAGGCTTTCCTGAATTAATACCATTAAGGACAAACATATGGCATTTGTATTTTTAGGTATACCACTGACAATTTTTGTGTTGTTCGTGCTGCCGATCTGGTTATGGCTGCACTATAACAGTCAGCGGGGAAGCCGGGCCGGTGAATTCGAAACCCGCCGCCTTGCGGCGCTGGCGGAAAATGCTCAGCAGATGGAAGCACGGATTAAAACCCTGGAAGCGATTCTGGATGCGGAAAATCCGGGCTGGAGGCAATCATAATGGAATTTCAGTCACGTAAACTGTACCGCTATCCGGATGACGGTATGTTCCGGGGCGTATGTGCCGGTATTGCCAACTATTTTGAGGTTCCGGCCTGGATGATCCGCATTATCGCGGTAGTGGCGACATTTACCGGCTTCTTCTGGCTGACTATCACCCTCTATATTTTACTGGGGATGGTATTGCCGGTGGTGCCGCGTGATTATCCCGGCCGTGATGGCGGACCGAATGCCGCCATGCTGCTGGAGCAGACGGAACGCAGTCTGGCACGCACTGAAAAACGGGTCCGCGACATTGAGCGCTATGTGACATCGGAACAATACGCTCTCAACCGCCGCTTCCGTGATTTGTAACCGGACAAACGGAGAATACGATGAAATGGCCGGATAAACACACGCTGCTGCGTGCCGCGAAAACCGGGGCGCAGCTGTTAACCACGGCAGCGCTGGCGGCTGCACCTGCCGGTATTGCCGGTGTGATTCTTAAATCAGTTACCCGTCCTGCGTTACGCGGGGCGGCAATACTGGTACTGGAACCTGTTATCCGTGCCGGTATGAAAAAAGTCATTGGCCGTTTTACACCGGAGAATTATGAAACGTCTGCAAAATGAGCTGAGCGCCCTCGTTAACCGCGGGCTGGATCGTCATCTTCGTCTTGCCGTTACCGGACTGAGCCGCAGCGGTAAGACCGCGTTTATTACCTCGTTTGTTAATCAGCTGATGAATGTACAGAGCGGCGCACGTCTGCCGCTGTTTTCGGCTGCCCGTGACGGGCGCATTCTCGGCGTAAAACGGATCCCGCAGCGGGACCTGGGGGTTCCGCGCTTTGCTTATGATGAGGGGCTTGCCTCACTGTACGGCACGCCGCCGGACTGGCCGGTACCGACGCGCGGTGTCAGCGAAATTCGTCTGAAACTGCGCTACCGCACGCAGGACAGCCTGCTGCGTCATTTTAAGGAAACGTCCTCGCTCTATCTGGAAATCGTTGATTATCCGGGAGAGTGGCTGCTGGATCTGCCGATGCTGGAACAGGATTACCTGACCTGGTCGCAGCAGATGAAAACGCTGCTCAAAGGTGAGCGGGGCGAATGGGCGGAGCCGTGGCTGGCACTGTGCCGTCAGCTTGACCCGGATGCTCCCGCGGATGAACAGCAGCTGGCGGCAATCGCACAGGCGTATACGGACTACCTTCACCGCTGCAAAGCGGCGGGGTTCCACTTTATTCAGCCCGGTCGTTTTGTGCTGCCGGGAGATATGGCCGGTGCACCGGGGCTGCAATTTTTCCCGTTTATCACTGACCTGATGCCCGACCCGTCCCGGCTCGCCAAAGCGGCGAAAAGCAGTGTGCTCGGTATGCTGCGCGACCGCTATCAATACTATTGTGACCATGTGGTCAAAGGTTTCTATAAACACTATTTTCAGCATTTTGACCGCCAGATTGTGCTGGTGGACTGCCTGACCCCGCTCAACAGCGGGCCGCAGGCGTTTACGGATATGCGCCTGGCGCTGACCCAGCTGATGCAGAGTTTCCATTACGGCAAACGCACATTATTACGCCGTCTGTTTTCCCCCTGCATTGATAAACTGCTGTTCGCCGCCAGCAAAGCGGATCATGTCACTGCTGATCAGCATGCGAACCTTGTTGCGCTGCTTCAGCAGCTGACGCAGTCAGCCTGGCAGCAGGCTGCTTTTGAGGGGATAAAAATGGACTGCACCGGGCTGGCCTCGGTACAGGCTACCGAATACGGCATGGTGATGCATAACGGGGAAAAAATGCCGGCGCTGAAAGGCACCCGGCTGGCAGACAACGCCCCGCTGACGTTCTATCCGGGCGAAGTGCCGAAGCGGCTGCCGGATGCGGACTTCTGGCAGCAGCAGGGATTTCAGTTTGAATCTTTCCGGCCGTTACCGATGCGGATGGATACGCCGCTGCCGCATATCCGGATGGATAGTGCGATGGAGTTTTTACTGGGAGATAAACTGTCATGAGTGAGCCGATAAAATCCCGGATTGATTTTGAGGAAGCGCCCTTATCGCCGCCGGTACAGGAAACGTTAAAACCGGCACAACAGTTTGCGGACGATGACAGCATACAGTTTGAACGCGCGGAATTCACGGCGGAACAGGAGTCAGAAGGGGAAGCAGAAGCCCTGCTTATTCAGGCACTGAAACCGCGGCGCAGCCTGTGGCGTAAACTGGTGTTTGTCGCGGGCGGATTGCTGGGGATCAGTGCCGTCGCACAACTGATTCAGTGGGTGAATGATGCGTGGACAGGTAATGACTGGACTGCCCTCGGCGGGATCGCCGCGACGTTTCTGGTGCTGATTGCGGCGGCCGGGTCTGTTATCACGGAATGGCGGCGCATGTACCGCCTGCGTCAGCGCGCCACAGAGCGTGAAGCGGCAGAGGAGTTGCTGCAAAGCCACCGTATTGGTGACGGACGTGCATTTTGCGAAAAACTGGCAAAACAGGCCAATATCCCGTCACACCATCCGGCGTTACAGCAATGGCAGAGCCTGTTACAGAGCAGCCATAACGATCGCGAAGTGGTGACACTTTACTGTCAGATTGTTCAGCCGGTGACTGATGAACAGGCGCGCCGGGTGATCAGCCGTTTTGCGGCGGAATCCGCGCTGATGATTGCTGTCAGTCCGCTGGCACTGGTGGATATGGCCTTTATTGCCTGGCGTAATATCCGGCTGATCAACCAGGTGGCGGCGATTTACGGTATTGAACTGGGCTATTACAGTCGTTTGCGTCTGTTTAAGCTGGTTCTGCTGAATATAGCTTTCGCGGGGGCTTCCGAGCTTATCCGTGAGGTGGGAATGGACTGGCTTTCTCAGGACATCACCGCACGGTTATCTGCCCGTGCGGCGCAGGGGATGGGAGCCGGGCTGCTGACTGCCCGTCTGGGGATCAAGGCGATGGAGTTATGCCGCCCGCTGCCCTGGACCACAACGGATAAACCTAAACTGATGGATTTCCGTAAACAGTTGTTACAGCAGCTTAAACAGGCCGTCCCGAAAGGGAAAAGTGCGGAAAAATCCGCCCTGTAACCGATAACCCGGCCGGATGTGCATTTTGTGATGTCATCCGGCTTTTTTATACAGAAATCTCTGTCACGTCACTGTTTTTTTCACAACAATCCCGCTATGCTCCCAACGTGTCACCGTACCACCTCTCCGGCGCGGTTTGCCGTCCGCGCTGAATAAAACGTCATTAACCGACTGACATATCTGTACTTTCATTGCCTTTTCACACGGAACTGTGGATAAACACCGCAGGAACGCATTTATTGTGTCAACAAATCGTGACAGTTTTCATTTTATACCGTAAAATCAGTTTCAATTAACGGGAAAATAATAACTTAAGTGTAAATAGGATCGTAACGATGCGATTGGAAGTAATTTGCCAGGACCGAATCGGACTGACGCGGGAGTTATTGGATCTGCTGGTATTGCAAAATATCGACCTCAAGGGTATCGAAATTGCCCGTAACGGCCGGATATACCTCAATTTTATGCAGATAGATTTTTCTGTGTTTCAGTCCCTGATGGCTGAGATCCGCCGGATTCCGGGCGTGGTGGATGTCAGAACTGTTCACTTTATGCCGTCTGAGCGCGAACAGCGCGCGATGTGGGCATTACTCGAATCTCTGGAAGACCCGATTTTATCCCTCGATCTGCGCGGAAATATCGAACTGGCTAACAGCGCGGCACTCTCCCTGTTTGCCACCACCGAAGAGCGCATCCGCCAGCGTAACATCACCTATTATTTCAGCCAGTTCAACTTTACCCGCTGGATTGAGGATGATGAACCCGCGCCGTACAAAGAAACCATCAGCCTCAAGGGGCGTTCTTACACCCTGAGTGTGACGCCGATTAACTTTGATGAGAAAGATGATGCCTCTGCCACGATCGGCGCAGTTGTGCTGCTGCGCACGGTCAGTGAGAGTGTCAGCGGGCAGAAGCGCCGTATGCAGGTGATGCATTCCGGCAGTTTTGATGACCTGGTGGCGAAAAGCGCCAAAATGCGCCACGTGGTTGAACAGGCGCAGCGCATGGCAAAAATGGACTCCCCGCTGCTGCTGGTCGGCGAAACCGGTACCGGGAAAGATGTGTTTGCCAAAGCCTGTCATCTCTACAGCGTGCGCGGCAATCAGCCGTTCCTCGGACTGAACTGCGCCTCGATGCCGGATGATGTGGTGGAAACCGAGCTGTTCGGTTATGCCGCCGGTGCTTATGCCAACAGTACGGAACCGAAAAAAGGCTTTTTTGAGCAGGCCAACGGCGGAACCGTCCTGCTGGATGAAATTGCGGAAATGTCTCCGCAGATGCAGATCAAACTGCTGCGTTTCCTGAATGACGGTACATTCCGCCGTGTCGGGGAAGAGCATGAAGTCAAAGTGGATGTCCGGGTTATCTGTGCGACCCAGAAAAATCTGCTGGAACTGGTAAAAGAGGGCAAGTTCCGTGAGGATCTCTATTACCGCCTCAATGTGCTGACGCTGACCATTCCGCCGCTGCGTGAGCATCAGGAAGATATCCTGCCGCTGACCCGTGATTTCGTGAAGCGTTTCTCTGAGGAGCAGGGCTGTGAGGAGCCGCGTCTTGCACCGGAACTGGGACAATTCCTCTGTGCCTATCACTGGCCGGGCAACGTCCGCCAGCTGCGTAATGTGATTTATCAGGCACTCTCTTCTCTGGAAGGGGCACTGCTGCGTCCGCAGGATATCGTTCTGCCGGAGCTGGAAGCAGAAATTGGTTTCAGTGAGGATATTCTCAGCGGGTCGCTGGATGATATCACCAAACGGTTTGAATGCTCTGTACTGACACGGCTTTACCGTCACTATCCGAGCACCCGCAAACTGGCGAAGCGTCTGAATGTCTCACATACCGCTATCGCCAACAAGCTGCGTGAATACGGGCTGAGCCAGCGGCGCGGTGCGGCAAAAGAAGATGAAAGTGAAGAGGAATAATTCACTTCCGCAATAAAAAATAACCCCGCGGCCGTCACCGGCTGCGGGGTTTTTTACAGATACGGGTAACTTATTTCAGTGCATTCAGCGCGCTGTCATAATCCGGCTCTTCTGTAATTTCACCGACCAGCTGGCTGTAAATCACAGTGTCGTTTTCATCCAGCACGATCACCGCACGGGCACACAGACCGGCCAGCGGGCCGCTGCCGATACCGACGCCGTAATTCTCACGGAATTCCGGGTCACGCAGGGTGGAGAGCATCACCACATTCTCAATACCTTCCGCGCCGCAGAAGCGGGACTGAGCAAACGGCAGATCCGCGGAAATACATAACACCACCGTATTGGAAAGTTTTGCGGCAGTTTCATTAAATTTGCGCACAGACGTGGCGCAGACACCGGTGTCCACACTCGGGAAAATATTAAGAATCTTACGCTTCCCGGCGAATTTGGTGAGCTGGACATCTGACAGATCATTAGCGACTAATTTGAATGGTACGGCTTTCTCACCGGCACGCGGAAGTGCACCGTAAACCAGAACATCATTACCCTGAAGTTTTACAGTTTGTGTCATTTTTATCATCCTCTGAACGGGCTCATAATTGTTGGTATCAATAATACCTTGCAGGTGTATTCTCACCGGGTATCGTTAATTAAAATGTAATATCCGGTTGTTGTGTTTCGGTAATCATCAGATAATCTATCGGTTTACCATTTTTAATACAAGGCGTCCGTTATGCTCAGGCCGGCAAAATTTTCCCGTTCCGCACTTCTTGCCGGAACGTTTTTCACTTTTTCTTCTCTGTTTTGTGCAACTGCGGCGGAGATCCCCGCAGGAACACAGCTGGCAAAAGAACAATCTGTTTATCGTCATCTGAAAGATGAACCCGCATCTCTGGACCCGATTAAAGCAGTCGGACTGACCGAGGCGCAGATTCTGCGCGATTTATTCGAAGGGCTGACCAGTCAGGGAGCGGACGGTAAACCGGTGCCCGGTGTCGCGCTTTCGTGGGAAACCCGCAATAACCAGGTGTGGACATTCCGCCTGCGTGACGATGCCCGCTGGTCAGACGGCTCACCGGTAACGGCACAGGACTTTGTTTACAGCTAGCAGCGGCTGGTGAACCCGGAGAACCTTTCGACATTTGCCTGGTTTGCACCGCTGGCCGGGATTAAAAATGCACAGGCGATTATCGACGGCAAAATGCAGCCGGAAGCCCTCGGTGTGGAAGCGGCTGACGCCCGGACACTGCGGGTTACGTTAGATCGCCCAGTACCGTATTTCCCGAACTTAGCGGCAAACTTCAGCCTTTTCCCGGTACATCGCGCCACGGTGGAGAAATACGGTGATAACTGGATCCGTACCGGGCATCTGGTCGGTAACGGCGCGTTTGTTCTGCATGACCGCGTGGTGAATGAAAAAATTGTCCTGACACCCAATAAGCATTACTGGGATCATAAACACACTGTACTGACATCGGTCACCTTTGTGCCGATTAACCATGAATCTCAGGCCACCAAGCGCTATCTGGCCAATGATCTGGATATCACGGAATCGTTCCCGAAAAATCAGTATCAGAAACTGAAAAAGGCGATCCCCGATCAGATTTATATTCCGGATCAGCTCGGTACCTATTATTACGCCTTTAACACGCAGCGCGCACCGACGAATGACCCGCGTGTGCTGCAGGCGCTCTCCATGACTATTGACCGTGCGGTGATCGCGGAGAAAGTGCTTGGCACGGGTGAAAAACCGGCCTGGCATTTTACGCCGGATGTCACTGCCGGATTTACACCGGAGCCGGGTCTGTATCAGAAATTCACACAGGACGAACTCGACAGCCAGGCGAAAACCCTGCTGGCTGCCGCCGGTTACGGCCCGCACAATCCGCTGAAATTATCCCTGTTGTATAACAGCTCGGAAAATCATCAGAAAATTGCGATTGCAGTCGGGTCGATGTGGAAGAAAAAGCTGGGCGCGGAAGTGAAACTGGTTAACCAGGAATGGAAAACCTATATCGACAGCCGCAATACCGGTAATTTTGACGTGATCCGCGCCTCCTGGGTCGGGGATTATAACGAGCCGTCAACGTTTCTGTCTCTGCTGACCAGCACACACAGCGGTAATATCGCGCAGTATCATAATGAAAAATATGATGCCCTGCTGAAAACGGCGGCGCTGGAAACGGATGATAACGCACGTAATTCGGATTATAACGACGCCGAAAAACTGCTTGCGGAAGATATGCCGATAGCACCGATCTATCAGTACACCAACGGCCGTCTTATCAAACCGTGGCTGAAAGGATATCCGGTCAATAATCCGGAAGATGTGGCATACAGCCATAATCTCTATATCATCAGACACTAAGCCTGCTTCCGGAGCCTGCTGCTGAACGCGGCAGACTCCGGCTGAACACACTCATCAGCTGTTTTATGAACAACGGGGAGGACGCATGGGCGCTTTGTATGGTTCTGCTTTTCAGGGAACAGATCCCATCTGCCGGGTACAGTTTGACGGAGAGGGCGGTTGCACGCCGGTGGATGTCAACGCCGTTGCCGGAATAAAAGAACCGGTGTGGCTGCATCTGGACTATTTATCCGCGGATAACCAGCGCTGGCTGCGTGAAACGGAACTGCTGCCGCCGCAGGCACGCGACGGGCTGACAAACAATGTTATCCGCCCCAGGACACTCCGTATTGGTGAGGGTGCATTAATTACCCTGCAAACCATCAACAACAATGACGGTGACCGGCCTGACCAGCTGGTGGCATTCCGTATCTGGATCTGCGGCAGTTATATTATTTCCACCCGTCACCGTAAAGTGCACTCCATACAGACCATTCAGGATGATTTGCAGAACGGGGAAGGGGTAAAAAATACCGGTGAATGGCTGGCGGAAGCGGCATTTTGTATCACGGATGAAGTGGCGGATTTTATTGAAGATCTGCACGATACCCTGATTGATATGGAAGATGCGATACTCGATCAGCATATTCCGGCACGCGGCGAACTGGCCCTGCTGCGCAAACAGCTGATTATATTGCGCCGCTACATGGCGCCGCAGCGTGATGTGTTTTCACGGCTGGCTTCTGAGCGTTACACCTGGCTTTCAGAGCAGGACAGACACCAGCTGACGGATGTCAGTGACCGGTTGGGGCGGATTATTGACGATATCGATTCCTGTATCGCACGGACATCGGTTATCTCGGATGAAATCACCAATATGATGGCGGATGCCATGAACCGCCGTACCTACACCATGTCGCTGCTGGCGATGGTATTTCTGCCGACGACGTTTCTGACCGGACTGTTCGGGGTTAACCTCGGCGGTATCCCGGGCGGGGATTTTCCGTTTGCTTTCAGTTTGTTCTGCGTGGGACTGGCGGGTGTTATCGGATTTGTTGCCTGGTGGTTACGTAAGAGTAACTGGTTGTAAAAACGTGTATTTTTATATGATTTTACGTACCGGACTTGAGATATATCAAGAAACGGCGCGCCCGGTTAGGGCACTATTACTCCCGCAGGTGAATACAACGTTGAGCGATGAACGTTGTGCTCCATAATTGTAGTTTTTCTCATATTGAGTTCTTATACAGAATATTGACCATTATCATGCCGGTGTATTTTATACATCGGTTTTTTTTTGCCTGAAAAACACAGATGTAAATGCGTCCTGCGGACAGGAGCGATATTCAGGCCGCACCCTCCGTGGCGCGGCACTATGACAGGACGTTTATTTTACTTCCGTCACATCCAGACGTAATTCTGTAAAATCCGGACCTTCGCTGTCGTCATCCTCATCTTCCCATACCGGCTGAACAGGCAGTGTTTCGCGATCAAACGCAAGATCACCACCGTCAACGACCTCACTGCCGTGATGGATAGATTTAAAATCGAATAATTCAGTGTCACATAAATGGGATGGTACGACATTTTGTGTGGCGCGGAACATGGTTTCAATCCGGCCGGGATAGCGTTTGTCCCAGTCGCGCAGCAGATCTTTGATAACCTGGCGCTGAAGGTTCGGCTGAGAGCCGCACAGGTTACACGGAATGATCGGGAAGCCTTTGGCTTCGGCAAAACGCTCAATATCTTTCTCGCGGCAATAGGCCAGCGGGCGGATCACCACATGTTTACCGTCGTCACTCATCAGCTTAGGCGGCATACCTTTGAGTTTTCCGCCGTAAAACATGTTCAGGAACAGGGTCTGTAAAATATCGTCACGATGATGACCGAGCGCGATTTTTGTTGCGCCGAGCTCAGTCGCGGTGCGGTACAGAATACCGCGGCGCAGACGGGAGCAGAGAGAACAGGTGGTTTTCCCCTCCGGAATTTTTTCTTTCACAATCCCGTAGGTATTTTCTTCCACGATTTTGTATTCAACGCCCAGTTTTTCCAGGTATTCCGGCAAAATATGCTCCGGAAAGCCCGGTTGTTTCTGATCGAGGTTCACCGCAACCAGGGAAAAATGAATTGGCGCGCTCTGTTGCAGGCTCTGCAGAATGGAAAGCAGGGTATAGCTGTCTTTACCGCCGGACAGACAAACCATAATCCGGTCGCCGTCCTCAATCATATTAAAATCTGCGATCGCTTTGCCGGTATGGCTGCGCAGACGCTTTTGCAACTTATTGATGTTGTACTGTTCTTTCGGTGTATTCATGTCTTACTGTTCTTAACGGGTTTGGCTGATGCCTGTGTCAGGCTGCACGGCAACGGAAATCTGAAATAAGGACGCAATGATAGCAGAAGGACGGGGGATTCGGATACGTATGGATTAAAAAGGATGACAGCCCGGAACGGAATGATCCGGGATGACGGGGACGGGCTGTTGATAGTGACTAATGTTATTATTTTTTGCTGCGGGCTTTACCTCTGTTTCTGTTCTTCATATCAATCGTGATGATGTCGTAGTCAGTTTCACAACTCTTTTTCTCTTTATAATTAAGTTTCCTGAGTTTGTTATTGTTTTCGATGCAGTCAATAAAAAAGCTTTTTACATCGACATTAAATAAAAAAGAGAGCTGTAACAGTGTGCTTGCTCTTATATTGGTCACACCCTGTTCATAACGGGATATCTGCTGCTGACTTAACCCTAATAATTCGGCCAGTGCTTTACCGGAAAGACCTGATGATTTTCTCCGCTTCATAATTTGCTGACCGATAAAGAGACTGATTTCTCTCTCATCCATACGATATGCCCTTAAATAAAATGCTGTGTGTAGTGATAAATTTATTAATTATGTTTATATTGTTCAAATGTTCCCAGGTAACTGCTGTCAGTATATACATTCAGATGGTTTGACATATGGGATAATAGTTTCTTTGAGTCCGGATCTCTGTTTAATATAAATAGCACTCTGTGAATGAATTTTTCCGGAGATATATTAAAAACTCGCAGAATTAATATTAGTGTATCCAGAGGAATGGCACTGTCACCGTTCTCATAACGGGATATCTGCTGTTGTGATAATTTTATTATTGAACCTAATTCATAGCCTGTGATGCCTTTTGATTTTCGTAATGTTTTAATTTCCTGTCCTATAACGGTATGAAGTTCCTTTTTAAAGATCTGGTGCTGACAGCTAAGGTCGCGGTAATTATCGGGGTGCATAAAGATACCATCAGGACGTCATTGAGATAAATGTATATTTTAAATGCTACAATATAAGATATCAGTAGTAAGAGACAAACTGTATATTGCGCATAATAGGCAAGCCTTATAACTGTTGTCAATAAATAAAATTCGCAATAAAAATGAACAAATAAATAATAAGTGAAATTTAAAACTGAAAAGAGTCAGATATTGAATACGGGATAAGAAAGGAAAAGTCTGATGTATTGAATAAGATATCCTTTTGATATGTAAAATAAAATGCAAGTGCATCAGGGTAATCGGACAAATAACTATTCAATGTTGTAATTATACTCACCAAAAGAGTTAAATTGAGAGGCGTTCAATATGATGATATTCTTTTTATCAATATTATAATTGGATATGTCAATTTTTAAACCGAAATTATTGTTTTTGATAGGTAATAATCTTTACATAAACAAAACTAAAGGAGGTTTTGCGGATATCTTACCGTGCCCTTATGCGTCAAAAAAGGATACGTGGCTGTATAAAACCGATATCCGGACTGTGATTGAAAAGATATCGGCAAAATCATCAATATCTTTAGGTTTAATTTCTTAATGTTTTGTTTTTGCTTGCTTTTATGAGTCCATGCATAGCCGGAAAATATCTTTTATTTCATTGTGTTGATAAGGGTAATTTCTTTTTTTTTCTCCGGACGACATCAGTATGAATCAGGAAATTGTTTATCAAAAATAATAATTCGTTATAAACGAGAGAAATTAAACGCTTGTTTATATCAAAACAGAAACAATTATAACAACAATGAAACTTTTTCAGATAAGGATAATAAAAACCTGTCATATTATTCGCTATTACCTGTCATTGGTTGTCAGGGACGGCTTTTCCGTATCTCCGGGATGTATGTTATGGCTGACAACCGGTTGCGGCGGCAGCCATAGAACGGATAAAAATTAAGCGTGTTTTTGCATCACAGAATTGAGCGTTTTAACGACAAGCAGATTGCCGTTTTTCAGCGCGGCATAGTTTTCCTTTATTTCGGAGGCCGCATATGCACGAATTTCATTATTCAGATACTCAATCAGCTCAGTTTTACAATCCTTATTTGATTTATCCAATGCGGAAAAAGGCGTACTGAGATCTTTATTATCTTCAATCAGCCGCTGAAGGAGTGATTTATCTGCTGCCCGGTCAAAATACTGATTGACAGAAATACCCCGCTCAAGGCCGGTCAGTTTCATCACCATCAGGGTTAATCTGGAACATACAGAATAAACAGTTTTATCACTGACAGACATACTTACCTCATTTACGGAAATCTTAAGATTTATGCTGGTGTGAAAGTTTACAGTATTTCTTTTTTTTAAAAGGTAGAATAATCTGAATGTTATGTAAAAAAGTCAAATTAGGCATATGAAGATTACGTATTGCCGCGTAATATCCGTTTGTTTACGTAGTATTTTTTATCATAAAGGAATAAACGAATGATGAAGAGACGAGTGAGTATATTGATGATCCTGACCTTATCCGGATGTGCATCATCTGCTATACCACCGGAGCAATCTGAAAAAAATAAAGACGATCCGTACAAAAACAGTACTGTAAATACTATCCGGGAAAACCAGGAGATATACAGAGAACAACTGAGATTAAAAGGTATTTATTAATCGCTTTATGGTGACAGAGAAAATGCGAATGGCACTATGCGTTATATTTTAATCATAATTTAATGTACGAAACAGACAGCAATATATCAGCGGAGATGAAGCATGGCAGATATCACAGATAAACAGGAATATACCGGCATCCGGTTTGAAAATACGGATTTAAGTGATCAGACAATCAGTGGCGTGATATTTGAAGACTGTACCTTTACCCGCTGTGATTTCAGCTCAGGCGTTGCGGACCGGTGTCGTTTTATCGACTGTGTGTTTATGCAGTGCAATCTGAGTTTACTGGCGGTTCCCGAAACCCGCTTTTCCGGCACGGAGTTTAACGGGACAAAAATGACCGGCATTGACTGGACAAGAGCACACTGGCCGAAATTTGATTTTTATTCTCAGCTTGTGTTTAAAGAATGCATCCTGGACAGCAATAACTTTTTTGACCTCAGTTTACATGAGGCTCATTTTGAATCCTGCCGGATCCATAATGCAGATTTCAGAGAGGCGGAGCTGAATAAATCCGTTATACAGGATTGCGATTTAACCGATACCCTGTTTATGCATACCAATCTGGAAGAGGCGGATTTTACCGGTTCTCACTCTTTCTGCATCGATATCCGTGAAAACAAAACCGCCAGAGCGACATTTTCTTCTTACGAAGCGCTGAACCTGCTGCGGGTTCTTGATATCCGCCTGTCTGATTAAATTGTGCAAAGTCGTGTATATGAGACAGATATCTGCTGAATAAAGCGTATAATTACGCAGTAACATCTTCATCAAATCTGATTTTGATGAATAAAGCGGCAGTAAGGCTTCTGGTTAGTTGCCGGTCTTTGATATGATCGGCAACAAATCACTCAATGTATATGGGCGGGACAATGAGAAAATTTATCATATCAGGGGTTATGGCCGTATTATTATCCGGCTGTGCAGGTACAGGCAGTCAGACACCGGAAGCACCCTGGGGCTTTACATGGGGGCAGACTCCCGCAGAATTAAAAGCACTGAATCTTGATGAGTTTGATTGCACAACAACCCGTGACGGCGGGCAGTTATGCAGTGCTCTGGAATCACCGGATGTTAAAAAGCAATTCTTTATGATGGTCTTCTCACCGGAAGGGCAGAAATTAAATGCCATATCCCGTTTCGGTGTCTGGAATCATGACCAGACTGCATTGCTGAATGAATATGATAACGTTAATGCGGAAATGGAAAAAATCTACGGCAAACCGGCCGGGATAAATGAAGAATATGACCGCAAAACGCCGTTCCTGGAAAAAGTCGCCAAAGGAAAAATCGGGCAGTTTAAGCGCAAATATGAATCAAAAGATACTGACGTTGTGGTGGGTGTGGTCAGCAACGCCAACCTGGTACAGATAAATGATGAAAAAGATGTCACTTATACTGTGCTGACCATGTATACACTGAAATAAACCGGTATCAGCGGTGCTGAATATTATTATGATTCAGCACCGTTATTTTTCTGCATAGCACTCGCCAGTTGTTTGTAACTTTGCTTTTCAATCATATCATCCGTCAGTCCGAATTCTGCAGCTTTCTCCCGCAGTTGTTCCCTGTATCCGGTTAATTTAGTTTCATCGTGCGTCATAATGGCAAACTCGGCAAACCAGCCTGCGCCGTTAATGTGATCCAGTGTGATATGAATATCCCCGAGAAACCAGACACTGCGGGTTTTGGTTAAGGTCATTGTGCAGCGGTAACCCAGTGTTTCCAGCATATTTCTGACATGCTTGTCGTCATCAATATTAATAGCTTTGCATTCACCGGCGGCGGGGCCTTTCACTATCCACAGCTTAATACCCGAGGGGGTCATTGTTCTGACCGACATACTGACATTACCGTCTGCCAGATGCGTTTGTGGTGTGTCGAAAAACCAGTCCGTTTCTTCGTTATTCACCACAAAAGGCTCTGCATGCATTGTGCTTAATTGTGATAAAAAAGCGCTATGATCAGCCAGGTGATATTTTATTTCCGCTTCATATTTACCATCAAAGTGATTACTCATGAATTTATCCGCTGTAAATAACCGGTTTGTGACTGACCTGATAATATCACGTAACCGGCAGAACAGACCGGGTAAAAGAGTGTGATCAATTTCGCTTAATGCCATTTGTTGCTGATTTTTGATACAGCAAAAAAATAGCCTGTGGTATCCCTTTATCAGTTTTTTTATTTCAAAGGGGATTATCAATGAAATTTACTAATCGTTATAGTGCCATTGCACTGGCTGTTGGTCTGCTGACGCTGAATATGAATGCACAGGCTGAAACCGTATCGCTGAATGCAACCGTTGCATCGCAGGCGGCAGCAGAAACACAGGTTTTACAGCAGGGACAATGGGACAATTTTAATAAGCAGCGTCTGGACGCCATGATTGCAAAAGCAAAGCAATCACCGGCTCATACCTATTATTCAGTCTTTGATTTTGATAACACCACGGCATTTCTGGACATTGAAGAAGCGGTAATGATTTATCAGCTTGAACACCTGTTATTTGCCATGACGCCGCAGGAACTGAAATCCGTTATTTTCAAAGATATTCCGTCGTCGGATTTCTCTGCTGATTTTAATAATAAAGACGGTAAGCCGGTCAATATTGACAAGGTGGGTGCTGATATTCTGGAAAGCTACCAGTGGCTGTATGATAATTATGATGGCCTGAACGGCGATAAGCCACTGTCCGAAATCAAAAAATCACCGCATTATCAGAACTTCATCACCAAGATGCGCTATTTATATGCGGCTATCGGCGGAACATTTGATCATGCTGTTTCCTATCCGTGGGTCACCTATTTATTTATGAATATGACACCGGAGCAGGTTGCGGATATTACCGCGAAAACCATCGAATGGCAGAAATCAGAGCCGGTTGAAGGTGTGGTATGGGAAAGTCCGGCATCATTGCCGGGACAGGCCGGGGTTGTTGTGATTGACTGGCATAATGGCTTCCGCCTGGTGCCGGAAATGCAGGATCTGTATCAGCAGCTGCAAAAATCCGGTATTGATGTGTACGTGATTTCTGCGTCAAACCTTGAAGTGATTAAATCGATTGTCACACAACCGCCGTATTCCGTACCGGAATCTCAGGTATTTGCCATGCATTTACTGCGTACCGGTGATAATAAACTGACATCCGACCTGGACCCGGCGTATCCGCAGACTCAGGGTAAAGGAAAAACGGAGACTATCCGTAAATTTATTCAGGATAAATATGCCGGTAAAGGGCCTTTATTAGTCGCCGGTGACAGTGAGGGCGACCAGAATATGATGTCCGATTTCCCGGATACGGAGGTCGTACTGATTATTAACCGTCTGCGCTCACCGGATACCATTATCGGCCAGTTATCAAAACAGGCCGTTAAAGAACATGGTCAGAAAGACGCCAAAGTATTATTGCAGGGACGTAATGACAGCACCGGCGTATTTGTACCGTCACAACTTCATACACCATTGGGTGCGAAAGAAGGGCGGGCGTTAAAATAACAGCCGGTTTGGTCAGTTTAAGGAAATACTGATAACCCCGGCCGGTAATACACACTATGATAGTAAAAAGTGACTATTTCAGGGATGTCAGAAAGGTATGGATAAATATATTGTGTGTTATGAAGGTCTGGGGTTAACCGGCTCGGTATTGTTCCGCAGCCAGGTGGCAATTAATACCGATATCAGCAGAACAGAAGCAGAACGTTTTATCGCGCTGTTTCATAATGCCGCTGCGGCAGATGCGGTAAAGCATAATATTAACGCGGCACGTTATGTCATTGTGAATATCTGCAAACTGTGAAAACGGAATACGGCGGGGCTGCCGCCGTACTCTTTTCTCAGGATATCTTTTCTCAGAATATCTTTTCTCAGGATAATGTCAGTGTATGGGTAATGGCACAATTCTCAGTAAACGCCTCATCATGACTGACCAGCAATAATGCGCCCTTATAACTGCGCAGCACATTTTCCAGTAATAGCCGCGAATCGAGATCCAGATGATTATCCGGTTCATCCAGCAGCAAAATATCCGGCAGAGGTTCGGATAACGTCAATGCCAGCAGGGTCACTTTCAGTTGTTCGCCGCCGCTTAATTGTGACAGCGGAATTAATCCCTTATCCCCCCTGATCCGCAATGCACCAAGGTGTGTCCGCCAGGTTTGCGCCGGAATAGCCGGATCAAATTCACACAATGCTTCTGTGACCGGCAGTGACTTATTCAGTAACGCCAGGTGCTGATCCAGATAACGCAGACGGCCGTGCAGGGAATACTGCCCGGATTTGGCGGTCAGCAGTCCGGCCAGCACTTTCAGTAAGGTGGATTTCCCGCAGCCGTTACGTCCGGCAATATGCCAGTGTTCACCACCGGAAATGGTCAGCGACAACGGCTCTTGTGTCCCGAACGGCAAAATCAGATCAGCGGTATTTATCCGCACCCGTTTTTGCTCCCCGGTGTAATTAAACGCCAGCATCTGCGGGGTTATATGCTCTATTTTCTCATTCACGTCCCGGCGCTGGCTGTCCAGCTGAGTCATAACCCGTTCATGACGGCCGGTGATTTTTGATTGTTGTTTCTCCGCTTTATTCTTTTTCATATCCAGCAGCAGGGCTGAGGAAGAACCGGATGAGCGTACTTTTTCACCCTGGCGGCGGCGCTGTGCTTTCTTTTCCAGCGCGCACTGTAATGCTGTTTTTTCCCTGTTCAGTTGTGACTGAAGCTGCTTTTCCTCATTTTGCAGCGCACTGAGCTGATAGGCTTTCTGCTCTGCATAATGGGTGTAATTGCCGCCGTACTCGCCGAGTGCAGAGGGCGTGAGTTCAAAGATCCGCTGCATGGTATCCAGTAAACGCCGCTCATGGCTGATAACCAGAGCCCCGGCAGGATGATTCAGCAGTTGTTCACTCAGCCAGCGGCGTCCGGCTGTATCCAGGTGGTTTCCGGGTTCATCAAGTAACAGGAACGCGCCGGGTTGCAAAAAGGCACGGCAGAGTGCCAGCCGGGTCTGTTCACCGCCGCTCAGGCTTGTACAGAGTGTTTCCGGCGGGAGATGTGCCAGCTGTGCGCTTTCCAGCAGAGATTGCTGCTGTCGCGGCACGTCCCATTTATCGGCCAGAAAATCGTAATCGTCCGGTGTGGCTGTGCCGTCCTCAGTACGGCGGATGGCCGCCTGAATACCGGTGATCCCGAGTGCGTCCGACAGAGTGATGCCGGAAAGGCGGGTCAGCTGCGGCACATAATAAAACGGTACCTGCCAGCGGACAGTGCCGGAAGCCGGTTGCCGCTGCTGCACAAGCAGTGACATCAGCACGGATTTACCGCGTCCGTTATGGCCGGTCAGCCCCTGAACCTGACGGGTTAATGTGCCACTGATGTTGTTAAACAGCGGAATATCGTTAAATGTCACTGATAAGTGAGAAAACCAGCATTGTACGGGCATAAAAAAGCTCCTGAATAATCAGGGACAGGCCGATATGCCGGATAAAAAAGAAAACTGTGACGAGGATAGCTGCCTGCCCGATATCAAAACAACGCATTAACAGAAATGCGGATGATACAGCAATGGGATTCAGGCAATTAAATCATGTCGGCAGACATCCTCAGGGGAAATGAACTGCGGCAATGGTGTCAAATAAAAGCAGGATTGTAAACCCCCGGATTCCGGGATTTCCGCAGAGTACGCAGGAATGATTTTTTCCCGGAATGTTACTGTCAACCGGCGATATTTTCGTTATCCTGTCCGGCCTTAATCGTTTTTTATTTTTCCGGCAGCGGATATTCAGTAACAGGATGGGTTATGAGTTCAGCAGAAACAGTCTATCAGGTTGATCAGAAACGCAGAATTATCACCTGTGTTATTACATTTTTTGTAGTCATTGTTCTTTATATTGCACTGGCGTATTTATTTCAGACCCGGATGCCGGGTGTGGCAGCTGCGCTGGGTCTGACCGTGTATGTTTATATCGCACAATTTCCGGTGATTAAAGTGTACGGCGATAAGCTGACCTCCAAAATTGCTGTCGGTAAAGTGGTGTCTATGCCGTTTGACGGCGGGCATTTCTCCCTGCAGGAAGTGAAAGGGCTGAAAGCGTTAATGGTCTCTTTTTCCACGGATTCCTGTATTCTGAGCTACCACCCGGCAAACAGCCGCCGTGTCCGGATTGTCGGGCCGACACTGAAAAAAGATCAGTTAAAAGCTATTTTTGATGCTATTCCGGCAGCGTCAAAACGCGCGTTATAATACGGTTGCCCGGTTATGATCCCGGGCACTCCCCGCATTTCCCGTAAAAACCATATGTGTTAACATGGTCACACTTTTCCGCTAAAAGCTGTATCGATACAGCTTCCTCGTACGGAGGATCATCATGACTGACACCCTGTCAAGAAATCAGGCCTGGCTGCGGGTTATTGTGCTTGCCGTGGCGGCATTTGTGTTTAATACCACTGAATTTATTCCGGTTGCGCTGCTGAGTGATATCTCGGCGGGCTTTGCGATGCAACCCGCGCAGACCGGACTGATGATCACGATTTATGCCTGGGTGGTGGCGCTGGCGTCGTTACCGCTGATGCTGCTGACGGCACGTATCGAACGGCGGAAATTGCTGCTCTGGCTGTTTACGGTGTTTGTGATAAGTCACATTGTGTCGGGACTGGCGCAGCGTTTTGATGTGCTGGTGGTCAGCCGGATAGGTGTGGCACTGGCACATGCGGTGTTCTGGTCGATCACCGCCTCTCTGGCGGTCAGGGTAGCACCGCCCGGTAAAAAATCCCAGGCGCTGGGACTGCTGGCAACCGGTACGGCACTGGCAACGGTTCTGGGGCTGCCAATCGGCCGTGTTATCGGGCAGTGGGTCGGCTGGCGGATGACGTTCTTTTGTATCGGGGGTCTGGCGCTGATTACGATGGCGGCGATGGCGCGTTTTCTTCCGCTGTTACCGAGCGAGCATTCCGGTTCACTGAAAAGTATACCGGTTCTGTTCAGACGACCTGCTTTAGTGGGGATTTTTGTCCTGACAGCGATTGTGGTCACCGGGCATTTCACGGCATATAACTATATTGAGCCGTTTGTGCAGACCGTGGCCGGGAAATCACAGGATTTCGCCACGCTGTTTCTGCTGATTTTCGGTGCAGCGGGGATTATCGGCAGTGTGATTTTCAGCCGTTACAACACCCGGCTGCCGCTGCTGTTTCTGCCTGCGGCGATCATATTATTAACCGTATGCCTGATGCTGCTGCTGACCAGCCGTGTGACCGATACTGCGCTGATTATCCTCGGGGTCGTCTGGGGGATCGGTATGATGTGTACTGCGCTGGGGTTACAGGTCAAAGTGATTGATTTATCACCGGATGCCACCGATCTGGCGATGTCTGTTTATTCCGGCATTTTTAATATCGGTATCGGCGGCGGGGCGCTGCTCGGTAATCAGGTGATTATTCATATGGGAATGGAACAGATAGGTTATGCCGGGGCGGTATTTGCTGTGGCGGGTGTACTTATCTCGTTCTTTGTATTCAGCCGTTACCGGGCACTGTTTATTCAGAGGCCGAAGGCGGAGAGCCGCATTACCTCTCATAATCCGTCATAAATAAATATAATCCCGCACCTTTTTATTGCGGGATTTTTTCTGATTTCTTTATACTGTCCGCCATACTGAATGACAAAGACATTAACGGGTGATTTATGAATGGGTTATTATGGCTGACACTGGCCGTGGGGGCGGAAGTCATTGCCACCTCCATGTTACGGGCAGCAGACGGTTTTACCCGGCTGATTCCGTCGGTCGTGGTGGTGATCGGCTATTGTGTATCGTTCTGGGCGCTGTCTCAGGTGGTGCGGATGATGCCGCTGGGGATTGCGTATGCTATCTGGTCCGGGATGGGTATTGTCATTGTCTCTGCCGCCGCTTATTTTATCTATCATCAGAAACTGGATTTACCCGCAGTTATCGGGATGGCTCTCATTATTGCGGGTGTATTAGTGATAAATTTATTCTCGAAAAGCAGTGTTCACTGAGCTGCATCCGCAGCGATGAGGCCATAATCATGATATCAGTTCCATTTTTCCGCCGGCCGGGGCGGGTATTGTGCAGTGTTATTGTTGCGGCAGCAGCATTTGCCGCCGGTTGCAGTAGTTCACCGGATACGGTGCAGCAGAAACAGATCCCGCGTTATCAGCAGCCGTTAATTGATTTAACCGAGGATGCCCGGGCCAGTTGCAGCTATGCGGGCGGAACACCGTCACTTATCCGCGAGCTGAACGGCGCACAGACACCGGGCTGCCAGTTTGCCAACGGTAAGCAGTGCAGCCAGCAATCGCTGCTTTCCGGCAGTTGCGGAGCGGTATTGTAGATTGATACAGAACAGCCGCATCACACGGATGCGGCTGTTATTGATGATGCTGGCGATCAGAACAGACGGCGCGGCTGTTTGCGGTGAATAAACTGGGATAACAGTACCAGAGCACTGATAAGCAGATACACAACAAAAATACCGATAAGCCATTGCGGCATATCCAGTTTCAGGAACACCCACTGCTGAACAGAGCAGTCACCGGATGCTTCAAACACCGACGGCAGCCAGGTATTGAGCGGCAGCCATTCCGGGAAATTTACAAAGAAATCACAGGTATTGAACGGGGACGGGTAGAGCTGGATCATGGTGTGTTCCCATGACAGCTGTAATCCGGCAATACCGCTGTAAATCCACAGGGCAATGGCCAGCCAGCGGATAATGACGCTGCGCGGTGCTATCCAGCCGATAAAACCGGCAAACGCGATACCGAGAACAGCGATACGTTCATAAATACACATCACACACGGCTGTAATCCCATCCCGTGCTGAAAGAACAGGGCGATACCGTCGAGCGCCAGTGCGGAAATCATCAGTAAAAACCATGCACTGCGGCCCCGCGAACACTCATAAAGGTAAGTCAGCATAATTGTATCCGGTTTATCCGATTAAGAAGAAACAGACTAACGCAGCGACTGTACGATAAAAATTACAGCGACGCATCCCTTTTCCGCTTTTGTCACTGACAGAAACAAAAAAACCGGAATAACACGGTTATTCCGGTTAGTGCAATGTAAAAATGTGGTTACGGCAGTGTGATCACACCATTCGCAGCCATCCATTCTGAAACCGGCACCAGCCATAATTCAACGCCGAAGAAACCGACCAGCGTCATTACAATGGTGTAAGGCAGGGCCATGATCACCATTTTCCCGTAGGAAAGGCGGATCAGCGGAGCCAGCGCCGAAGTCAGCAGGAACAGGAACGCGGCCTGACCATTTGGTGTTGCCACTGACGGCAGGTTTGTCCCGGTATTGATAGCGACAGCCAGATATTCATACTGTGTATAGGATACCAGCCCGGCTTTCATTGCCGTCATCGCCTCATTGATATACACCGTGCCGACAAAGACGTTATCTGATACCGCCGAGAGCAGGCCGTTGAACAGATAGAACAGCGACAGCTGCGAGGACGGATCTGAACTGAGAACGAACTGGATAAACGGTGTGAATAATTTCTGATCAACAATCACCGCGACGACAGAGAAGAACACGGTCAGCAGAGCGGTAAACGGCAGTGCTTCCTCAAAGGCTTCACCCAGAGCATGCTCTTCGGTGATCCCGCAAAATGCGGTTGCGAGAATGATAACAGACAAACCAATCAGCCCGACTTCGGCCAGATGAAAGGCCAGTGCGGCGATCAGCCAGATACCGATAAGGCCCTGAACAATCAGCTGCATTTTTTCCTGTTTGGTCCGGCGTGCCGCGGATTTTTGCGCATTATCCTCGAGTACGGCTCTGACCCGTTCCGGCAGTTCCGCGCCGTAACCGAACAGTTTAAAGCGTTCCACCAGATAACAGACCAGCAGACCACAGACAAATACCGGAATAGTCACCGGCGCCATGCGCAGGAAGAAATTCACGAAATCCCATCCGGCATGTTTGGCAATGATCAGGTTCTGTGGTTCACCCACCATGGTCATCACACCGCCCAGCGCAGTACCGATACCGGCATGCATCATCAGGCTGCGCAGGAAAGCGCGGAACTGATCCAGCGTCTGGCGTTTTTCGGTGCTGTCGATAAATCCGTCATCACTGAGAGTGACCGTTTCTTTTCCCGAAGAGGCATACTGATGATAAATCGCGTAAAACCCGACGGATACACTGATCACGACGGCAATAACCGTCAGTGCGTCCAGAAACGCGGATAAAAATGCACTTGCCAGGCAGAACGCAAGTGAAAGCGCGCGTTTGGACCGGATAGAAAGGAGCAGTTTGGTAAACAGAAACAGCAGGAGCTGCTTCATAAAGTAAATCCCGGCAACCATAAAGATCAGCAGCAGGATAACCTCAAGGTTATTCATTATCTCATGGCTGATTTGCGCCGGTGATGTCATCCCGATCAGCACCGCCTCAATCGCCAGCAGACCGCCGGGTTGCAGCGGATAGCATTTCAGCGCCATCGCAAGGGTAAAAATAAATTCAATAACCAGCAGCCAGCCGGCGGTAAAAGGGTCAATAAAGAAGTAAACAACCGGATTTATAATTAAAAAAAGAATAATAGCAAGCTTATACCAGTCAGGGGAGTGACCCATGAAGTTCTTCAGGAAGGCCTGCCGCATTGATATTTCCATTATTGCTGTGTGTCCTCCGCAGGGGGGTGAAAAAACGATCCGCGTATAACTACAGTGCTTTATACTACGCCGGTATTCTGAATTTATTAAGAATTTAAATCAACTGATGGTTACCGGTTGCACCATTATGATTTATGACCGGATTCACTCTTTCGCAAGCTGATTGCTATATCGTGGCGCCGCATTCTGTTATCATCCGGATAATTGGAAGGTTAATTAATTGCTTTGGACGAAGTCACCTATGGTAATCAAGGCGCAGAGCCCTGCGGGGTTTGCAGAAGAGTATATTATTGAAAGTATCTGGAATAATCGTTTCCCGCCGGGCTCTATTTTACCCGCAGAGCGTGAATTATCCGAACTGATTGGTGTGACCCGTACGACACTGCGTGAAGTGTTACAGCGCCTTGCCAGAGATGGCTGGCTGACCATTCAGCACGGTAAGCCGACAAAAATTAATAATTTCTGGGAAACCTCCGGGCTGAATATCCTGGAGACGATTGCCCGTCTCGATCACGAAAGTGCGCCGAAACTGATTGAGAATCTGCTGGCAGCCCGGACAAACATTGCGTCTATTTTTATCCGTACCGCGTTTCGCAATAACCCGGAGCAATCTCTGGAAATCCTCAGTGCTGAAAATGAGCCGGATGATAACTCTGATGCCTTCAGTCAGTATGATTATGATGTATTCCGCGGTCTGGCTTTTGCTTCCGGTAACCCGATTTACGGCCTGATCCTTAACGGACTGAAAGGGTTATATACCCGTGTCGGTCGTTTCTATTTTGCGAGCCCGGAAGCCCGGAAACTGGCGCGTAATTTTTACCGGCAGCTGACCGGTCTGTGCCGTGAAAAGGCTTATGATAAGGTACTGGATTGTGTCCGCAGCTACGGTAAAGAGAGCGGCACTATCTGGCAGACGATGCAGAGCGGCATCGTGCAGGATCTGAATCCGCAGTAACGCAGGATGAACATAATAAAAACCGGCGCAGTGAACAAAACTGCGCCGGTTTTTTATTGTCAGCGGGCCAGTGCCTGCAATATCGCCTGTGATTGTGTCCAGAGCAGGGAGCCGCCTTCTTCCGCAAACAGATGATGTTCCGCCCGGGGGAAACGCCCGGCCAGGATTTTACCGCCATCCGGGGAGTGTACGGTGCTGGTGTCTTTTTCGCCGTACCACAGGGAAACCGGACAGGTAATGTGTTCCGGTGTAAATCCCCACTCCTGCATTGAGAGCAGCAGATCCTGTGTATAGCCTTCATTACCCTGAGAAAATGCTTCCGCCATACATTGCCGGTAAGCCGGTAAAAAATCCGCTGCCTGATAAACGGCCAGATCCGTTTCCCCGCTGTAATTCAGAATGAAATTCATCAGCCAGTCTGCGGTGATATTGTCCCGCACCCATGCCGCGAACCCGTCAGGCTGCGTTCTTGCGTGAGTCTGCATATCAATCACATCCGCAGATAACAGGGCCCGTGTTGCCGGGTAACCGAACTGATCCTGTCCTGAGATCAGCGCCAGCGCGGAAACGTCCGCGTAACAGGCCAGCGCCATGGCATAAACCGCGCCCTGAGAGAATCCGGCTGCACGGAATCGCGGATACCCCAGTGACTGCATCAGAAAAGTGACATCAGCGGCAAAGGACTTGAGGGATTTTCCGGCATCAGGAGAAGAATCACCCAGTCCGGGGCGATCCGGGGTAATCAGCCGGATATTTTCATGTTAAGGTACGAAAGACCAAATCCGAGCGAGCCGCTCATGCCTGCGCCGGTACAGAATACAACCGGAATACCGGTTACCGGGCCGGAATCATACCAGCTGAAGCGGCGGCCGCCGGGTAAGGTGGTGATGTTTTTGCGTTGGTTTTTAATATTCATTGTCATTAACCGGAAAATATGCCGGAAGGCATAAAAAATAAGGAAGTGATTCTGATAAATAACTGTCATAACGAAAATATACAGGTTATTTATTCAGTCTGGTGTCATCGGCAACAAAGACGGGAGTCCGGTTGCGTTTCGCGATGAGTTCACAGCGGTGCCTGTGACAGAGAGTGGGCATACTATTTAACAAACGCTTGTATTACAAGATAATAAAACTATTTTCAGATAAAATAATCATTTGATTAATGAGTTAAGTGATTAAAAAAAACACTGTTTTGTGACCGGCTGCAAAGAAACAGACTTAATATGACATGAGGGGATTCCGCTATGTTGGCAAAATGTTTCTGAAATATTATGCTGATGCTAATGTTAAATTAAATAAAAGGCAGCAATATGAACATTGTCATCCTGGGAAGTGGTGTTATCGGTGTCACAACCGCCTGGTATCTCGCGCAGAAAGGGCACAATGTGACTGTCATCGACAGGCAACCGGCCGCGGCGGAGGAGACCAGTTTCGGTAATGCCGGTCAGATATCCCCCGGTTATGCCACTCCGTGGGGTGCGCCGGGTATACCGCTGAAAGCCGTGAAATGGATGTTTGAAAAGCATGCGCCGCTGGCCATCAGGCCGGACGGTTCGCTGTTCCAGCTGCGCTGGATGTGGCAGATGCTGCGTAATTGCGGTGCTGATTATTATGTAATGAATAAAAGCCGTATGGTACGGATTGCCGAATACAGCCGCGACTGCCTGAAAACGCTGCGAGCGGAAACCGGATTGCAGTATGAGGGGCGTCAGGGCGGCACATTACAACTGTTCCGTACGCAAAAACAACTGGATAACGCCGCCAATGATATTGCTGTCCTGAAACAGGAAGGGGTGCCGTACCGGCTGCTGAGTGTCCGCGAACTGCATGAGGCGGAACCGGCGCTGGCTCATGCGGAACATAAACTGGCAGGAGGCCTGCAACTGCCGAATGACGAAACCGGGGATTGTAATCTCTTTACCAAACGTCTGGCGGAGATGGCGCGGCAGGCCGGGGTGAAATTCCGTTTCGGCGTGAATATCCACCGTCTGCAATTCAGCGGTGACCGCGTCAGCGGGGTGATTTGTGATGAGGAAGTGATCACCGGCGATCAGTATGTGGTGGCGCTGGGGTCATATTCCACCAAATTACTGCACGGACACATCGCCATTCCGGTGTATCCGCTGAAAGGCTATTCGCTGACTATGCCGATCATTGATGAAAGCCGCGCTCCGGTATCGACTGTACTGGATGAAACCTACAAAATCGCCGTAACCCGTTTTGATCAGCGCATTCGTGTCGGGGGCATGGCGGAAGTGGTCGGTTTTAATCTGGATATTGTCAGACGACGCTGCGAAACACTGAAAATGGTGGTTCAGGATCTTTACGGCGGCGGCGGGGATATCAGCAAAGCAACGTTCTGGACCGGTCTGCGCCCGATGACACCGGACGGTACGCCGATTGTCGGCCCGACCGCGTACAGCAATCTGTTCCTCAACACAGGACACGGTACGCTTGGCTGGACAATGGCCTGCGGCAGCGGGCAGTTGCTCGCCGATATTATGTCCGGTGACAAACCGGCTATCCGTGCCGATGATCTCGCGGTTTCCCGTTACCTGAACGGTTTTAAAACCCGGCTGGTGATCCCGCAGCAGTTGCATACGGCCTGAATAAAACAATAAGGAATGGTGATGGTATGCCTCGTCCGGTACAGGCAGTGATTGACAGTGAAGCGGTCCGCTATAACCTGGCTCAGGTAAAAGAACGGGTCAGTCCGTCCCGGATGTGGGCGGTGGTGAAAGCAGACGCATACGGACACGGCATTGAGCGGATTTTTCCCGCACTGGCACAGGCGGAAGGTATTGCGCTGCTGGATTTCAGTGAGGCGGTAAAAGTCCGGGAACTGGGCTGGCAAAAACCGGTTCTGCTGCTGGAGGGATTTTTTCAGCCGCAGGATCTGTCTCTGATTGACCATTTGCAGTTATCAACATCGGTACACAGCGAATGGCAGATAAATGCCATTGAGGAAGCAACGTTTATTCATCCTCTGAATGTGTATCTGAAACTGAACAGCGGAATGAACCGGCTGGGCTTTTCACCGGCGGCGTATCTGAATGCACTCCAGCGCCTGAAAGCCTTGCCGCAGGTCGGCAGTATCACACTGATGAGCCATTTTGCGGACGCCGATTTAACTGCCGGGATCCGTAAGCAGATGTCGCGTATTGCGCTGTTCAGTTCGCTGAATTTACCGCAGTGCCTGGCAAATTCCGCAGCGGCTATGTGGGAGCCGGAAGTCCGTGCAGATGAAGTACGCTGCGGTATTATTCTTTATGGTGTATCACCTAGCGGTAACAGTGCGGATATTGCAGAGTTCGGCCTGAAACCGGCGATGACACTGCGCAGTGAAATTATTGCTGTTCATGATATTGAAGTTGGTGAAACCGTCGGTTACGGAAGCCGTTTTACCGCACAGAAACCCATGCGGATTGCCACCATCGCCTGCGGTTATGCCGATGGTTATCCCCGTCATGCACCGGATGGCACCCCGGTTTGGGTTGCCGGTCAGCGCTGCCCGCTGGCCGGACGCATATCCATGGATATGCTGACGGCGGATATCACCCATTGTCCGGAAGCAGATATCGGTACACCGGTTGAATTGTGGGGTACGAATCTCCCGGTGGATGATGTCGCGCAATATGCCGGGACTATCGGCTACGAATTGCTGACGGCACTGGCACGGCGGGTACCAGTGGTCACCGCCGGGTAATTATACGTCTTTCCGGCTGTTTTTATGATCCTGATAAATACCCGGCCACGCGGAGCGCAGTAAACTGTGGAGGTTGAAATCAGTCAGGAGTGCGTTATGCAGGCGGGTGTGGAAATCCGGGTGAAGGGAAAAGTCCAGGGGGTCGGATTTCGTCCGGCGGTCTGGCAGATAGCGCATCAGATGGGATTGTGCGGGGATGTCAGCAATGACAGTGAAGGGGTGCTTATTCACCTGCCGGCAAATGCGGATATCACCGGTTTTATCCGCCGGTTACAGGCTCAGTGCCCGCCGCTGGCAAGAATCGACCACATCGGGCAGCAGGATTATACTTTTGAACAGTGTCCGGCGGCATTCACCATTACGGCTAGCGGGCAGGGTGAGATGGATACGGAGATCATTCCGGATGCGGCCACTTGTGATGCCTGCCTCCGTGAATTGTTTGATCCGGAAAACCGCCGTTACCGCTATCCCTTTATTAACTGCACGCATTGCGGGCCCCGTTTTACGATTATCCGCGGGATGCCGTATGACCGTCCGAATACAGCCATGTCAGTTTTTCCGTTTTGTCCGGTGTGTCAGCACGAATACGGTGACCCGGCTGACCGCCGGTTTCATGCCCAACCCAACGCCTGTCCGGATTGCGGTCCGCATATCTGGCTGACTGACCCGCAGCAGCAGATTACTGCCCGTTTTGATGATGCATTGTCAGCCGCTGTCCGTTTACTGAAAGACGGAAAAATTCTGGCGATGCAGGGACTGGGCGGTTTTCATCTGGTGGCGGATGCTCAAAACAGTGATGCGGTGGCTGCATTGAGAGCCCGCAAACACCGGCCCGCCAAGCCGTTTGCGGTGATGATCCCGTCTGTTGACTGGCTGGCGGAATGCGCAGAACACCAGCCGGATGCCGGCCTGATAACCTTACTGAAAAGCCCGGCAGCACCGATTGTGCTGACAGATGAACCGGGTCTGTCCGCCGCATTATCACCGCTGGTCGCGCCGGGATTGTGTGAAACCGGCATTATGCTGCCCTCTAATCCGTTACAGCATCTGTTATTGCATAATATTCAGCGCCCGCTGATTATGACGTCCGGTAACGCATCGGGCCATACACCGGCGCTGGATCACGCGGCGGCATTTGAACAACTCAGTACCATTGCGGATGCTTTTCTCCTGCATAACCGCGAGATTATTCAGCGGGCGGATGATTCAATCGTCCGTTATCAGCCCGGTGATATTCAGGTGATACGGCGCGCACGCGGCTATGTGCCGGATGCTATTGATGTCAGCGCGGTGACAGGCCAAAATCCGCCTGCCGTACTGGCACTGGGCGGTGATCTGAAAAATACCTTCTGTCTGCTGCATCACCATCAGATAATTACCGGACCGCATCTGGGCGATTTGTCCGATCTCTCCGTACAGGGGCAACTTGAAGCGTCTTTGACATTGTTCGAACAGATTTATCAGATCCGGCCGCAGGCGATTGCCGGGGATGCTCATCCGGGCTATATCAGCCATCATAAGGGCATTGCCATGGCGAAGGCACGCGGGGTGCCGTTTATTCCGGTTTACCATCATCACGCCCATATTGCTGCCTGTCTGGCAGAGCACGGCTGGTGTCCGCAAGATGGCGAAGTGACGGGGATCGCGCTGGATGGCCTGGGATACGGCGCGGATGATACATTATGGGGCGGGGAAATTCTGGCGGGTGACTACCGGCAGATGGTCCGCACCGGCGGGTTACCGGCGGTGAGTTTACCCGGCGGTGATAAAGCCGCAGTGCAGCCGTGGCGTAATCTGCTGGCACATCTGCATCACGCCGGACTGTGGCCATCGTCACCACTGGCCGCGCGGCTGGCCGGGAAAAATACGTCATTACTGATCAAAGCGATTGAACAGGATCTTAATGCACCGAAAGCCTCTTCCTGCGGAAGGTTATTTGATGCCGTTGCCTGTGCACTCGGGCTGACGGCTGATCAGATAAGCTGGGAAGGGGAAGCGGCCAGTGCGCTGGAAGCTTGTGCGTTACAGTGTCACAATCAGGATGCGCTTATTACCGGCGACACATTACCGCTGACGGCGGATAACATCATTGATTTACGTCCGCTCTGGCAGATGCTGGCGGATGAGACACTGACCGTACCGGAAAGAGCATTCCGTTTTCATGTGCTGCTGGCGAATACATTGGCGGGACTGGCCGATGATACGGCAACCCGGCGGAAGACGAATACGGTTGTACTCTCCGGCGGCGTATTTAATAACCGCTTGCTGCGTCGTTTCATTAAGAGCGGATTAAATCACAGACAGGTACTTGAACCCCGGCAACTGCCGTGCGGGGACGGCGGGATAGCGGCCGGACAGGCGCTGATCGCGGCAATCACATTAGGTCACTGAAACCGGCGGCACAATTTGGCACAGTAAATATTTGTAATTCTTGTCATCGCTGAATTATCATTCACCGTAATATATTCGCCCCGCGAACATTTGTTGCGGTGATTTGCACATGAATTTAACTCAGGAAATGATAATGCATAAGAAATCAGCCGGCCTGGTCAGCCTCGGAATGTTAACGATCATGTCAGCCTCTGCCTTTGCAGACGACGGAAAATGGTCTGTCGGTGCGTCTGTTCTGTATCAGGAGCAGGCATACCGCGGTACAAAATCCTCTGACAAGTTTATGCCGGTTCCGATGGTTAACTATGAGGGTAAGAACTTTTATTTTCATACATTAGCGACCGGTTATTATCTGTGGAACGACAAAAAAGATCAGCTGTCCGTTGACCTGTTCTACTATCCGCAGGCATACCGTGCCAAAGATAATAAAGATTCCCGTATGCGCAAGCTGGATAACCGCCGCGATACGGCGATGGCCGGGTTTAGCTACCGTCATCACGAAGAGTGGGGGACTTTGCGTACCAACTTCTCCGGGGATATCCTGGGTAAAAGTGATGGTATGCGTTTTGATGCCGCATATCTCTACGGATTTGAAGGTGATTCATGGTCTGTTCAGCCGGGTGTCGGTGTTATCTGGTCAAGTGAAAAACAGAACCGTTATGAATACGGGATCACCGATTCAGAATCCCGCCGCAGCGGTCTGGATGAATACCGTCCGGGCAGCAGCTGGACACCGTATATTGAAGTCACCGGTCATTATCAGTTTGATGAAAACTGGTCTGCCTTCGCGATGGGCCGTATCGACCTGTTACCAAGCGAAGCCAAAGACAGCCCGATGGTGGATAAAAAATACACCTCTATCCTGTGGACGGGCGTAACTTATACTTTCTGATAATTCAGTGGTATAACAGAACTGCACCTGACTGTTGTCCGGTGCAGTTTTTTTATGGCTGAAACCCTGCCGGAGGTTTTTGTGGTCAGAGTATTGCGTTATTTTCTGATATTGCTCTGTTGCGCGGTGCCTGCGGTATATGCCTGGCAGCCGCAACAAGGCGATATTATTTTTCATACCTCGAGCTCTTCTCAGAGCCTTGCCATTCAAAAAGCGACCGGTTCGGTATACAGCCATATGGGCATTATTCTGCTGCGTGACGGAAAACCGTATGTGTATGAGGCGGCAAAAACGGTCCGCTTTACGCCGCTGGCACAGTGGATTGCACGCGGCACCGGCAGCCGTTATGTGGTGAAACGGCTGAAAAAGCCACTGAATACCTCACAGCAACAGCAGTTATACCGGCAGGCACTTCATTATCAGTCACGGCCTTATGATCTGACCTTTTCATGGGATGATGAGCGGATTTACTGTTCTGAACTGGTCTGGAAAATCTATAAACATGCCCTGAATACAGAAGTCGGTCAGTTACAGACTTTGCGGGAGTTTGATTTATCCTCACCGGAAGTACAGGCGAAGATGAAAGAACGGTACGGAGAGCATATTCCGCTGAACGAAACAGTAATTTCACCGGTGGCGATGTTTGATTCACCGCTGCTGACAACGGTATATGAAAGCCGGTAACCATTCACCGGCTTTATTAGCCTCTTAACAGCCCGTCAGCCGATTTTCGGGTTCAAACGGATACGGACAGAAAGATGGGACGGTTTGTCGCCCTGCGGTGCCATAGGGCGGTTAATCCGCGCACTTTCGACACATACCATGGTTTTGTAACCGTCATCGGGCATATCGGCCATTGAGGCGGATAATGCCGCACCCGGGTTCCGGGAGACCACATCACTGTGATGAAAGTGCAGCACTATCCTTATTATGTCTGAGCAGCCCGTCAGCCGATTTTCGGGTTCAAACGGATACGGACAGAGAGATGAGACGGTTTGTCGCCCTGTGGTGCCATAGGGCGGTTAATCCGCGCACTTTCGACACATACCATGGTTTTGTAACCGTCATCGGGCATATCGGCCATTGAGGCGGATAATGCCGCGCCCGGATTCCAACAGACCACATCACTGTGATGAAAGTGCACCACTTCAATATGACGTTTTAATTTCTTATCGTGAATATACGTGGATTGCTCCGGCTCGGTATAGATACGGTCTGTACGGCCATTGAACACCAGTTTTGTCTCTTCCGTATACTCTTCGCGCTGTGACAGATTATCCAGCAGATGCTGACCCAGCCCGCTGACACTGACCTGCGCAATATCCCCGACGGTAAAATAGGTATGCAGCGCAGCAGTTGCCTGATACTGACCGTAGGCTTCCAGTTCAACCTCACAGGTTTCTCCCAGACGGATACGGGCGATCAGTGTGAACTCGTGCGGCCACAATTTGCGGGTTTCCGCACTGTCGCGCAGGGTAAAGGTCAGAAATACACCTTCTTCATTTTCATTATGAGCGGTGAACTCCCACTGCATAATACGGGCAAAACCGTGAGAGGGTGCCTGCACAGGGCCGAACCACGGCCAGCAGATCGGTATCCCGCCGCGGACAGCCACGCCCGGGGTAAATGCACTGTTTTCACTGAGCCATAACCCCGGCTGTTCTGAACCGGCCGGTTGCCATGCCAGTACCTGTGCTCCCTGAAAACTGACGGCTGCACGGACTTTCGGATGGTCGATCACAATAACCGGCAGTTCCCCGATCTGACGCTGAGACAGCGAAGGGGTGATCGGACTGGTAACCGGTAATGCAAGAAGGCGCTCAATCATAATTTACCCTTTTGTAATAAAAACAGGACATTTACTCTGTACTTTACGACTGTTTACCACAAAACAAAAGAGCCGCAAAAGCGGCCCCGGGGATCTGCGGGGATTTTATGCCGCGATGGATATATTATCAAAGCAAGGATAGAAAAGATGATATGAAAGATTTGAAAAATTCGGTTCACTCAGTGAAGTGCCGCCGGTATTACTCATGATACTTTCATTTTTATAATGCGCGGTCATCAGTTGACAGGTCAGTGCAAGGTTCATCCGGTATGCTGCGCTATGAAGTATCTGAAGTTTTTCCGGTGTAATGCAGATCTCTTTATTCTGAGTATTGTCTGCCGGTTTTGCGGTAACAATATACTTGTCCTCATACCGGGAAGAATGATCTCTGGACAGACAAAAGCCCTGTTCTGCCATCTCAAGTACCATTTGTATGGTGTCTGCACTTTTTTGTGAAAACCCGCTTTCGGATGACAGATATTTATCCTGTTGTTTTTTTGAGCATATTATATGCTGCCTGTGCCGGGACAGATGAAGTGGATAAGACAGATAATTTACCGATTGATGCAGTTGCCAGTCCATTTTCTGCTGCAACAGGCTCGGTCTGACCCGGTAATACAACCCCGAGTTCCTGCGCGTACGCTTTTATTACGGGAGTCAGATAACATTCGGGGGTCATGCAGGTCAGCGCAATTAATCGTTCACACACTTTGCGGATATTATGATCTTTCTGTGTATGACATCCGGTTGAGAATGTTTTGAAACTATTAATAACGGAAGCGAGGTTGTCTTTCAGATAGCTGAAAACAGGCTGATTCTGAGTACAGCTTCCTGCTCGTAATGGCTGATATTCCGGAGCATGGGATATTATTTTCACGGTTACTTTCCTGTTGATGGTAGTCACCGGAAAAATAATATGAAACAGGTAACGAAATGTATTTAAAGATATCACCATTTAAATCTGCATGATGCTGTCACGATGTACAAAATAAAAAATGGCCGCAATTGCGGCCATTTCAGAGAACATGAGTGCAGACTTATTTGGAGATGTGTGCAATCAGATCCAGAACTTTATGAGAGTAGCCGGTTTCGTTGTCATACCAGGAAACCAGTTTCACAAAGTTGTCGTTCAGTGCGATACCGGCTTTGGCATCGAACACAGAAGTCAGTACTTCGCCGTTGAAGTCAGTGGAAACCACGTCATCTTCGGTGTAACCCATCACGCCTTTCAGCTCGCCTGCTGCAGCTGCTTTGATTGCTTCGCAGATTTCAGCGTAGGTTGCTGATTTTTCCAGACGGACAGTCAGGTCAACAACAGAAACGTTAGGGGTAGGAACACGGAAAGACATACCGGTCAGTTTACCGTTCAGTGCAGGGATAACTTTGCCCACTGCTTTTGCTGCGCCGGTAGAAGACGGGATGATGTTCTGGGATGCGCCGCGGCCGCCGCGCCAGTCTTTGTGTGAAGGACCGTCAACGGTTTTCTGAGTGGCGGTGGTGGCGTGAACAGTAGTCATCAGACCTTCAACGATACCGAACTTGTCGTTGATGACTTTTGCCAGTGGTGCCAGGCAGTTAGTGGTACAGGATGCGTTAGAAACGATTTCCTGGCCCGCGTAATCTTTGTGGTTAACACCCATAACAAACATCGGGGTTGCATCTTTGGAAGGGCCGGTCAGAACAACTTTCTTCGCGCCTGCCTGGATGTGTTTACGTGCAGTTTCGTCAGTCAGGAACAGACCGGTTGCTTCAGCAACAATATCAACACCGGCTTCGTTCCACTTCAGGTTTGCAGGGTCACGCTCGGCGGTAACGCGGATAGTTTTACCATTAACAACCAGATGGCCATCTTTCACTTCAACGGTTCCGTTAAAACGGCCGTGAGTTGAGTCGTACTTCAGCATGTATGCCATGTAATCTGCATCGAGCAGGTCGTTGATTGCAACGATTTCGATATCTGAACGCTCTTGTGCAGCACGGAATACGATACGGCCGATACGACCAAAACCATTAATACCTACTTTGATAGTCATAGTATTACCACCAGCTATTTGTTAGTGAATTAAAGTTGCTACTAAAGTTACCAAAACCTTGCCAGCCGTCAAGCGGAATCGTGTCAATTAATGTCATTTAACATTTGTTCTGCTCAACAAATCGCCACTTTCAGTAAATTTGTCGCCGCTATTATCGGGAGTTACCGGAATAAAGACAGCGTGTATGGGGCATAAATGTGAAGAATGTCACAAATAAGTGGTGTCAATGCTGACATGACAAGTTTAGAATAACATCCGGTCATTTGATGTTAATTTTTTGTTATTCTGTATTCTGACTGACCCTGCACAATAATGATAAGGATTCAGCTATGTCCGGGACTGATAAAAAGCGGGATACACCCGCTGAGCTGACAGAGATTCAGCGCTATGTCACACAGGAAGCGGGAACTGAGCACCCGTTTACCGGCCGCCTGCTCTATAATGAGAAACAGGGGGTATATCGTTGTATTTGTTGTGGTTCTCCGCTTTTTTATTCGGATACCAAGTTTGATGCCGGTTGCGGCTGGCCGAGTTTTTATGAACCGGTCAGCAAAAGTGCAGTCCGGTATATTGACGATACCTCACATGGCATGCATCGTATTGAGACCCGTTGCGGTCATTGTGATGCTCATCTGGGGCATGTTTTTCCTGACGGGCCGGCCCCGACAGGGCAGCGTTATTGTATTAATTCAGCATCCCTGAGTTTTGAAGATGAAAAAACAAAAGCGATAACAAACGGTTAGTTTGGTTATATTGAAATTTAACATTTGTATAACGACAGAAAAAACGATTCAGCTTCTGATGTGATAAAAACGTAAAATCAGACGCTTTCGGGGAAGGAAGAGTATGGAAATTGATGATTTATTGTCTGCCATGACGCCGGACGTATACGGACGCCTGGTGACAGCGGTTGAACTGGGTAAATGGGCGGACGGTGTACCACTGACGGAATCCCAGAAAAACAGTAGTCTGCAACTGGTGATGTTATGGCAGTCCCGGCATAATGCTGACCCTGCACATATGACGGTCGGTACTGACGGGGAGATCAGTCTGAAAAGCAAACAGGAACTGAAAGCGCTGTTTACCGACACGCACCTTGCCACACTGAAGCCGCAGGACTGAGAATAAAACGGGACAGTGCTTGCTGTCCCGTCATGACGATCGCTATTCTTTTTCGCCGCAGAACTGAGCCGCTGTCTGCAAAACCGCTCCGGCGTTTTCCATCTCTGTCAGTGCCGTGAGGCTGTCTTCTGCCTGTAAATTAACGCCCCGGCATCCGTCCGTAATCACGGTGACGGCAAAACCTTCCGCCAGTGCATCCAGCACCGTAAATTTCACACAGTAATCTGTGGCGATCCCCAGCACCGCGAGATGCGTGATGTGCTGTTCTGCCAGCAGTGGCAGCAGGGCGGTCGGCTCCCGGTGGTCGTTATCATAAAACGCGCTGTAGCTGTCCACCGCCGGGTTTTCACCTTTATAAATAATATGGGTGATGGCATGTTTATTCAGGTCAGGATGAAAATCAGCTCCCGCCGTGTTCTGCACACAATGTACCGGCCACCAGACCTGCGGCAGTCCGTTCAGTTCACCGCATTCACCAATTACTGTCCCGGAATTGACCGCGAAGCTGAGATGGTTTGCCGGGTGCCAGTCCTGACTGGCGATCACCGGGATACCCTGCTGCTGACAGCGGGTTATCATCCGGTTTGCTGTGCGGATCACGGTATCACTGTCGCGGACAGCCAGACTGCCGCCCTGACAAAAATCATTCTGGATATCCACCAGAAGCAGTGCCGGTTTCATTGCAGACTCCTCAGTTATCGTTATAGCTCAGCTCACCGCGCAGATCCTGCTGCATCAGGATGCGGATCTCGTCGCTGGTGTAATCCTGACTGAGCAGATAATGCAGTTTGGTCAGCGCCGCTTCGAACGTCATATCAAAACCGCTGATCACACCGGCTTCCGCCAGGGCATGACCGGTGGCATAACCGCCCATATTGACACGGCCGGAAATACACTGTGTCAGGTTGATCACAATGATACCCCGTTCGGTGGCCTCCCGCAGGGCAGTGAGCAGTTTCGGATGCTGTGGGGCGTTACCGACGCCGTAAGAGCGGATAATCAGTGCTTTGACCGGCTGCTGCAGAATGTTATTAACCACATCGACTGACAGCCCCGGATACACCGTTACCACGCCGATAGGCTGCGGAGTGATGTTATGCAGTGTGAACGGTGCGGTGTTCTGCGGCAGCGGGTGGGTGTTGAGATTACGGATATTAATCCCTGCTTCCATCAGCGGCGGGTAGTTCGGGGAAGTAAAGGCCGCAAAACCGTCAGCATGTGCTTTGACGGTACGGTTACCCCGGTATAACCGGTTATTAAAAAATAATCCCACTTCATTAACCGGATAATTAGCCGCCAGATAAAGGGCATTAAGCAGATTGATCTGACCATCGGAGCGCAGCGCTTCAAGCGGGATTTGTGACCCTGTAACAATGACCGGCTTGGTCAGATTCTCAAACATAAAGGAGAGTGCGGAGGCGGTAAACGCCATGGTATCCGTACCATGCAGGATAACGAAACCATCATAACGGTCATACTGGGCTTTGATATCATCCGCGATACACTGCCAGTCATCCGGCGTCATATCGGACGAGTCAATCAGCGGCTGGTGTTCGGTAATGGTAAAATCCGGCATCTCCGGACGGAAAAATTCCGGCATTTTGGCTACCTGGCGCTGAAGGTGGCCGGATACAGGGATATAGCCCTGCGCCGAGTGCTGCATACCGATAGTCCCGCCGGTATAGACCACATAAATGGATTTCTTTTGCATGTTACTGCTCTTAACGATGAGTACAGGGAAGGAAATTATAGGGGCTTCAGAAATAAAAAAAAGCCTGTTCGTCACGAACAGGCTTCTGAGAGTAAAGAATAAAACTTATTGAATATTGGTGCAATTTAAGCAGAACGCATAACGGTACTGCGGATCAGTCAGCATTTTCATAAAGGATGCCTGCTGTGTCAGCTGTGCACCGACCGGAGCCGGGATCAGTCCCTGAAGGGAAGACGGCAGGGTGACTTTCACATTCCCGGCGGTTTCCGCAAGCAGTTTGTCGATAAAGGTCATTTCCGGCTGCATCCAGTTGAGAACCGGCTGCTCAACAGAGGCCAGCTCTGCCGCTTTGGCGACAGCGTCGTCAAAATCGCCGAGTTTATCAACCAGACCGTTAGCTTTGGCATCCGTACCGACCCAAACACGACCCTGGGCAATTTTATCCACCTCTTCCGGTGTTTTATGGCGTGATTTGGCAACGAGATTAATAAAATTACTGTACCCGTTTTCGATATAAAGCTGCATCAGCTCTGAGAATTCCGGTGTCAGCGCTTTGGTTACGCTGGTATCTGCCAGCGGCGAAGTGGAAACGCCGTCGGTATGTACACCGATTTCACTCAGGGTGTTTTCAAACGTGGTGACCACACCGAAGATACCGATGGAGCCGGTAATGGTACTCGGGGACGCAATAATGTAGTTCGCCGGGGTTGAAATCCAGTACCCGCCGGAAGCGGCCAGTCCGCCCATGGAAACCACCACGGATTTACCGCTCTGTTTCAGTGCCGCGACTTCCGCACGGATCTGATCGGATGCGGTGACACTGCCGCCCGGGCTGTTCACCCGCAATACCAGCGCTTTTATTTCCGGGTCCAGACGGGCTTCACGGATTTGTGCGGCGATGGTATCACCACCGGCCATTCCCGGTGCATCCGGGCCGTCAACGATGGCGCCCTGAACCACGATCACGGCGATATTGCCGGTGGTTTTACCCTGTGGTACGCCGATATTCATGTTTTTGGCATATTCGGCAAACGGAATGGCATTGATGGTGTTGTTTTGTTTATCCCAGCCGAATGCTTTGGTCATTTCTGCCTCAAACACGTTAGCCGGCATAATCTCATCAACCAGTTTTTGTGTGACAGCATAACCGGCATTATCGCCTTTCGCGGTTTTCATCAGTGCCAGCATCTGCTGTGCGCCCGGGAAAATCGTATCCTTAGCGGTTTTGCGGTTTTCCGCAAGGGTGGTGAGATAATTATCCCACAGCACGCTGATAAAACGCTGTGTGGATTCACGGGCTTCCGGCGACATATCGTTACGCATCATCGGCTCAACCGCTGATTTATAAGTGCCGACGCGGAAGATATGTGTTTTCACCTTCAGCATTTCCAGCAATTCGTTATAATACAGCGTATTGGTGGCAAAGCCGTAGATACCGATGCTGCCCTGCGGCGGCATGTATATCTTGTCTGCATAAGAGGCCAGATAATATTGAGATTGGTTATAGTTGCCGCTGACGGCGTAAACCCGCTTACCCTGTTTGCGGAATTCAGTAATGGCTTTGCCGATATACTGAAGTGACGGCTGATCAGCACCGACGAAATCATCCAGTTTCAGGATCATTCCGGTGATGTCCGGGTCGGTGGCGGCGGTACGGATAGTTTCAACCACATCAAACAGGGAGTTTTCCTGTAACTGACCGGAAGAGGCCCCGAGCAGCTGAAGTGAAAGGCTTTCCAGCGGACTGTTACGGGTCAGCTGATCGACGACAACGCCGGAGAGATTTACATATAATGCACCGGGTTCACGGCTGACCTGAGCATCCTGCTCAGTCAGCAGTGCATAGGTTCCGGCGGCAAGCAGCAGTATAATGATAAAAAGGACATTGGCGGCAAGCTGACGCACAAAATTCAGTATTCGCCAGCTCCATTTAAATATTCCGGCAATGATAGTCCATAAAGTATGCATGACGGCTCCAAAGACAAAGATGTCCTGCTATCGTAAAGAGGATGTGCGGATTTGTCAGCCTGAAAACGACACATTGCGGAAAATATAAGCAGTTAAGCAATCTATCCTTAAAAATAGTGAAAAAAGTGGTAGCTTATTAGCGACTCAAAAAGGGGAAAACCGATGGATGCACTGACATTATTACTCAACCGCCGTTCTGCTTCCCGCCTGACAACACCTGCACCTGAAGGCGAAGCATTAAAAAATATTCTCAATGCCGGGATGCGTGCGCCGGATCATGGCGCGTTACAGCCCTGGCATTTTATCGTGATGCAGGGTGACGGCATCACCAAATTCAGTCAGTTGCTCGAAAATGCGGCAAAAACAGCCGGGCTCGGGCCGGAAGTCGAAGAAAAAGCCCGCAACGCGCCATTACGTGCGCCGCTGATTATCACGGTTATCGCGAAAGTGAAGCCGGAACATAAAGTTCCCGGATGGGAGCAGGTTGTGGCGGCGGGCTGTTCGGTTCATGCGATGCAGATGGCTGCTGTGGCTCAGGGCTTCGGCGGGATCTGGCGTACCGGTGCGTGGACAAAAGATCCGGTGGTCCGGGAAGGCCTGGGATGTGAGGAGCACGATAAAATTGTCGGCTTTCTGTATCTCGGTACTCCGGCACTGAAAGCGCCTGCCAAAGTGGCAGCACCGGATCTGACACCGTTTGTCACGTATTTCTGAGCGGACTGACGCTAACAAGGAGACTATCATGTCAGAAGCGGTGCGTTTAACGCAATACAGTCACGGCGCGGGTTGCGGCTGTAAAATTTCCCCGAAAGTGCTCGATACCATCCTGCACAGTGAGCAGGCCAAATTTATCGATCCGAATCTGCTGGTCGGTAATGAGTCCCGTGATGATGCGGCGGTGTATGATATCGGTAACGGGACCGGCATTATCAGTACCACCGATTTCTTTATGCCGATTGTGGATGACCCGTATGATTTCGGACGTATCGCAGCCACCAACGCCATCAGTGATATTTATGCTATGGGCGGCAAGCCGATTATGGCGATTGCGATCCTCGGCTGGCCGATCGCCAAACTGGCTCCTGAAATCGCACAGCAGGTAATTGAGGGCGGACGTGCGGTCTGCCGCGATGCCGGTATTTCACTGGCGGGCGGTCACTCTATTGATGCCCCTGAGCCGATTTTCGGTCTGGCCGTCACCGGTATCGTCCCGACAGATAAAATCAAACAAAATAACCGCGCAAAAGCCGGTTGCCAGCTGCTGCTGACCAAACCTCTGGGTATCGGCATTCTGACCACGGCGGAAAAACAGAGCAAACTGCGGCCTGAACATAAAAATCTGGCGCGTGACACTATGTGTCAGCTCAACAAACCCGGCGCAGATTTCTCTGAAATTGACGGTGTAAAAGCGATGACCGACGTGACCGGGTTCGGTCTGCTCGGCCACCTGAGTGAAATTTGCCAGGGTTCCGGGTTACAGGCCATCATTCACACCGATTCTGTTCCGGTGCTGCCGGGGGTCTATGACTATATCGCACAGGGCTGCTGCCCGGGCGGTACACAGCGTAACTTTGACAGCTACGGCCACCTTATCGGCGAAATGACCGATGTACAACGCAAACTGCTGTGTGATCCGCAGACATCCGGCGGCCTGCTGCTGGCGGTCGACCCGGCGGCGCGTGAGGAAGTGGAGGCGGTTGCCCGCAAATACGGCCTGACATTAAGCCCGGTCGGTGAACTGACTGAGCCGGACCCGTCCCGTGCACTGATTGAAGTCACCGCATAAACATGCGTTTGTTTATTGCCGAAAAGCCCAGCCTCGCCCGTGCGATTGCGGATGTATTACCCAAACCGCACCAGCGGGGGGACGGCTTTATCCGCTGCGGTCAGAATGACTGCGTGACCTGGTGTGTCGGCCACCTGCTGGAACAGGCAGAGCCGGATGCTTATGATCCGCGTTACGCCCGCTGGAACCTGGCTGACCTGCCGATTATCCCGCAAAAATGGATCCTCAGACCCCGCGACTCAGTAGCGAAACAGCTGCGCACTATCGGTACGCTGCTCAGTTCCGCAACCGAAGTTATCCACGCCGGAGACCCCGATCGCGAAGGGCAACTGCTGGTGGATGAGGTTCTGGATTTCCTGGAGTTACCGCCGGAAAAACGACAGCAGGTACAACGTTGTCTGGTCAATGATCTTAACCCGCAGGCGGTAACACGGGCGGTGGATAAAATGCGTTCCAACCGTGATTTTATCCCGCTGTGTGTTTCGGCACTGGCGCGATCCCGGGCCGACTGGCTCTACGGTATCAATATGACGCGCGCCTACACCATTCTCGGCCGCAATGCCGGGTATAACGGTGTGCTCTCGGTCGGCCGTGTGCAGACCCCGGTACTCGGGCTGGTGGTGCGTCGTGACGAAGAAATTGAAAACTTTGTGCCGCGGGATTTCTTTGAGGTACGGGCACATATTGTCACCCCGGCAGATGAGCGCTTTACGGCGATGTGGGTGCCGAGCGATGCCTGTCAGGACTATCAGGATGAAGAAGGGCGTCTGACCCACCGGCCGCTGGCGGAACATGTGGTCAGCCGTATTACCGGCAAGCCGGCGTATGTGACGGATTTTCAGGATAAAACCGAAAATGAGGTCGCGCCGCTGCCGTTTTCATTATCCGCCTTACAGATTGAGGCCGCCAAACGCTACGGGCTGAGTGCCCAGGCGGTGCTGGATGTCTGCCAGCGTTTGTATGAAACCCACAAACTGATTACCTATCCCCGTTCGGACAGCCGCCATCTGCCGGAAGAGCATTTTGCCGGGCGTCACAGTGTGCTTAACGCCATTTCTGTACATACCCCGCATCTGCTGCCGCAGGATAACCTTGATGATTCGTTGCGTAACCGCTGCTGGGACGATAAAAAGGTAGATGCGCACCACGCCATCATTCCGACGGCAAAATCGGTCTCCGTGTCACTCAGTGAGAATGAAGCCAATATCTACGAGCTGATTGCGCGTCAGTATCTGATGCAGTTTATGCCGGATGCGCAATACCGCAAATGTGTGATTGAACTGGATATCGCTAACGGTAAATTTGTGGCAAAAGCACGTTTCCTTTCTCAGGCGGGCTGGCGGACCATGCTGGGCGCCAAAGAGCGTGACGAGGAAAACGAAGGAACTCCGCTGCCGGTGCTGACCAAAGGGGACGAGCTCCTGTGTGAACGCGGTGAAGTGGTTGAACGCCAGACTCAGCCGCCGAGGCCGTTTACGGATGCCACGCTGCTATCCGCCATGACCGGGATTGCCCGGTTTGTGAAAGATAAATCCCTGAAAAAAGTGCTGCGTGAAACAGATGGCCTGGGAACAGAAGCGACCCGGGCCGGGATTATTGAACTGCTGTTCCGCCGTGAATTTCTGTACAAAAAAGGGCGGAATATTCACTCATCACCGGCGGGACGGGCGCTGATTCATGTTTTGCCGGAAATGGCGACATTGCCGGATATGACCGCACACTGGGAATCCACACTGACGCAAATCAGTGAAAAACAGTACCGTTATCAGGATTTTATGGTGCCGTTATCCGAAACGCTGACCGGACTGATAAACCAGGCCAGACAGAACCGGAATGTCCGCGCTTTCCGTGATTTACCGCCGCCGCCACAGGCAAAAAAAGCGGGGGCAAAAAAAGCGGGGGCAAAAGGAAAGGGGAAAACGGCCGCGAAGGGTAAAGGAAAGACCGGCGGGAAAAAAGCGCCGCCACAGGAAGAAGAATAAAAATGTCCCGCCTTGGCGGGACATTTGAGATTGCCGACAAAGCAGGATAAAACGTGGTTTTTCCTGCTTTGTGTTATCAGCCGAAAGTGTTATCAGCCGAAAATCAATAAATTGATTTTCCTGGTTTATTTTTACAAACTCTGCCGGTCGTCGCCACCCCCTGCGGGTTTGTCAACGGCCTGAAATGTCCCGCATTGGCGGGACATTTTGTATCAGCGGGTTAAATCAAACTCCGCCCAGATTGGCGCGTGATCAGACGGTTTTTCCATACCGCGGATTTCATAATCAATACCTGTGGCGGTACAACGCGGCGCCAGCCCGGAACTTGCCAGAATCAGGTCAATCCGCAGACCCCGGTTGTCATCAAAGCCGCGTGAACGGTAGTCAAACCATGAAAAACGGTCATCTGCATCCGGATACATGGCGCGATAGGTGTCAGTCAGCCCCCAGCCGAGCAGGCGATCCATCCACTCCCGCTCTTCCGGCAGGAAAGAACATTTACCGGTCTTCAGCCAGCGTTTGCGGTTAGCATCACCAATTCCGATATCAATATCCTGCGGGCTGATATTCATATCGCCCATAATAACAATCGGGTCCTGATTTGAACGCCCGGACAGATAGTCCTGCAAATCCTGATAGAATTTGGTTTTCGCTGGGAATTTCAGCGGATGGTCACGGCTTTCTCCCTGGGGGAAATAACCGTTAATCACTGTCAGTACCCCGGCCGGGGTATCAATATCCGCCATAATCAGACGGCGCTGGGCATCTTCATCATCCCCGGCAAAGCCTTTGCGTACGGCAACAGGCTCTGCTTTGGTCAGCAGGGCGACACCGTAATGGGATTTCTGGCCGTGATAAAAAATGTGGTAACCGAGATGTTTCAGGTCATCGAGCGGGAACATATCGTCATGAACTTTGGTTTCCTGGAGGCCGATAACATCAGGCTGATGCTGTGCGATAATCGCTTCCAGCTGGTGAGGCCGGGCTCTTAACCCGTTAATGTTAAAAGAGACAAACTTCATAGAATTCCAACCGGTTGATGAGTTAACAACAAAAGAGTAACAGATTGCAGAAAAAAAGTAACCCGTCAGAAGAATAATAAAAACCGGTATGCCCGGCAGGAATTAATATATCTTAATTTTTAATTGACAAAATAAACAGCATTAATAATGATTATTCTTGCTTCAGCAAAGTGAAATGAAAAGGGGGTAATAAAAATCAGAAGGAAGGTTTTTGTATTTATGTATTAATCTTTAAAATGAAATTTAATAAAACAGAATAATAAAAATATAATGTTGTATTATTATTGTTGTATGAGTTTTAACGAAAATCGTATTTTAACTCTTTGTTTAAGAAAAAAACACCAGAAATAAAGTCGTTACATATCAATAAGTAATTATTTAACTGATTATTTACTACAGCACAGGAATCGACATTATGTTTTTTTCAAGGAAGTTAGAGGCCTTTATGGCTGTTGTTGAATACGGCTCGCTCAGCAAAGCAGCAAAAGTGATGAACAGGACAACACCGCCGGTGGCGAAATCGATCAAGGATTTTGAAATTTCATTGGGTAAACGTCTATTTAAACGTGAAAAATTCGGTATGAGTCTGACGCGTGAAGGTATGGAGCTGTACAATGACCTTAAAGACCTCTATATGCAGGAAAAAGAGATCACTAAAAAACATATCAGCGGAACGATATGCAATAAGATGAATATATTTTATGACTGGGGTAAAAGTAAATATATTGGTGCGTTATACAGTGCTGCATTTAAAGCCGGTATACAAATTAATATATTCCGTTTCCATTATGATTGTATTGATGAAATAAATGATTTCGAGGGGAATACACTGATACTTTCTTCAGAGCCGGTTATCAGTGAACGTTTTGCGCTGCTGCGTCATTTACCGCAGGGGCAGATCGGAATTTGCTGCCGCCGTTCGCTGTTTCAGGACTGCGATAATAATTTGCAAACATTATTATCCTGCTGTGTCTGGTTATGTGAGCCGTTGTTATATGAAAGCCCGCTGCTGAAAATAATGCTGCAGCAGCATGATGAGCAAAGCAAACATGAACATGTACATCTGATTGATAATGTGAACAGTTATCTGCATCTGCTGATTGACGGAGACTATCTCTGCTTTATCGATGAGCAGCCGAAAACACTGCCGTACAGTGACGAACTCATTTTCCTGCCGTTGTCGCAGATCGAAGCGGAAAACCATTGTTATCTGTACAAATCGAAGTCACATGCAAGTGTGCTGAATAAGGTTATGGATTGTATCGAGAATATGAAATAACAGGAGAGAAGAGAGATGGTGGTGGGAGAAGGATTCGAACCTTCGAAGTCTGTGACGGCAGATTTACAGTCTGCTCCCTTTGGCCGCTTGGGTATCCCACCAATAATCAAATTGTCTGTCCGTTCAGCTGTTGCCTTGGGACGGGCTGCATAATAGCAAATATGCGGGCGCTGTAAAGTAAAAAAAGAGAAAAAATGAATGGCCGTTGTTTTTTTGCCCGAAGTGCACGTTATGCGTGCAACTTCAGGCAATTAAGCCGTTATAAAATCACAGTACGGTTACCGTAAACGAATACACGTTGTGTCAGTACACGGCCCAGGGCATGGCTGAGTACGTTTTTTTCGACATCACGGCCGGCCATTACCATGTCATCGGCACTGTAGGTGTGATCGACATTAATCACGCTCTGATGAATGATCGGACCTTCGTCGAGGTTATCATTCACATAGTGTGCCGTGGCACCGATAATCTTCACGCCGCGCTCATAAGCCTGATGATAAGGCCGTGCGCCGATAAATGCCGGCAGGAAGGAGTGGTGGATGTTGATAATCTGGTTCGGGTAGTGCTGAACAAACGCCGGGGTCAGCACACGCATGTATTTTGCCAGCACCACGTAATCCGGCTGATACTGATCGATCTGCTGAATGATCTGCATATCATGCTGCTCACGGGTTAACCCGTCGTGGCTGATATGATGGAACGGAATACCAAACTGAGTGACCAGGTGAGATAACACATCGTGATTGCCGATAACTGCCGCGATTTCGACATCCAGGCCGCCGTAGGCGCTTTTCATCAGGATATCACCGAGGCAGTGTGCCTCTTTGGTCACCATAATAACAATACGGCGGCGTCCGGCAGTGGTTAACTCGCGGGTGGAGCCTTTCGGCAGAGCATCATCAAGGTCGGCCAGCAGGGTTTCATCGTTAAAAATCCCTTCCAGCTCGGTACGCATAAAAAAGCGCCCGGTGCGGTGATCAACGAATTCATTGTTCTGGACAATATTCAGCTGATGCTTGTAACAAATATTGGTGATCTTGGCGATAAGACCTTTTGCGTCAGGGCAAATGGTTCGCAGAATCTTTCTCTGACTCGTCTGGTGTTGCATGGAAGGTGTGGATCCTTAATAACTGATGTCGGTGATGTTTGTTTACAGGAGGTGCCTGTCCGGTATCAGGCACAACATTTTTTGTATTTTTTTCCGGAGCCGCAGGGGCAGGGATCATTACGGCCGGTCTGAGGTTTAACACCGTCGAGGTACATCCAGCAGCCGTCAGTCAGGCGAAAACGGGACCGTTCGTGAATGAATTGTTTATCTTCGGACTTTTTATCAATAAAGCAAGCACAAAATTCAACGAAAGCCTCGTCCGGTGCGGTGCCGGGCTGAAAATCAATAACATTCAGCCCCAGCCATTCCGTTTCACCGAACCCGGCGATCAGTTCTGCCCGTAACGCTTCCGCCCGCTCCGGCGGATACCATGTCCGGATCAGGTGATCGGCATTATGTGTGACAAATGCACTGTAACGTGAACGCATCAGCGCACGCGCATCAGGGGCACTGAGTGCACCGGAAAGATAAGGCTGACAACACTGTGCGAATGTATCGCCGCTGCCGCACGGACAGGGGGCGCTATCTGTAAAATGAGACATAATTATCAAATAATGTGTTCAGGGTAAATAATCGTAAGGAACAGGGTTCTGATGCTACCGGAAATACAGATCACACGCTATCCTTAATCACAGGAGCAGTGCGGGAGCAACGTTATCACCGGTGTTCCGGGTAATCTGTAGTGTGTGGCCGGGTGAGAAGAGGATGCGATGAAACAAGCACTGGACGGAAAACGATTGTTAGTCATCGATGACGACCCGGTATTTAATATGGCGTTGTCATCTTATTTGCGCCTTCTCGGTGCCACTGTACTCTCCGCCGGTGACGGTGCCCGTGCATGGGCGTGTATAGAAGAGGGATTTCAGCCGGAGCTGATTTTCTGCGATCTGAATATGCCGGTGATGACCGGTGCGGAATTTATCGCACGTTTACAATCGGAATTACCGGCGGTTCCGGTGATTGTTATTTCCGCGACACAAAAGATGTCCGATATCGATGAAGTGCTGCGCCTGGGGGCAAAGGATGTTTTGTTAAAGCCGCTGAGCAGGCTGGAAGAAGTGAAAAAAATGTGTCTGTCGCATTTGTACCCGTCATTTTTCTCACCGGGCGTGCTGGAAAACAATGATCTGTCCGGGATCTGGGCTCAGTTACAACATAATGTGGATGATGTTTTGCGTTTATTAAAACAGCTGAATCCGCCGCCGAGCCAGGTGCTGGCAAATTATCAGATCCGTTACGCGCAATTATCCGATACCTGCCGGGCCGGGCTGGTATTTGACGTGGCCGAATTTTCGGATAATGAAGTGGCGTTTTATTGCCTTGATATCAGTCAGAATACCGGCAACGGTCCGCTGATGGCGATGTTAATCCGCGTGATTTTTAACGATCTGCTTAAACGTTATATTCATAATCACCACCGGAGATTACCGAGTATGACCGCTATCCTGAATAAGCTGAACCGCTTATTGCAGGAGGCCGGTATTCCGGGACAACTGCCGCTGCTGCTGGGGTATTATCACACCCGGCGTAAGTCGGTGTTATTATCCAGCGCCGGTATCAGTGCGGAATTACGCTCTGATAATCATGTGATCCGTATTAACAGGGGGATTCCGCTGGGTACACTCTCTTCCGTTTATTCCAGTCAGATAAGCGAATTCAGCCGTCATCTGCAATGCCGGATCTGGAACAGCAGCAGCCAGATTAAATTAAGCCTGACGCCCGGACCACATCAGGGATAATTGCCGGGCTTTATCAACCCGTTCAGATATTAAACATCTCTTAACACTAAACCGCATTTACACGGAACAGAGTATTTATCCCTGAAAATTAGCTGGTATACTCAGTCTCATTATTTTTTATAAATCGCGTATTTATTCTGTTTATGCGCATGAGGATGATGTATGTCAGTGCAGAAAAATAAGGTACACAAGGCTGTGATCCCGGTTGCAGGATTAGGAACACGTATGCTTCCGGCCACAAAAGCGATTCCGAAAGAAATGCTGCCGCTGGTGGATAAACCGCTTATCCAGTATGTGGTTAATGAGTGTATCGCGGCAGGGATCACCGAAATTATTTTAGTGACCCACTCATCAAAAAACTCCATTGAAAACCATTTCGATACCAGTTTTGAACTGGAAGCCATCCTGGAAAAACGCGTTAAACGTCAGTTGCTGGAAGAAGTTCAGTCAATCTGCCCGCGTCATGTCACTATCATGCAGACCCGCCAGGGCATCGCCAAAGGGCTCGGTCACGCGGTGTTATGTGCGAAACCAATGATTGGTGATGAGCCGTTTGCGGTGGTATTACCGGATGTCATCATTGATGAACACAGCACTGACCTGACAAAATTCAACCTCAGAGAAATGATTGCACGTTATGAAGAGCACGGTGCAAGCCAGGTCATGGTCGATCCTGTTCCGCAGGAAATGGTGTCAAACTATGGCGTGGTGGATTGTCACGGTGAAAGCCTGGCTGCCGGCGAAAGCAAACCGATGTTTGCGGTGGTGGAAAAACCGGAACCGGCCAAAGCACCGTCAAATATGTCTATCGTCGGCCGCTATGTGCTGTCTCAGGATATCTGGCCGCTGCTGGGGAAAACCGCACCGGGTGCCGGTGATGAGATCCAGCTGACGGATGCGATCGCGATGCTGATTGAAAAAAATCCGGTGGAAGCATACCGCCTGGTAGGCCGCAGCCATGACTGTGGTGACAAAATGGGTTATATGAAAGCCTTTGTCGAATACAGCATGCGTCATAAGCACCTGGGCCGTGAATTCTCAGACTGGCTGAAAACATTACAGAATTAATAATTGTTGCAATAGGTGAACTATGAAAGTAACCGTATTTGGAATCGGGTATGTCGGCCTGGTGCAGGCGACAGTACTGGCGGAAGTCGGCCATGATGTGATGTGTGTCGACGTTGATGCAAAAAAAGTGGAAAACCTGAAAAACGGTGTTATCCCGATTTTTGAACCGGGCCTGGCGCCGCTGGTGAAGAAAAACTATGAAGAAGGCCGTTTAAGCTTTACCACCGACGCGGAAAAGGGTGTGGCTCACGGTACACTGCAATTTATTGCGGTCGGCACACCGCCTGACGAAGACGGCTCAGCCGATCTGCAATACGTGACCGCCGTTGCCCGTACCATCGCGCAGCATATGCAGGACTACAAAGTGGTTATCGACAAATCCACTGTACCTGTCGGTACCGCAGACAAAGTCAATGCCACCATCAAAGCCGCGCTGGCGGAACGTGGTGCGGATATTGCCTATGACGTGGTGTCCAATCCGGAATTCCTGAAGGAAGGGGCGGCAGTTGCTGACTGTATGCGTCCTGAGCGTATTGTTATCGGTTGTGATAATGAGCGTGTTGTCGATATTATCCGTGAACTGTATGAGCCGTTTAACCGCAACCATGACCGGATGATCGTCATGGATATCCGCAGTGCGGAGCTGACCAAATACGCGGCAAACTGCATGCTGGCCACGAAAATCAGCTTTATGAATGAAATCTCCAACCTGGCGGAAATGCTGGGTGCGGATATTGAGAATGTGCGGCAGGGTATCGGTTCTGATTCCCGCATCGGTTATCACTTTATTTATCCGGGCTGCGGCTACGGCGGTTCCTGCTTCCCGAAAGATGTACAGGCTCTGATCCGTACAGCAGAGCATATCGGCTTTACGCCGCGCATTCTGCGTGCGGTGGAAGAAGTGAACGAACAGCAGAAATACAAACTGCCGTCCTTTATCAAACGTCATTTCGGTGAAAACCTGAAGGGTAAAACCTTTGCGGTATGGGGACTTTCCTTTAAACCGAATACAGATGATATGCGTGAAGCATCCAGCCGTATCCTGTTACAGGAATTATGGGCAGCCGGAGCCAAAATTCAGGCATATGACCCGGAAGCCATGCAGGAAGCACAGCGTATTTTCGGGCAGCGTGATGACCTGGCACTGATGGGGACGAAAGAAGCGGCACTGCACAATGCGGATGCACTGGTTATCTGCACGGAATGGCAGAGTTTCCGCGCGCCGGACTTTGACGTTATCAAAGCAGGCCTGAAAACGCCGGTTATTTTTGACGGACGCAACCTTTATGACCCGGAACGTTTAGAAAATCGCGGCTTTATCTATTATGGTATAGGTCGTGGTGCTTCCATTAATCCGGTAATTTGAGTCTGAATATGAAAATACTTGTAACCGGTGCGGCCGGTTTTATTGGTTATCATGTCTCGCAGCGCCTGCTTGAGCAGGGGCACGAGGTTGTCGGTGCCGATAACCTGAATGACTATTATGATGTTAATCTCAAGCAGGCCCGCCTTGATCTGTTATTACCGCATCCGCAATTTCAGTTTTTTAAAATGGATTTGTCGGAGAAAGCGGCCGTCAGTGAACTGTTTGCCGCGCAAAAATTTGAACGGGTGATCCACCTTGCGGCACAGCCGGGTGTTCGTTACTCGATTCAGAATCCGATGGCGTATATTGATGCGAATATTCTGGGGCATATGAATATCCTGGAAGGATGCCGTCATAATAACGTCGGGCATCTGATTTATTCCTCCTCAAGTTCGGTATACGGACTGAACCGTAAGCAGCCGTTCTCTGTTGAGGATGATGTGGATCATCCGGTTTCGTTGTATGCGGCGACGAAAAAAGCCAATGAACTGATGTCTCACAGTTATTCGCATCTTTATCAGTTACCGACAACCGGTTTGCGCTTCTTTACGGTATACGGCCCGTGGGGCCGCCCGGATATGGCGTTATTTAAGTTTGTTAAAGCCATGCTGGACGGAAAACCGATCGATGTTTATAACCACGGTAATATGGTGCGCGATTTCACCTATGTTGGTGACATCGCGGAAGCGGTGGTGCGTCTGGTGAATGTGATTCCGGCAGCTGACAGTGACTGGACGGTGGAAGAGGGGCTGAAATCAGCCAGTTCCGCACCGTACAAGATCTATAATGTCGGTAACGGACAGCCGACCAGGCTGGGTGATTTTATTCAGGCGATTGAAACCGCACTGGATATTAAAGCCAATAAACATTATATGGATATGCAGGATGGTGATGTGTTATCCACCTGTGCGGATTCCGGCGAGCTGTATAACACGATTGGTTTCTCACCGGATACACCGGTTAATTACGGTGTACAGCAGTTTGTTGACTGGTATATGTCGTTTTATCACGGTAAAAAGTAAATAACAGCAACGGTTATAAGTATAGAAAAGGAGGCGAAAGCCTCCTTTTTTCTGTCCGGCTGATCGGCGGATATAAAAAAAGCCCTTCAGGGAAGGGCTTTTTGTCAGGTGTAATCGCTTACTTGATTAAGAAATCGTTCAGAGATTTACCTTCGTTATCGATAGCCTGCTTGATCACAGCTGGTGTACGACCCTGGCCGGTCCAGGTTTTGCTTTCACCGTTTTCATCGATATATTCATATTTGGCCGGGCGCTGAGCACGCTTGGATTTGCGTGTTGCTTTGCCTGTACCCATAGACTGAATTAATTCTTCCGGATTGATATTCTGCTTTTCAAGCAGTTGACGGAACTCTTCTAATTTACGGGTGCGCTCTTCTTCTTTAGCCTGAGCCTGAGATTCTTCCAGACGACGTTCTTCTACAACAGAAGTCAGTTTTTCCAGAATTTCTTCTAAAACTTCTAAGCTGGATTCTCTCGCCTGAGCGCGAAGAGTACGGATATTATTAAATGGCTTCAAAGATTCACTCATAATCCTGGTCTCAAATTAAATGTTGGCTGATGTATAGTTAATAATAGATTGCTATTTAAAAATCTGCAATAGCAAATTTCGGAGTAAGGTTAAAACACATTTTTTTTAAAAGCAATTATTTCTGAGGAATAATAAGGGTGTTTTTGGGTTTTCGTTTAAATTTGATAAGGGGACGGGGTGAAAATGCGTTGATGTTCAGCATCTTCATAAAAATTGTTCATAAATGAGGGAGGGAATACAAATTATATTTAACCTTGTCTTATGTAAAGAAACGTTATTCTTCGGCCCCGGTATAATGAAAAACAGGATGAAGCGAAGGGTTGCTGATAACAACAGTGAATATCCGTCATGTAACCATGCCTTGCGTGAATTTACAGTTGCAATGAATTCAGGATATTGAGCATGCGATCCGGGCATGTGTGAAATACAGATTGCGCTGTTTTTAACACTAATGTGTTAGTATTGTCGCAGATCTTGATTGTGTAAGGGGAGAGAGCCGGTGGCTCAGCTTTATTTTTATTACTCCGCAATGAACGCGGGAAAATCGACTGCATTACTGCAGTCATCCTATAACTATAACGAACGCGGTATGCGCACGCTGATATTTACCGCAGAGATAGACGACCGCTACGAACAGCGCAGAGTCACCTCACGTATCGGCCTGAGCGCGGATGCACGGGTATTTGGTACTGATACTGATGTCAGCACGGTTATTATCCGTGAACATCAGCAGACACCCGTACACTGCGTATTAATCGATGAATGCCAGTTTCTGACCAAAGCACAGGTGGAACAGCTGTGTTATATCGTCGATGACATTGATATTCCTGTTCTGTGCTACGGATTACGCACAGACTTTAAAGGTGAATTATTCAGCGGAAGCCATTATTTATTGGCGTGGGCGGATAAATTAGTTGAATTAAAAACAATTTGTTATTGCGGGCGGAAAGCCAGCCGGGTTTTACGTTATGACGGACAGGGCAGAGTCATGGCGGACGGCGCACAAATAGACATCGGTGGTAATGAAAAATATGTATCGGTCTGCCGCAAGCATTACAATGAAGCGATACGTGAAGTAAAAGCAGCAGAATATCGGTCATAAAACAGGGAAGTCTCTCTGTTATACAAAAAAGTGCCGGACGTCATTGTCCGGTTTTTTTATATCCGTTGCGGATTGCCGGGGATATCAAAAAACAGCGGAAGCAGTTTGTGCAGGAAAGTGATTAGGCGGTATTTGAGTCAGCAGGGATAAAATCGTGGTAAATAGCGGCGGTAGCTGCATCAGTTTCGTGACCGGTATTAAGTTAAATATTAAAGACCGGCGACAGCGGGAAACATGATCAAAAGTGAAGAGCAGTTAATACAGAGACAATTATTTAATTATTATTATGGGATAAATATAAAAAAGCCCTCCGGAGAGGGCTTTACGGTTATTATTTACCGGATTGATGACTATTTCTTAGCATTTCGTTTGGCAACCGGTTTAGGCGCCGCAACAGGAACGGATTCGTCATAGGTACGGCCGTAATACGTATCCAGCATAATTTGTTTTAATTCAGCAATCAGCGGATAACGCGGGTTCGCACCGGTACACTGGTCATCAAAGGCATCTTCTGACAGTTTATCCAGCTTCGCCAGGAACTCGGCTTCCGGCACCCCGGCTTCACGGATAGATTTAGGAATACCCAGAGACGCTTTGATTTCATCCAGCCAGATCAGCAGTTTTTCAATTTTCTGCGCAGTACGGTCACCGGCAGCACTCAGTTGCAGGTGATCTGCAATTTCCGCGTAGCGGCGGCGTGCCTGCGGACGGTCATACTGACTGAATGCAGTCTGTTTGGTCGGGTTATCTGTGGCGTTATAACGAATGACGTTACAGATAAGCAGGGCGTTAGCCAGACCGTGCGGAATATGGAACTCTGAACCCAGTTTATGGGCCATGGAGTGACAGACACCGAGGAAGGCGTTGGCAAACGCGATACCGGCGATAGTTGCGGCATTATGCACACGCTCACGGGCAACCGGGTTTTTCGCGCCTTCGTGATAGCTGGCCGGTAAGAACTCTTTCAGCAGTTTGAGAGCCTGTAATGCCTGGCCGTCAGAGAACTCGTTTGCCAGTACCGATACATACGCTTCCAGCGCATGGGTGACCGCATCCAGTCCGCCGAAGGCGGTAAGGGATTTCGGCATGTTCATCACCAGGTTGGCATCAACAATAGCCATATCCGGCGTCAGGGCGTAGTCTGCCAGCGGGTATTTCTGGCCGGTGGTATCGTCAGTCACGACGGCAAACGGGGTGACTTCCGAACCGGTACCGGAGGTGGTGGTGATCGCGACCATTTTCGCTTTCACACCCATTTTCGGGAATTTATAGATACGTTTACGGATATCCATAAAGCGCAGAGCCAGTTCCTCAAAGTGAGTTTCCGGATGTTCATACATCACCCACATGATTTTGGCCGCATCCATCGGGGAACCGCCGCCGAGGGCAATAATCACGTCCGGTTTGAAGCTGTTCATCTGCTCCGCACCTTTGCGGACGACAGAAAGTGTCGGATCAGCTTCCACTTCAAAGAAAATTTCCACTTCCATGCCGTAGGATTTCAGCACACGGGTGACTTCATCCACGTAGCCGTTATTGAACAGGTAGCCGTCAGTTACGATAAATGCACGTTTTGCACCGTCACCGGCGATCTCTTCCAGGGCAACCGGCAGAGAACCGCGGCGGAAATAGATAGATTTCGGAAGTTTATGCCACAACATATTTTCAGCTCGTTTTGCCACGGTTTTGGTGTTGATCAGGTGTTTCGGCCCGACGTTTTCGGAAATGGAGTTACCACCCCAGGAACCGCAGCCCAGTGTCAGTGACGGAGACAGTTTGAAGTTATACAGATCGCCGATCCCGCCTTGTGACGCAGGGGTATTGATAAGAATACGTGCGGTTTTCATCTTCTCGCCGAAGAATTTAACGCGTTCAGGCTGGTTGTCCTGATCGGTATATAAGCAGGAGGTGTGGCCGATTCCGCCCATTTCCACCAGTTTTTCCGCCTTGACCACCGCATCTTCAAAATCTTTGCCGCGGTACATTGCCAGCAGCGGAGAGAGTTTTTCGTGAGCAAACGGCTCTGATTCATCCACTACGGAAACAGCACCGATCAGAATTTTGGTCCAGGAAGGGACTTCAATACCGGCCATTTCAGCAATTTTCACCGCAGACTGACCGACAATTTTCGCATTCAGCCCGCCGTTGAGCAGAATGATGTCCTGAACGGCTTTCAGTTCTTTGCCTTTCAGAATATAGCCGCCGTGGGTTTCAAAACGTTCTTTGACCTGCTCATAGACATCATCGACAACAATAACGGATTGCTCAGAGGCACAAATCACGCCGTTATCGAATGTTTTGGACATCAGAATAGAGGCGACCGCACGTTTGATATCAGCCGTTTCATCGATCACCACAGGGGTATTACCCGCACCGACACCGATAGCCGGTTTACCGGAACTGTAGGCGGCTTTCACCATACCCGGCCCGCCGGTGGCGAGGATCAGGTTAGTATCCGGGTGGTGCATTAAGGCATTGGATAATTCAACAGACGGCTCGTCAATCCAGCCGATAATATCTTTCGGGGCACCGGCGGCAACAGCGGCGTTGAGGACAATCTCTGCGGCTCTGTTAGTGGCTTTTTTGGCACGCGGATGCGGGGAAAAAATGATCCCGTTACGGGTTTTCAGGCTGATCAGTGCTTTAAAGATAGCAGTGGAGGTCGGGTTGGTGGTCGGGACGATACCGCAGATAATACCGATAGGCTCTGCGATAGTGATGGTGCCGAAAGTCGGGTCTTCCGATAAGATGCCGCAGGTTTTTTCATCGCGGTAGGCGTTATAGATGTATTCAGAAGCAAAATGGTTTTTAATCACTTTATCTTCAATAATCCCCATACCGGATTCTTCAACCGCCAGTTTTGCCAGCGGGATACGGGCATCGGCAGCAGCGAGTGCCGCGGCCCGGAAAATGGCATCCACCTGTTCCTGGGAGAAACCGGCAAACTCGCGCTGAGCTTTCTTCACGCGGGCAACTAATTCATTGAGTTCGGTAACGTTCGTTACGGCCATACAGATCACTCCTGATAAATTGTTAAACTTTTTAAGCAAATCAGCGGATTGATACGATTTGATTATAGCGGTGATATCTTCCGGTAACTAAATCGATTTTGCCGGTAACATAATGCAGATATGCCCGCTGATTTGCTTAAAAAGCCCGTCAGGTCTTTCTGTCACATTATAGTTGAATCGATTCAACTATAATGAAAGCAGCTTAACATTCGGGAAAAATATTAAAGTGATCCAAATCACAAATATATCAAGCTGACACCATTCAGCATGAGTCAAAACAGGAACAACACGGCGTAACAGGAACGATATCGGGTTTCAATTTTACAGAGGAACTGATGATTGCCTGAAATTCAGGCAAAAATAAGGCGATATAACTGTATCGTGTCAGCGGACGGCGGAAAATATTCTGTGCAAAGCAATTCCTTTTCCTGCACATTCAACGGTATGATGTCTGTGTTAATAATCACATTTATAATTATTACAACCCTTTTGGCGACAGACTGCGGTTAATATCAGCAGGCTGTTACTGTTTTATCATCAGGTTGAGGATCGTTTGTGGGCAACACCTTGCTGGATTTTTCCGGTTATTTAAAATTTTTTGTCGGCTTATTTGCTTTAGTTAACCCGGTGGGTATTTTGCCGGTCTTTATGAGCATGACAAATTATCAGACTGCCGCAGTGCGCAATAAAACCAACATGATTGCGAACTTTTCGGTGGCCGTGATTTTGTGTATATCACTTTTGGTCGGCGATAAGATCCTCATTATGTTCGGTATTTCCATCGAATCTTTCCGGATAGCAGGGGGGACACTGATTGTCCTTATTGCGATGTCCATGATCAGCGGTAAGCTGGGGGAAGATAAGCAGAACAAGCAGGAGCAGTCAGAAACGGCAATCCGCGACAATATCGGCGTGGTGCCGCTGGCGCTGCCGCTGATGGCGGGACCGGGTGCGATCAGTTCCTGTGTGGTCTGGAGCGCCCGCTGGCAGGGCTGGCAAAATTTTTTCGGGCTGGCGCTGACCAGCATCCTGTTTGCGTTCTGCTGCTGGCTGCTGTTCCGCTCAGCGGGATTGTGGGTGAAGTACCTCGGGCAAACCGGCATTAACGTCGTCACCCGTATTATGGGGCTGATGCTGATGTCATTAGGTATTGAGCTGATTATTACCGGCATGAAAATGAGTTTTCCCGGATTATTGTCATAATCACGCAGTTCATTATTATCAGAACGGGGCCATCGGCCCCGTTTTTACATCTGAGCATTCTCCATCCTGTGATCGCCGCGCAGCAGGGCGGTGCGATCAAATTCCCGCTCAATGCTGCCGTTTGCCATAAATGCCGCGCGATCCGACATATGCGCCACCACATCCGCATCATGGCTGACCAGCAAATACGTCATGCCGTGCGCAGTTTTCAGGTGATTAAGCAAATTGAGAATTTCCGCCTGTACGGACATATCGAGTGCGGATGTCGGTTCATCGAGTAACAGGATCTGCGGACGCAACATCAGTGCCCGGGCGATGGCGATGCGCTGACGCTGGCCGCCGGAGAGCTGATGCGGATAACGCTGTGCGACATCCGGCGGCAGTCCGACAGACGTTATCGCCTCTGTCACACGACTCTCTATATTATTTTCCCGGTGAATATGCAATGGTTCCGAAAGTGCTTTGTGAATGGTATGGAACGGATGCAGGGAAGCATAAGGATCCTGGAATACCATCTGCACATTGCGGCGCAAAGCACCCTGATAACGTTGTCCGGGGTGGATATGTTGTGACAGCAGCTGAACGCCGCCCTGCCATTCACGCTGTAATCCGGCAATTACCCGCAGAATCGTGGATTTTCCGCAGCCGGACTCGCCGATAAGACTGAATGTCTCTCCGGCGCAGAGGTGAAAACCGGCCTTGCGGACAACCTGGCGCGGACCGAAACTGACAGAAAGATTATTCACCTCAATAATCGGCGCTGCATTATTTTCCGGCATGATGTGTCTCCTGAGTCAGTAACACCTGTAAAGCCGTGCGATCCAATACCGGTAAATCGGTGCCGTAGGTTTGTGCATCCGGGCGGCAGGTCCATAACGTCCGGGTGTAGGGATGTGTTGCCTGCGGCAGCTGTGCGGCGGGCAGCTCATCCACCTGCTGACCCTGATACATCACCATAACGCGCTGGCAATGAGCGGCTACCAGCGGTAAATCATGGCTTATCAGCAACAATCCCATATTGCGTTCCTCACACTGGCTGACAATCAGTTCCAGAATCTGGTGCCGCAGCCGGGCATCCAGCGCAGAGGTCGGTTCATCAGCAATTAAAACAGACGGATTGTTAATCAGGGCAATGGCAATCATCGCACGCTGTCCCATCCCGCCGGAAAGCTGTCCGGGATAGCGGGAAAGCGCCTGCTCAGATAATCCGGCCGCGCGGGCCATCTCATACACACGGTCGCGGCGGTCAGATTTATTCAGCGTCTGATGCCGCAGCAGTGATTCCTCAATCTGCTGATACAGATTTCTGACCGGATTCAGCGCATAACGCGGGTCCTGCATGATCATCGCGATATCGTTCCCGCGCAGTGCCGCCCACTGTTTTTCCCGCAGGGAAAGCAGAGAGGTCTGACCGAATGTCAGCGTATCCGCACTGACAATCCCGGGTTTGCGCACCAGTCCCATCAGGGCTCTGGCCGTCATGGATTTACCGGAACCGGACTCCCCGACCAGCGCCAGCCGTTCCTGCCCCAGGGTAAATGAAACATTCCTGACGACCTGTGCACGGGGATAATCCACACTCAGATTGCTGACACAAATAAGCGGCTCAGTCATGTTGCGGCTCCATAATATCCCGTAAACCATCACCCAGAAGATTGAATGCCATACCGGCAATCAGAATCGCCGCGCCGGGTACGGCGGCTATCCACCACTGGTCAAAAATAACCTGCATACCATCAGCAATCATTGCACCCCATTCCGCCATCGGCGGTTGTGCACCCAGTCCGAGGAAACCCAGACCGGCGGCAGCCAGAATAATGGTGGCGAGATCCAGCGCCAGCCGGACGATGGCTGACGGCAGACAGAGCGGTAAAATATGTCCCCATAACAGACGAAATCCGCGAATTCCCAGCATTTCCGCGCTGGCCAGATAATCACTGTTGCGCAGATGGCGGATTTCGCTGCGCGCCTGGCGGGCATAGGCGGGCCAGGAAGTCAGGGCAAGCGCCAGTGCGCCGTTAATCAGGCCCGGGCCGAGAATGGCAACAAACGCAAAGGCGAGGATCAGACGCGGCATCGACATCACGATATCGGTAAACCGCATCAGAATCGTTTCCACCCAGCGGCCGTAAAAACCGGCCAGAATACCGATCAGTAGCCCGGCGGGCAGGGTGATTGCCGCGACCAGCCCGACCAGACCAAACATCGGACGTGCGCCGTAAATCAGGCGGGAGAGCACATCACGTCCGTAGCTGTCCGTACCGAGCCAGTGCTGTGCATCGGGTGCCATCAGGCGCTGTGCCGGGTTTTGCAGTACCGGGTCATAGGGGGCGAGCCACGGCGCAAATAGTGCCGCCAGCAGCAGAAACAAAATAATCAGGGTGCCCGTCAGGGCGGACGGGGATCGGCGGATTTTCGGCAGTAATGTCATGATTTCACCCGCGGATCAGTTAAACGCACAATCATATCCGTTACGTTATTGATAAAGATAAAACAGATACCGATGACCAGTGTCCCGCCCATCACGGCGGTGGTATCTCCGGCAAACAGAGCGGCGGTCAGATAGCGGCCGATGCCGGGCCAGGAAAAGACGGTTTCTGTCAGCACCGCACCTTCCAGCATACCGGTGTAGGCCAGTGCTATCACGGTGATCAGCGTTCCCCGGATATTCGGCAGCACATGGCGGAACAATACCTGCATTTCGGTATTGCCCTTGGCACGTGCCAGCGTGACATACTCTTTGTTCATTTCACTCAGGCAGGCGGCACGCGTCAGCCGGGTGATCCCTGCCAGACAAAAATAAGCCAGCAATGATACCGGCAGGATCAGGTGTGCCACCGCATTGGTAAATGCGCCCGGGTCATCTGACAACCAGGTGTCGATCAGCACAAAACCGGTTTTTGCCTCAACAGTATACTGGTAGATATCGTCCAGCCGCCCCGGTCCGGGACTCCATTGCAGCGTGGCGTAGAACAGCAGCAGCATCAGCAGCCCCAGCCAGAAAACCGGCACCGAGTTACCGAGGAGCGTCAGGGTGCGGATGATAAAATCAAACGGCGTGCCTGCATAACGGGCGCACAGCGTACCGCAGAGGATCCCGAGTACAGCACCAATCAGCAGCGCAAGGGTTGCCAGTTCAATGGTGGCGGGCAGCGTGGTCAGCACGCCGTCAAGCACCGGCTGTCCCATCGAGGAGGCCATACCGAGATCGCCGTGCAGCAGGCGTTCCGCGTAGTGCCAGAACTGGATATAGACGGGCTGATCCAGCCCCAGTTCCAGCCGGACCTGTTCATAGGTTTCATGGCTGGCGTGATCGCCGACAATCTGTAACACCCGGTCAACCGGAGAAAGTGCCGACAATGCAAAGGTGATCACCAGTAAGCCGAGCAGTGTCAGAGCCAGCGTAAAAAGACCCTGAAGCGTCACACGCAGGGTATGGCGAAACAGTGTGCCGGCAGGGGAAATATCGGACATACAGCAGTTCCTGAATAAAAACAAAACACACAAACCCCGTCAGCGGTACTGACGGGGTTATAACCGGAAAATCAGCGGATTATTTGGTGACTCTGTCGTAATACACCATATCGGCATTCAGTCCCTGCTGATAGCCTTTCACATTATCCCGCAGCACGACCTGATTTTGTCCCTGAGCCATAAAGACATACGGAGAGCTGCGCTGTAACTCTTCCTGCATGGCGGTATACATCTGTGCGCGTTTGGCCTTATCCGGCTCAGCGACGGCTTTCAGCGTAGTTTGTGATAACTGCGGAATATCCCAGCCGTTCAGCCATGCTACTGTGCTGCTCTTGCCGTCATTAAAGGCAAAGGCGCTGGCGTTGGAATGGGCATCAAAATAATCCGGGATCCAGAAACGGATGGCCGCCTGATGCTGACGTGCGCGTACACGGGAATAGACCTGGCTGCCCGCGGCCGGTAATAATTCCACTTTGATACCGCCCTGAGCAAAGCTGGCCTGAAGAGACTGGGCAATAGTGATATACGGCGGTTTGTTTTCCACATCGAGGGTGAAGTGTGCATCTTTAATGCCGGCTTTTGCCAGAATCTCTTTGGCTTTGGCCGGATCAAATTTATACGGGTTATTTTCCAGTGCGCCCGGTAAACCGACCGGCAGGAAGCTTTGATGAATAAAATACTGGCCTTTCAGTAAATCGCGGGTAATGCCTTCATAATCCACCAGATAACGGGCAGCTTCCCACAGAGCCGGATTTTTCAGCAGCGGATTGGCACTGTTGCCGGTATTAAAGGCCATATAATCCTGTTCGGCGGACGGAATATTTTCAACCCGCACCCCGGCACTGTTTTTCAGTGCGGCGGTCTGGTCAGCACCGAGCTCACGGGCAATATCGGCATCACCCTGCTGAATAAGCAGACGGCGGGAGGCCGGGTCCGGCACATTTTTAATAATAATGGACGGGATTTTTGCTGCGCCGGTGGATACATTCGGGTTGGCGGCCATCACAATCGCCTGGTTCGGCTGATACACTTTCAGGGAATAAGCGCCGCTGCCGGCAGAGTGCATTTTCAGCCAGGCATTACCGAAGTCATTATTCTTAATATTCGGTGTCACCAGTTTTTCATCCACCACAGATGCTATCGGGGTGGATAACAGATTCAGTGCCACATCCGGACTGATATCCGCACTCCATTTTATCTTCAGGGTGCGGTCGCCGGTTTTTTCAAACTGCTGCGCGATATTCTCTTTATTCCAGCCGAGGATATTAAGAATAAACGCAGGGGATTTATTCATGATCACGGCACGCTGATAAGAGAAAATAATATCTTCCGGGCGTACCGGGTTGCCGGAGGCAAATTTTGCATTCTCTTTAATTCTGACAATCAGGATTTTATTGGCGGCGTCTGCCTGCCAGTCTTCCAGCAAAATGGCATCAAGCTGTTCAGGATTATCCCGGTTCGGCTGTACCAGACGCTGATATAAGCTGGGAACGGTCTGGATACTGGAAAGTTCATTACTCTCTGCCGGGTCAAGGCTGACAATGTCATCCAGGCTCTGGACAACAATTAAGGTATTCGGTGGTGTGGCGGCAAATGCGGAGACGGAAAAGAGCAGAGCCAGTGACGCTGCCGGATATATTTTTTTCATATATTTCCCCTGAAAGCGGTGTTATTGATTTTTTTAATACTGACACGTTAAAAAAAACAGAGGTGTTTTGCAAAGTCTGTTAAGTGCTTGTTTATAACTTTTCGTTATAGATAAAGTTAATCATAGTCTGAAATTCCTGTCCGGGAGATTTCACCGGCAAAAAAAGCAAAAAAATAGTTGTAATATAACAACAGGTTATCAGCTCATAAAAAACGGCACTAAAAACAGACAGAATTGGCAAATAGGGTCACCCGTACAATCCTGTTGTAAACGGGTATAACAGATAAAGTTGGTTAAATAAACAACAGAAACGATATTTGCAGTCAATGGGTTATTTCTGTTACTCACCAGATTGATATTTCAGCGGATTTTTTTGCTTTACTCTTTTTATTTACAGTTGTTTTTTAATTGGTTGTTAATATTTAATCAGCTAAAACTGTGATAGAGGCAGGGTTTTTATCTGGAAAAATTGCTTTTTGTTAATTAAATGTTTACTTTTTTATCCGGGCCGGACAAAAACAGTCCGGTCATAAGCAGCTATGGGTCAATGTTTTATTTCAGCGGCAGAAAAATGCTGTTTACAGATAAAAACAATCACTGCTCAGGAATATGTACATCAGGCCGGAAAACAGCACAGATAAACAGGCTGAACCCGTCGCTGACGGCACTTATAAATAAAGCATTTGCGATTTTTTAATCACGTTGTTCATTTAACAGGTGTTATTCAGAAGGGACGGAAGATGAAAAAACACACTATTGCTGTTTCTCTCATGCAGGCGCTGCTGCTGAGTACATTCTCTTATTCCGCGGGGGCGGCGGACGTCCCGCCGGGAACTAAACTGGCGGAAAAACAGGTTATTGTTATCAATAACGGAACTGAACCGGTATCACTCGATCCGCATAAGGTGGAAGGTGTGCCGGAATCCAATATTATTCTCAATCTGCTGGAAGGGCTGGTGTCCTCTGACAGTGATGGTCATATTGTGCCCGGGGTGGCAGAAAGCTGGTCATCGCCGGATAATCTTACCTGGACATTCACACTGCGGCCGGATGCAAAGTGGAGCGACGGCTCGCCGGTGACTGCACACGACTTTGTCTACAGCTGGCGGCGGTTGTCTGACCCGAAAACCGCGTCACCTTACGGCAGCTATCTGCATTATGCCTATGTCGAAAATGTCGATGATATTATCAGCGGTAAAAAACCGCCGGAAAGCCTCGGCGTCAAAGCGGTTGATGACAGAACGTTTCAGGTTCAGCTGACTCAGCCGGTGCCGTATTTCCCGGATATGCTGAGCCATACCGCACTGAAACCGGTGCCGAAAGGGGCGATTGAACAGTTTGGCGATAAATGGACATCTGCCGGGAAATTTACCGGTAACGGCGCATATACACTTTCTGCGTGGAATGTGAATGAACGGCTGGTACTGAAACGCAATCCGCAATACTGGAATGATAAAGAAACCGTTATTGAGCAGGCGACATTCCTGCCGATCCAGTCAGAAACCAGTGATATTAACCGTTACCGTGCCGGTGAAATTGATGTCACCAACAGTGCGGTTCCGCCGGTTTTATTTGCCAAACTGAAAAAAGAGATCCCGGCGCAGGTGCGGATTTCCCCCTATTTATGTACATTCTATTATGAAATAAATAATACCGCGGCACCGTTTACTGACCCGAAAGTGCGTGAAGCCGTTAAACTGGGGCTGGATCGCGATATTATCACGCATAAAATCATGGGGCAGGGTCAAATTCCCGCATTTGGCTTTACGCCGCATTATATTAACGGCGGCCATTTTATCACACCGGACTGGGCATCCCTGACGCAGGAACAGCGCAATGAAAAAGGGCGCAAACTGCTGGAAGAAGCCGGTTACAGTGAAAAAAATCCGCTGACCTTCGAATTGCTCTATAACACGTCCGATCAGAATAAACAGCAGGCGATTGCCGCCGCCTCTATGTGGCAGAAAAATCTCGGTGCCAAAGTGGTGCTGAAAAATCAGGAATGGAAAACGTCTAATCAGAATCGTCATGAAGGGAATTATCAGGTGGCCCGGGCGACCTGGTGCGCGGATTATAACGAGCCGTCTTCATTTCTGAACATTTTCCTGTCAGACAGCAGTAATAACACCAGTTTCTACCGGAATACCGGATTTGACAGCGCAATGCAGCGTGCTTTGCTGGCAACGGATGAAAAAACGCGTCAATCCGCTTATCAGGAGGCAGAAACTCAGTTAGATCAGGATTCTGCACTGATTCCTGTTTACTACCGCGTGAGTGTCCGGCTGATAAAACCATCAGTCGGCGGAATTACCGGCAATGACCCGCTTGATTATATGGATATTAAGCGCTTATATATGGTAGAAACATATTAATAATAAAAATTTGCACTCACTGAGTGCGAAAAAAAATGAAGGTGCGGAAGATAAAACGAAAAGCACCGGATAAAAATGCAACAAACGCAAAACACATTCGTCAATGGGGAGTTTATGTAAGATGGTTAATTCAACGAAAAAAACACTGCTGGCACTCAGTGTGGTTGCAGCGATGGGGATGGGTATTGGTACACAGGCGTTTGCTGCGGATGTACCGGCCGGTGTTCAGCTGGCAGAAAAACAGGATTTCATCCGGAATAACGGCTCTGAGCCGCAGTCACTTGATCCGCATAAAGTGGAAGGGGTGCCGGAAGCCAATATTATCCGCGACCTGATGGAAGGTATTACCCTGGAAGGGCCAAGTGGTGAAATTCTGCCGGGCTCAGCAATTTCCTGGGAAAATAAAGATTTTAAAGTCTGGACGTTCAAAATCCGCGAGGATGCGAAATGGTCCAACGGCGACCCGGTTACCGCACAGGATTTCGTCTACAGCTGGCGCCGCCTGGCTGATCCGAATACCGCCTCACCGTATGCCAGTTATCTCCAGTATGCACACGTGGTAAATATTGATGATGTTATTGCCGGAAAGAAAAAACCGGAAGAACTGGGCATCAAAGCGCTGGATGATAAAACCCTTGAGCTGACGCTCTCCGAAGAAGTCCCGTATATTCCGAAACTGCTGGCACATAACTCCATGTCTCCGGTGCATCCGGCCACTGTTGAAAAATTCGGTGATAAATGGACGCAGCCCGGCAATTATGTCAGTAACGGCGCATACACTCTGAAAGACTGGGTGGTGAACGAAAAAATTGAACTGACCCGTAACCCGAAATACTGGGATAACGAAAAAACGGTTATCAATAATGTCCGTTTCCTGCCGATTTCGTCCGAAGTTACCGATGTTAACCGCTACCGCAGCGGTGAAATCGACATGACCTATAACAACCTGCCGATTGAACTGTTCCAGAAACTGAAAAAAGAAATCCCGGACGAACTGCGTATTTCGCCGTATATGTGTACCTATTACTACGAAATTAATAACGATAAAGCGCCGTTTGATAATCCAAAAGTCCGTGAAGCCCTGAAACTGAGTCTTGACCGCGACATCATGGTGAATAAAGTCAAAGCACAGGGGGATACCCCGGCATTTGGTTTCACACCACCGTTTGCGGATGGCATGTCAGCCAAAGAACCTGAGTGGTTCGCGAATATGACACAGGATCAGCGTAACGAAAAAGCACGCAAGCTGCTGGAAGAAGCCGGGTTTAATAAAGATAATCCGCTGAAATTCAATCTGCTGTATAACACGTCTGATCTGCATAAGAAAATGGCGATCGCCGCATCATCTATCTGGAAGAAAAACCTCGGTGCGGAAGTTCAGCTGGTTAACCAGGAGTGGAAAACGTTCCTCGATACCCGTCATCAGGGAACCTATGATGTTGCCCGCGCCGCATGGTGTGCGGATTATAATGAACCGTCTTCATTCCTGAATATGGTTCTCTCTTACAGCAGCACCAACACACCGCATTATAAGAGTGCGGAGTTTGATAAGCTGATGAAACAATCCCTTCAGGTGAAAACCGATGCAGAACGTGCACAGATCTACCAGCAGGCGGAAGCTCAGCTGGATAAAGACTCTGCTATCGTGCCTGTCTATTACTATGTCAGTACCCGTTTAGTGAAACCGTACGTGGGTGGCTATACCGGAAAAGATCCGCTGGATCACTTCCACACCAAAAACTTATATATGATTAAAAAATAATACCGACGGTTGGCCGCCCTGCGAAGGGCGGCCTGTGTAGTGTGTACCCCGGGAGCGGGTACTGTATAGGAACGGGCAATGTTTAAGTTTATTCTTCGCCGTATACTCGAGGCGATCCCGACGCTTTTTGTGTTAATTACGATCTCTTTCTTTATGATGCGTCTGGCTCCGGGCAGCCCATTTACCGGTGAGCGTAAATTGCCGCCGGAAGTGATGGCGAATATTGAAGCCAAATACCATCTTAATGATCCGATTCATGTTCAGTATTTTGATTATTTAGTTCAGTTATCAAAAGGGGACTTCGGGCCTTCCTTTAAATATAAAGATTACTCGGTTAATGACCTGGTGGCGTCTGCGTTTCCGGTCTCTGCAAAACTCGGGCTGGCAGCCTTTGTGCTGGCACTGATTGTGGGGGTCAGTGCCGGTGTGATAGCCGCACTGAATCAGAATACCAAATGGGACTATACCGTCATGGGCTTTGCCATGACCGGAGTGGTTATCCCCAGCTTTGTGGTGGCGCCGCTGCTGGTCCTTGTCTTTGCCATCCATCTGCACTGGCTGCCGGGCGGCGGCTGGAACGGCGGGCAGCTCAGCAATATCATTCTGCCGATGGTCGCGTTGTCACTGGCCTACATTGCCAGTATCTCGCGTATTATGCGCAGCTCGATGATTGAGGTGATGCACTCCAACTTTATCCGTACCGCGCGGGCCAAAGGATTGCCGATGCGTAAGATTGTCTGGCGGCATGCGCTGCGCCCGGCACTGTTACCGGTGGTTTCCTATATGGGACCGGCGTTCGTGGGGATTATCACGGGTTCGATGGTGATTGAGACGATTTTCGGTTTGCCGGGCGTGGGGCAGTTATTTGTCAACGGCGCGCTGAACCGGGATTACTCCCTGGTACTGAGCCTGACCATCCTGGTCGGTGCACTGACCATCGCCTTTAACTGTATCGTTGATGTGCTGTATGCCGTTATCGATCCGAAAATCCGTTATTAGTCCCGGAGCACGCTATGTTACCGAATGAAAAAAACCGCGAAGCTCTGGAAAATTTTACGGAGCAGCTTGATGTCGAAGGACGCAGCCTGTGGGCGGATGCCCGCCGCCGCTTTATGCATAACAAAGCCGCGATCACCAGCCTGTGTCTGTTGTTTTTAATTACTCTGTTTGTGATTTTTATGCCTGTGCTGTCGGAGTTCGCCTATGACGATACCGACTGGGGCATGATGTCCGCAGCACCGGATATGGAGAGCGGACACTATTTTGGTACCGATTCCTCCGGCCGTGACCTGTTGGTGCGTGTGGCTATCGGCGGCCGTATCTCACTGATGGTGGGACTGGCGGCTGCGCTGGTGGCGGTACTGGTAGGAACACTGTACGGTGCGATGTCCGGCTATGTCGGCGGCAAAACCGACTCTGTCATGATGCGTGTGCTGGAAATCCTCAACTCTTTCCCGTTTATGTTCTTTGTTATCCTGCTGGTGACCTTTTTTGGTCAGAATATTTTTCTGATCTTTGTTGCTATCGGTATGGTTTCCTGGCTGGATATGGCGCGTATTGTGCGCGGCCAGACCCTGAGCCTGAAGAGTAAAGAATTTATTGAGGCGGCGAAAGTGTGTGGTGTGCCGACACGCAATATCATTCTGCGTCATATTGTCCCGAACGTGCTGGGTGTGGTGGTGGTTTACGCCTCACTGCTGGTGCCGAGTATGATCCTGTTTGAATCCTTCCTCAGCTTCCTCGGGCTGGGTACACAGGAGCCGTTAAGCAGCTGGGGCGCACTGCTCAATGACGGTGCTAACTCAATGGAAGTTTCGCCCTGGTTACTGATGTTCCCGGCAGCATTCCTGGTGGTAACTCTGTTTTGTTTCAACTTTATCGGTGACGGGCTGCGTGATGCCCTTGACCCGAAAGATCGCTGAGGAGGCCGCCAATGACTCAGTTATTACAGGTTAACGACCTGAACGTGACATTCAAAACGCCTGACGGCGATGTCACTGCCGTGAACAAACTAAACTTTTCGCTGTCGGCAGGTGAGACGCTCGGGATTGTCGGTGAATCCGGCTCCGGTAAGTCACAGACAGCGTTTGCACTGATGGGACTGCTGGCGCGCAATGGCGTGGTCAGCGGCTCTGCGGTATTTAACGGGCGTGAAATTCTCAATCTGAAAGAGAAAGCACTGAACAAAATGCGGGCCGAAGAGATTTCCATGATCTTCCAGGATCCGATGACGTCGCTCAATCCGTATATGAAAGTCAGCAAGCAGCTGACAGAAGTGCTGATGCTGCATAAAGGCCTGAGTGCGCATGATGCCTTTGAGGAATCCGTCCGGATGCTGGATGCGGTGAAAATGCCGGAAGCCCGTAAACGGATGAATATGTATCCTCACGAATTCTCCGGCGGGATGCGTCAGCGCGTTATGATTGCCATGGCGCTGCTGTGCAAACCGAAGCTGCTGATTGCCGATGAACCAACCACTGCGCTGGACGTGACGGTGCAGGCGCAAATCATGACGCTGCTGAATGAGCTGAAAAGTGAATTCAATACCGCAATTATTATGATCACCCATGACCTCGGTGTGGTGGCCGGTATCTGTGACAAGGTTCTGGTGATGTATGCCGGACGCACGATGGAATACGGAACTGCCCGCGATGTGTTTTATCATCCGTCGCATCCGTATTCTATCGGGTTGCTCAGAGCCGTTCCGCGCCTTGACGGACCGGAGGACAGTGAGCTTGCCACGATTCCGGGTAACCCGCCGAATCTGCTGCGTCTCCCTGCCGGGTGTCCGTTCCGCCCGCGCTGTCAGTATGCGACTGATGAATGTGTGCGGAATGAACCGCCGTTACAGGCATTTTCTCAGGGCCGTTTGCGTGCCTGCTTCAGAACTGCGGAGGAGTTGGCGTAATGACACATTCAGAACGTCCGGTTTTGCTGGAAATTGAAGATTTAAAAGTCCATTTTTCCATCAGAGATAATAAACAGTGGTTCTGGCAACCGGCCAAAAGCCTGAAAGCAGTGGATGGTGTGACTGTCCGCCTGTATGAGGGGGAAACGCTCGGAGTGGTCGGGGAATCCGGCTGCGGGAAATCCACCTTTGCGCGTGCCATTATCGGCCTGGTGAAATCCACCGCGGGGCGGGTAACCTGGCTGGGTAAAAACCTGAGCGGGATGAGCGAAAAAGACTGGCACAATATCCGTAATGATATCCAGATGATTTTCCAGGACCCGCTGGCGTCACTTAATCCGCGTATGACCATTGGTGATATTATCGCGGAGCCGCTGCGGACATACTATCCGTCAATGAGCAAGACGGAAGTGGCAGACAAAGTTAAAGCCATGATGATGAAAGTCGGGTTGCTGCCGAACCTGGTAAACCGCTATCCGCATGAGTTTTCCGGCGGGCAGTGTCAGCGTATCGGTATTGCCCGTGCACTGATCCTTGAACCGAAACTGGTTATCTGTGATGAACCGGTTTCAGCGCTGGATGTATCTATCCAGGCTCAGGTGGTGAACCTGCTGAAAGAATTACAGCGGGAAATGGGGTTATCCCTTATTTTTATTGCTCACGACCTGGCCGTGGTGAAACATATTTCTGACCGTGTGCTGGTGATGTATCTCGGTCATGCGGTGGAACTCGGCACCTATGATGAGGTGTATCACAACCCGCTGCATCCTTACACCAAAGCACTGATGTCTGCGGTACCGGTTCCTGATCCGGATAAAGAGCAGAATAAAACGATTCAGCTGCTGGAAGGGGAACTGCCGTCGCCGATCAACCCGCCATCCGGTTGTGTTTTCCGCACCCGCTGCCCGCTGGCGGACAGTGAATGTGCAAGAACCCGCCCGCTTCTGGAAGGCAGTTTCCGCCATGCGGTCTCCTGCCTGAAGGTTGATCCGCTGTAAATGCAGTCAATCTGTTAATCGTATTTTTACGACAAAGCGCCCGGTAAGGGCGCTTTTTTTTCATCATCACACCCTGGTTTTCCATCCCTGCCGCAAAATCTGAAGCAGTCCGTTTCCGGATATTGCAGACCGTCTGCCGGTTCCGTTATTTAAAAGAAGACCGGTTTTCCCGGTAAAGCGATAACACGATGTTGACGAACGTCAACGCATAAACTACAGTAGGTGCAGGAAATGAAAAAACACCCGGATAAACATATTCAGTCTGCGATTGAATATGCGTTATTGCAGGGATGGATGTGGATTGCTCCGGGGAATTCCTCTCATGCATTTTGCCGGTTACGGTGCGGGTCGCCGTATGATGAACACCGGCAGCATCAGATGAGTGTCTGGTCAACGCCGCGGAATCCGGAAAACCATGCAAAGCAAATCAGGCGAAAAGTGGATGCCTGTCAGTGAAAACAGGCAGAAGGAAAGGGGAAAACGATGGCACTGTATAATTTTACACTAACGCTGTCCGGAGTGACGGCGGATACAGAAAATCTGGAAGATGCCTTGTTTGAAAGCGGCTGTGATGATGCCTTACTCTGTTTTTACGGTAAATCAGTCTATCTTGAGTTTGACCGGGAAGCGCCGTCACTGGACTACGCTATCCGTACTGCCGTGGAGGATGCGGAATCAGCCGGTGTGAACGCGCGGGTGGAATCAGTGGATTCAGCCGTTGTCGGCCTGAGTGATATTGCAGAACTGACCGGTATGTCACGCCAGGCAATCGCCTTACTTAAGGATGGCACCCGTGGTCCGGGAACTTTTCCGGGACCGGTACAGCGGTTGCGCGGACAATCCCCGCTGTGGGACTGGGCGGTCGTTGCGGCCTGGCTGACAGCACAGGGGCGGCTGGATACGTACTCTGAGCTGGCAGAAAATGCAAAAGTGATCAGTAAATGGAATGTGGCATTGCGGGCAGGAGCCGCAGAAGATCCTGCCGAAATTGAGGCTATCACACGATCACTGATTACAAGACGGGAAAAATGCTGCTGCTGACAAAACGGCCGCCAGGGAATTTATTCCCGCCAGCGGACTGCGTACTCCGGTGAACCGGTAAAATGACGGGAAATCAGTACTCTGGCAAAAATCTGGTCGATGTCTGCACTCTCATCGGGTGCCAGGCCGATAACCACTTCGGCACATGCCGGATTTTGTGCCAGAAACGGTGCGAATTCTGACCAGTCATTGCCGGCCGGAACAATTTCGGCGCCGCCGATCTCTTCAAACTGAAGGTTAAACAGCAGAACGTCTGCCGGATCAAGATTATCCATTGCCTGTTCCAGAAACAGGTCATAGGCCATTTCAATGGTTTCCTGTTCGCTGAGGAGGCGGGGCTGAGAGGTACTCATAAGTCAGATTATATTCCGGTGATCCCCCGCCGTGTTATACCGGCGGGGATGATAAAGGGAGCAGTTTATCACAGCAGCGGACTGAAGAAATAACATAACCGCTCGAGAATCCGGTTTGTCAGCGGGCGTTTTTCCCATTCGGTGTAATCGAGGCGGGTAGCGCGTGAAATATAATCATTCTGGACAATATTCAGGTCACCGGCAAAACTTTCATCGTCGATAACGGCGGTAATTTCAAAGTTCAGCCACAGGCTGCGCATATCCAGGTTTACGGAGCCGACCATACTGAGCTGGTCATCCACAAGAACACTTTTCGTGTGCAGCAGACCATCTTCGAACAGATAAATTTCCACACCGGCTTCCAGCAGTTCGGTATAAAACGCACGGCTTGCCCAGCGGACGAGGAACGAGTCATTGAGTCGCGGCATCACAATGGCGACACGTACGCCCCGCATGGCAGCGGTACAGATGGCGTGCATCAGGTCATCACTCGGTACAAAATACGGTGTGGTGAAGGTCAGGCGCTCCTGTGCGGCGAAAATAGCCGTCATCAGCGACTGCTGAATCAGTTCCTCGGGGAAACCCGGCCCGGAGGCGACAATATTCACAGTATGGCCGCTGTCTTTTTCAAACGGCATTTCAATATCATCAGGCGGAGGCGGTAACCGGCGTTCGCCGCGTTCCATCTCCCAGTCCAGTGCATAGATAATACCGAACAGAGTGGTCACCGGGCCTTCCATACGGACAAGAATATCGACCCACTCACCGACACCGGCATCCTGCTTAAAGTAACGCGGATCGACCATATTCATACTGCCGGTGTATGAAATATAGTTATCGATGGTGATAATTTTCCGGTGCTGGCGCAAATCCATCCGGCGCAGAGCAAAACGCAGAACATTCACCGGCAGTGCTTCGACAAACTCGATCCCGGCGTCCCGCATCATTTTCGGATAATCATGGCGGAAGAAGTGCCAGCTGCCGGCGGAATCAACCATAATCCGGCATTTTACGCCCCGTTTTGCGGCGGCGAGCAGGGCATTGGTGACATTGTCCACATCACCGCCCGGTTTCCAGATGTAAAACACCATATCAATGCTGTGTTTTGCATTATCGATATCTTTTACTATCTGGCGTAATGAATCTTCACAGGTGGTAAACAGCTGAATCTGATTACCTTTTACTCCGGGTATACCCTGACGATGCTCGATCAGCTGAAACAGCGGGGCAGCCTGCGTACTGTTTTCGGTGGCAAAAATATGTTTTGACCGGCGCAGATTTTCAATCCAGCCGGAAACAGACGGCCACATGCCTTTTGCCTGTTCAACGCGGCGGCGGCCGAGATGCAGCTCACCAAAGGCAAGGTAAGCGATTATCCCGATGAAGGGCAGGATATAAATGATCAGTAACCAGGTCATGGTCGATGTCACCGGGCGGCGTTTATACATCACGCGGACAGAGATACCGGCCACCAGCAGCCAGTAGAAAAGAATACTCAGCCAATATAACAGCGTATAAAAGGTCGACATAGGTATTATCTTTCCCTAAAAATAAGGTTCGCAGACAAGACAGGCACAGAATCTGATTGATACTCCACCGGAAAATGTATCAGAAAGCTTTCTGTAATGCTGCTATATTTGTGATTTAAGTCAGTTTAACCCCTTTTTTCCGGCAATGTTTGCGGATATTGCGGGAAAGCGGTTGGTTATTGTGTCAGGCAGTTTATAATAATCGCCCTTATTATTAGCTTATTTTTTCACACAGTCTAAAAAGGGTTTAGTTATGAGACACAGCAGACCGGAAGTTGCACGTTGGCGTATGTTACGGCAGGCAACCCGTCGTCGTCGTCGCTGGCTGGAAAGTCAGTCACGGCGGAATATCCGGATTTTCGCCCTGCGTAAGCTGGATATCGCGAGACAGCGCCGTTCGCTGTTGTTTGCTCAGACCGGATTAAGCCACTAAGAGTGACCATCAGCACGATAAGTGACAATGGTTGCATCTTTCTTATTGAAACTGATTGCTATTTGCATTTACACTAGTGACCATTGTCATTATTAGTTGCTTATAAGATTGTATTGATATGTCTATTTTTCGCTGGGTCAGCTGGCCGATTCTCATTTCACTTTGTCTGCACGCTTCTGTGGCTGCGGCGATTTACTACAACATAAATAAGGAAGCTGAGGACGAGCCGAAAGTACTGATGGTGGAGATGGCGGCTTTTGCGCCTGCACCGGCCGCTGCTGTGGCTGAACCTCAGCCGGAACCCGAACCGGAGCCCGAGCCTGAACCAGAGCCGGAGCCTGAACCGGTAGTGAAGCCGGTTATTGAAAAACCGGCGGAAAAGAAACCGGTTGAGAAAAAACCAAAACCGAAACCGAAAAAAGAGAAAAAAATTGAGAAACCTGCCGTAAAACCGGCAGAAACCAAAGCACCGGTATCCGATAAGCCTCTGTTCAGTGGTACGCCGGATGGTCAGCAGAACGAGAAAAAAGCCCCCGCAGGTCCCGTGGGAAATGTGGCCTCTGCCGGACAAAGTGATATTGGCGGCGGTGATCCGAAAGCGTTAAGCCGTGCTGATCCGGTTTATCCGGCACGGGCACGCAGCCTGGGTAAAGAAGGGAAGGTACGGGTCAGATTTGATGTTGATACCGATGGCCGTATTGAGAATATCGATATTATCGAAGCATCACCGAAAAATATGTTTGAACGTGAAGTCCGTAACGCAATGCGTAAATGGCGTTACGAGAAAAAACCTAAGAAAGGTATGACGACAACCATTATTTTCCGGATCGACGGCAAGACCACCATTCAGTGATCTGATAAAAAAGAAACCCCGGCACCTGAAAAATGCCGGGGTTTTTGTTTCAGCTTTATTTTGCCGGGAAAATATCGCTGCGTAAATTTATCAGGTTATCCGGTACAACATGTATAACCCCTTCACCCGGAATATCAATTTCCGCAATCATAAACAATGCCATGGTTGTCAGCAGCGGCAGGATTAAAATCATAATATTATTGCCGCGTAACCCGCGGATATTATACCCGATCAGCACATTGGCACTGACCGCAAATAAAATCAGTAATACCCAGGCGGCACCCGGAATCTGATAACGCCAGCTGGCCATGGTTTTCTCTTCGGAAACATAGAGATCACTGAAAGCGGTCAGCACAGAGGCAATCACCGGATTTGGTGTGGTGCGGGCTTCAGCTGCAGCGAGTTCCCAGAGAGAGGACTGCGCATCGAGGGAGATATCCCGCCATTTTTCATTTTTTGCCTGTGATCCGCCGTTAAAGAAATCAATACGGGCATCAATATACGTGCCAAGCAGGGTATTGGCCCGCAATGTATTTTCCGGAGACAGTAATTGTGCCCGCTGGAATGCATTACCGATGGCAATCGCTTCGTTTTCTTCCATTTGTTCGCGGTTATTATAGCCGCCGATAGAAATCGTCAGTAAAAAGCCGATTAATAAACCCAGCAGAGACAATACGGCGCCGAGAACAATTTTGGTTTCATCATCCGCTAATTCAGTTTTTCCGTGGCGTTTTCTGAACAGGTATTTTCCGGCATAAGCCGAACCGACAGATAAAATAAAAATAACAACAAATAAAATAACGGAATCAGAGACTAAAGCATTAAACAGCGCAGCCATACAGAGACCCTTTAACAAAAAAACTCAGCAGAAAGCTGAGATACAGGTGGAATAAAGCCGGCCTGAAAAGGCCGGCCGGATACAAAACCGTTATATCATCCGCTGACGGGAAATGCGGTCCTTTCTGATTATTTCAGCAGTCTGACTCTGACGGCCTTACCTTTGATTTTACCCTGCTGAAGCAGTTTGCGTGCCTGCTGTGCAATACCCTGACGTACCGCGACATAAGCATGCATCGGGTGGATCACGATTTTGCCGATATCTTCGCCGTTCAGCCCCATATCACCGGTCATCGCGCCGAGAATATCCCCCGGACGGATTTTGGCTTTTTTGCCGCCGTCGATACACAATGTTGCCATTGCCGCATCCAGCGGGGTGATCCGCAGACCGGCCGGGATCGGCTGCCAGTTCAGTTTCATATGCAGCATTTCTTCCAGTGCATTCGCACGGACGGCTTCTTCCGGTGCGCACAGACTGATTGCCAGACCGCTTTCACCGGCACGGGCAGTACGGCCGATGCGGTGGATATGCACCTCCGGGTCCCATGCCAGTTCGTAGTTGATCACCAGCTCCAGCGCTTTGATATCCAGCCCGCGGGAGGCCACGTCCGTGGCGACAAGCACACGGCTGCTGCCGTTGGCAAAGCGGATTAAGGTCTGATCGCGTTCGCGCTGCTCCATATCACCGTGCAGCACCAGAACACTCTGTCCGCTGCTTTCAAGAGCTTCAAATACATCCTGACAATCTTTTTTGGTGTTACAGAACACCACGCAGGAGGCCGGTTGTTCACGGCTCAGTAATTTCTGTAACAGCTCAGTTTTGCCGCGGCGCGATACTTCATAAAATTGCTGTTCAACGGCAGGCAGTTCATCCGTGCTGTCGGTTTCGATAGTTTGCGGGTCGCGCTGAAAACGGCGGCTGACAGCGGCGATTTCATCCGGCCAGGTGGCGGAAAACAGCAGTGTCTGACGTTCTTCCGGTGTCCGGGAGAGAATGTCGGCGATATCGTCAGAGAATCCCATATCCAGCATACGATCCGCTTCATCCAGCACCAGTGTGCGGACAGCATCAAGGCGCAGGGTATCTTTGTTCAGATGGTCAATCAGGCGGCCGGGAGTAGCCACAATGATGTGCGGCGGGTGGATCAGGGAATCGCGCTGGGCACCGAACGGTACGCCGCCGCATAAAGTCAGAATTTTGACATTCGGCAGATAACGGGCCAGACGGCGTAACTCACCGGCGACCTGATCCGCGAGTTCGCGGGTCGGACACAGAACCAGTGCCTGAGTCATAAATTGTCCGGCATCGATATGCTGTAACAGTCCCAGACCGAATGCAGCCGTTTTCCCGCTGCCGGTTCTGGCCTGCGCACGGACATCTTTCCCCGCCAGAATAGCCGGTAATGCGGCGGCCTGAACAGGTGTCATGGTCAGATAACCCAGTTCATTCAGGTTGGTAATTTGTTCTGCGGGAAGTGCATTAAGTTCAGCAAATGAGGTCACGATGAAAATTCCGGATTAAATAAAAGAGAGATTTCCGGCAATGATACTATTACCGGGCGCCGGTGTCGCGGGGAACCTGCGCTTTACCCGGCAGACAAAACGGCCACTCAGAAGAGTGGCCGGCATGAAAGGTGTTATTTTAAATCACTGTTACTGCTGTCTAACTGAAAATGACGTTTTCCGTCAGGCAGCGGGCGGGGACGGTTATCCGCATCCACCGCAACATAACTGAAGACAGCTTCTGTTGCGCGGTAACGGTCACCGATAGGGTCAGTGGCGACTTTTTTCACCCAGACCTCGACTTTTACCGTCATGGATGAATTACCGGTTTTCAGGCAGCGCGCATAACAGCAGACCACATCACCGACAGCCACAGAGCGCAGGAAGGTAATGCCGTCAACGCGGACTGTCACCACGCGTCCGAGAGCTATCTCTTTGGCCAGAATAGCGCCGCCGATATCCATCTGCGACATCAGCCAGCCGCCGAAGATATCCCCGTTGGCGTTGGTGTCTGTCGGCATGGTTAAGGTGCGCAGCACCAGTTCCCCGTTGGGTAAACATTGTTGTTGAGTCATGAGAAACACTTACATCCGTTTAACGAAAAAGGATACCGGCGGAAACAAACCGATATCCGGTTGATTTTATTATTTTTCTTCTTCCCGTGGCAGATGACGGTAAATATATACCACACTGGCAACGGTAAATACCAGTGTTACAGCGGTCAGACCAAAGACTTTGAAGTTCATCCAGGTATCCATCGATAACCAGAAGGCGACATACACATTCACTGCCGCACAGACGATAAAGAAGAGCGCCCAGGCCAGATTCAGACGCTGCCAGACCTGCGGCGGGAGCGTCAGCTCTTTGCCCAGCATCTTCTGAATCAGCGGCTTACCGAAGATAAACTGACCGCCCAGTAAAACGAGGGCGAACAACGCATAAATAATCGTCACTTTCCATTTGATAAACTGCGGATCATGGAACACGATGGTCAGTGTGCCGAAGACAGCCACAATCACAAAGGTGATAACGGCAGATTTCTCCAGATGTTTATACATGAACCAGCGCACAGCCAGCGCCACCGCTGAGGCGGCAATTAAGGCACCGGAGGCGTAATAGATATCCACGGTTTTATATATGGCAAAAAAGATAACCAGCGGGATAAAGTCGAGTAGTTGCTTCATAATTGAGTCTGTCCGAAATTTAAATTTATTTTAAGTACGTGGCATTCAGTCGCTTATTTTTAAAGAAAAAAAATATATTACAATTGATTTTGCAATATTTTACCATAAGACGCGGTCTGACTATCTTCTTTATCCGCGTTCGGTTATAAATCAGTTTAACTATTAGCCGTAAAATTAAATTGTACATCTTAATACGATATTTTTATAAGGGGCGATAATGCAGTCGAGCCGACTTTTGCGCTGGATGCCGGGACTTTCTGTTTTTCTGCACTATGAACGAAAAAATCTGCGCTTTGATATCCGTGCGGGGCTTTCTGTTGCGGCCGTGGCATTACCGGTGGCTATCGCTTACACGGGGCTGATGGGCATTAATGCGATTGTCGGCCTCTATGCCTGTATCCTGCCGATGATGACGTATGCACTGTTCGGCTCTTCCCGGCAACTGATTGTCGGGCCGGATGCGGCGACCTGTGCGGTGATTGCGGCAGCAATTATCCCGCTGGCAAAAGGCGATCCCGATACGCTGTGGCAACTGGCGATCATCATGACGCTGATGACCGGCGTCTGGTGTCTCATTGCCGGGCATTTTAAACTCGCCGCATTTGCCGATTTTTTATCACAGCCGATTTTGCAGGGGCTGCTCAACGGTGTGGCGGTGACAATTATTGTCGGACAGATAGGAAATGTGCTCGGGCTGGATGAACTGCCGTCCCAGCTGATTGAGTGTCTGGTGGCGCTGCCTGAACATATGCACCTTCTGCATATGCCGACCCTGATCCTCTCCGGTGCCAGTCTGGCGGCGCTGCTTTTATTGCGGGCCGTCCGCCGTAACTGGCCGGGACCGCTGATTGTGATGACAATTGCCACACTGATCAGCGCACAGCTGGATTTTGCCTCTATGGGGATTGCGGTAGTCGGTAATCTCGGTAACGGGTTGCCGCATATTAAAATGCCGTCGTTTGATCCCGGCCTGTTGCGTGAACTGGTGATCCCGTCTCTGAACCTTGCAGTGATCAGTATTGTCAGCTTTATGATGACGGTGCGCAGTTTTGCCGAGAAAAACGGCTATACCATCGATGTGGATCAGGAGCTGCGGGCACAGGGCTATATCAACATTGCTTCCGGATTATCGCAGGGATTTGCGGTCAGTGCCGCAACCAGCCGTACTGCGGTCAACGATGCCTCCGGCGGTAAAACACAGATGGTATCGCTGATTGCTGCCGGGTTAATCGCACTGGTGTTATTTTTCCTGACCGGCTTCCTCGGACATATCCCGCTGGCAACACTCGGGGTGGTACTGATTTACTCCTCCTGGTCGATGTTCAGCATCCGTCAGATTTTCTCTTTCCGTAAGCGGAATAAATCGGCATTCACGCTGGCGCTGTTTACTCTTATCGCGGTGCTGGTGGTGGGGCTGATCAACGGTATTGGTTTTGCGGTTCTGCTGGGACTGGTGCAGTTCCTGCGCACGGTTTTCCGTCCGACAGATCAGTTGCTGGGTGTGGATGAGCAGGGGATGATTCATTCTATCAATAACAGTAACGTCGATATCAATCAGGTCGACGGATTAGTGATGTACCGCTTTAACTCGCCGCTGACCTATTTCAACGTTGCTTATTTTAAAAAGCGGGTGTTACAGGTGGTGAATACCGCACCAAAACGTCCCGGCTGGATTGCGGTGGATGCAACGGTCAGCTTTATCAATAACGACATGAGTGTGTTCAGTACGCTGAATGAGCTGGTGACAGAGCTGAAAATCAAAGGTGTCACATTGATCCTGGCCGGACGGCGCACCGAACTGACGCGCTGGGTGTCCGAAAACAAAATCAAACGTAATGATGATGATTTGATTATTGTGCCGGATCTTTATTTCGCCATCCGGCTGATTCAGAGTAAGCAGCAGGGCCGCATCAAAGCGATAGAAGAGGCGATGGCGCAGGCTGAGGAGGGAGCGGAAAAACCGCTCACCACCTGATTTCAGCAATAAACCCGCCCTGCGGGCTGCGGCGGAACTGTATGGTCATGTGATGCAGTTCCGCAATTCGTTTAACGATAGATAACCCCAGGCCGCTGCCGGTTTTTTCCTGTCCCGGCGGCCGGTAAAAGCGCTCTCCCAGCCGGGCCAGAGTCTCATCACTGACACCCGGCCCGTCATCCTCAATCACTAACTGCTTCGCAGTCAGTATCAGCTGAACAGTACCGCCTGTTTTGCCGTAGCGGATAGCATTGTGCAGCAAATTACGCAGCATCACGGTCAGCAGCAGTTGTTCGCCGCGGACGGATAATTCCGGTGAGGAAAGATCCGTGATCACACTGACCTGATGTTCCGCAGCCTCTGCCGCAGTCTGAGCAACAGCGTCTCCGATAATAACTGACCAGCGCTGCTCTGTGTTTTCTGCCGGATGTGATTGTGATTCCAGCCGCGAGAGAGTCAGTAATTGATCCACCAGGCGGGTGGCACGGTCAATACCGGTGATCAGATTTGCGGTGACGTGTTCCCGTGTGGCAGGGTCATCTCCGGCTATCTGCATTACTTCAGACTGAACTTTGAGTGCAGCCAGCGGGCTGCGCAGTTCATGGGCGGCATCAGAGGTAAAACGGCTCTCCCGTTCCCGCAGGTCGCGGATACGCAGAAATAATCCGTTCAGTGCATCCAGCATCGGACTGACCTCTTTCGGCAGTACCGGCGGGGTCAGCGGTGTGAGTTCTGCCGGGCTGCGGCGTTGTAACTGTCGCGCCAGCAGGCGCAGCGGGGTCAGTGCGCGGGTCAGCAGCCACAAAAACAACAACAGCATCAGCGGCAGTGCCACCAGCCACGGAACGGCCTGCGCGGTAATAATGGTCAGCCCCATATCTTCACGGTATTCCCATTCCTGGCCGACCACGATGATATAGCGGCCATCAGCAGAGGGCAGCTGTACAAAGCGCCACTGGTCGTTGTCATCTGTCAGTGTCCCGTCACGAAAACCGTTTTTCCTGTCAGAAAACGGAATTTTCCGGCCGTTTTCGCCGTCATCCAGTACCCGTTCGCCCTGCGGGGTAAAAATAGCAAAAGCGAGAGCATCATCATCCTGCTTTCCCCGGTTGCCGGAGAGCATCTTTTTCGTTTTCTGAATAGCGGATGACGGAAATGCCAGTCCGGAAGGCAGGACTGACAGGCGTTTGGCAAAGGCCATTTGTTGTGTATCGAATAATTCATTGATGGATTTTGTGGTCTGCATCCAGGCAAACACACTGGCGATACCCCATGTCAGCAGGGTAAGCAGCAACAGTAGCCCGCCCAGCCGCAGGCGCAGACTATACGTTTTCATCATTTTTCCCCGCGACATACCCGACACCATGAATGGTTTTGATAAACCCGCGTCCCAGTTTGCGGCGCAGATGGTGAATATGCACCTCAACGGCATTACTGGAAACATCCTCATCCCAGTTATACAGTTTCTCTTCAATCATTGCGCGGGACAGCACTTTCTGAGGATTACGCAGAAACAGTGCCAGCAGTGCCAGTTCTTTGCCTTTCAGTGATACCGGCACACCGCCGCGGGTGACAGTCATGGCTACCGGGTCCATCTCCACGTCGCCGAGCACCAGTTTTTCAGAAACCTGCCCGTAGCGGCGGCGGATCAGCGCCTGTAGCCGTGCAGCAACTTCCGCAAGCGCAAACGGTTTGCACAGATAATCATCCGCACCCTGCTGCAAACCACTGACCCGCTGTTCAAGGGCATCGCGGGCGGTCAGGATAAGTACCGGTTCGTCGCGCCCCTCTGCCCGCCACTGCTTCAGTATGTCCAGCCCGTCAATACCGGGCAGGGAGAGATCAAGGATCACCGCATCATAAGGGGCAGAATAGAGTGCCTGCTGACCGGTCAGTCCGTCGGTAAACCAGTCCGGGGTAAAACCGAGCCTGCTCAGGCCGATTTTCAGCCCGTCGCCAATCAGCCGGTCATCTTCAATTAATAATATCCGCATAATTCTTATCCGTATAAAGTGCGCTATACTAGTTTTAACTCAGACATCTCAGGATAACCACCTGTTTTCGCTGAAATATAAAATATAATCAAAAATGACATCCCCTTAAGATCCTGTTAAGAACTTAATGGTTTAATAGTGTCCATGAAGCAAAGACGCTTCCTTATAAAGGAGATAAATGATGAAAAAATTACCTGCATTCGCATTACTTGCTACTTTACTGGCTGGGTCAGCCGGCTCCGTTTTTGCAGCAAACGGCGGTTTTGAAGGTCCCGGTTCGGCGACGGCGGCAACGACGGTCACAACAGGACAAAACGGCGGCTTCAGCGGCCCTGACGCCCGTAAAATGACCGTTGCGGATGCACTGAAATTATCTGATGATGCGCCGGTTGTGCTGCGCGGTACGATTGTCCGCCAGCTGGATAACAAACATTATGAATTTAAAGATAACACCGGCACTATCCGTGCTGAAATTTCCCCGAAACGCTGGAACGGACTGAAAGTCACGCCTCAGGATGAAATTGAGGTCGAAGGGGAAATCGATAAAGAATGGAATAAAACCGAACTGGATGTGAAAGCCGTGCGCAAAGTACAATAATGGCCACAGCAAACACACCGGATAATCAGGCCATATTATTGGCCTGATTTTTTACCTGTCCGGGCAGTTTTATAAATTTTGCGGAGATAATGAACAGACGCATCACATTCCCGTGTGTTGATTTCAAACCCGGATATTTCTGCCGTCACTGTCTGATATTCGCGGAACAGTTCACACATCAGAAATAACGCCCGCCAGTTATTTTCCGGATCTGCATCAGAATAGGTATCGAGAACGGCCTGCATTTCATCCGTGGTCAGGTAACGGGATAAATATTTTCCGTTTTTTCCGGTGGACAGATTAAACCCGCAGGTACAACCAATTTTCCAGTCCAGCATCTGCATAAAAACCGGGCGTATAACATCTTCTGTCATTGCTTTGGCACAGGTTATTTCATGTCTTGCCAGACCTTTGGCCACATTTGTGGCGCACCACCAGAATTCATTGGCGGTTTCGGCAAATAAGCGGGCATCGGGTGGTGTGATAAAATAACTGCTTTCATCTGCCGGGGCTGTGTCAGCAAAGAGGCCGTCTTTATCTGCGAGAGGAATGGTCAGGCTGTCGTGTCTGTAATCTGAGGCGAAATGCGTCAGCGGAAACAGTGTCAGGTCTATCCGGTGACCATCCTCATATATCATCAGCAGGGTATACGCCGCACGGGGCGGCATACCTTCATTGCCCAAAAGCATGTCATCAGGGCATTGCTGTAATACCGGAATACCGAAAAAGGATTCCCGCAGGGCGGGAAACTTTGCAGCCTCAATATTGTGTACAAAAAAGACAATATCGAAGTCCTGATATTTATCGGCAGCAACCTGTTTATTTGCCCGTGACCCGTTCAGAATGGCCGCGCGGATATTATCATCAGCACGGATATAATCCTGAATTGCCCGGTAAATATCATTATCGGTGCGCATATGTCCGCCTTACTGATAGTCGCTGACAGACTGTGATTGTGTAAATAACTGATAGAACCGGAACAGATAAATAATGACCAGTCCGCTGATGACATTATTAATAAACAGAATCAGCGTCATCAGAATATGTTCATTAGCTACAGGAAGTTTACTAAGAAACACTACGGATGCCTGTTTCAGGGCAAACCAGATTAGAATAGCAGGCAGAAGTACTCTGATATTTTTCAGTGCAATATTCCCGCTGATTTTTATGGCGGTAAATACGCTGTTCTTTTCGGTGAACATAATGATCGGTGCCAGCGCCAGTAACATTGCCAGAATTAATCCCGGCAGATACATGGCGACCAGTCCGAGTGCAATCACCAGTGAACAGATCAGCAGCAGTACCAGCATGCGCGGAATGCGTCCGGCAGATCCGGTGATTGCCTGTAAAGCGGAAACAGATTGTCCCTGTGATGCACTGAAAATCAGGAAAATCATGGCAGTCACGAAGACCGCATTGCCCAGCAGGGAGCTGAAGATAGTGCCCAGGCCGGTTTTCAGCATCTGCCACTGGTCATCGGAGGTCAGTGTTGCGACTGCCCGCTGAAATCCGCCGGAACCCTCGGTGGCATAGGTGGTTTCCAGGGCGCGGATAAGCGCCAGCCCGTTGGAATTCCAGGTCAGCAGCACATTGAGCCCGACGGTAACTGCGGCGGTGAGCAGCGAAATAATCAGAACGGACATCAGCTGATTGCGGAAAAAATTAAGGCTGTCACGGGCGAGAACCGGCACCGGCATGGACATGGAACAACTCCTGTAAAGCGTGGAATAAAAATATGGGTGTAATTGTAAAACAGTATGGCGGGAATTGTAACCTGTTCGTCAGGCGGAAATACAGGGATCAGACGGAATATCAGGAAATACAAAACGGAAAAATCACATATTATTAACAATGTTGATACAAAACCCCCGGCTGAATACTAAGCGATATGTTTTATAAATTGACATAAAACCGGAAAGCGCGGATTGAAATAAAAATGAAAAACGTTGTTTTTGATATATATCAATAAATGAAAATATCACCATGGAATAATAATTTAGATCTTTGCGTAAAATGTGATTTTTATTTAAATGTTGTGATCTGTCTTAGATCATAATTCGATTTAAGGTTGTATATTTCAAACTGTACTTATTGTGTTTTTTTTCTTTTTTTAGGATGGGATAGATAATGAAAAAACTTTCTGCAGTGTGTTTAGCACTGGCAACTGTTTTACCGTCAGTTTCAATGGCACACCAGGCCGGTGATTTTATCGTTCGTGGTGGTACTGCGACTGTGCGTCCGAATGTCAGCTCCGATAATGTTCTGGGCTTTGGTTCTTTTGAAGCAAATAATAATACTCAGTTAGGTTTAACGTTCAGTTATATGATCACCGATAATATCGGTGTGGAATTACTGGCTGCGACACCGTTTGAGCATAAAATTTCTGTTCCGGCAGCAGGTGAAATTGCAACAGCCAAACATTTACCGCCAACCTTAATGGCACAGTACTATTTCCGTACCCCGGAAGATAAACTGCGTCCGTATTTAGGTGTGGGTGTTAACTATACCTTCTTCTTTGATGAAGGATTTAACGATACCGGTAAAGGCGCAGGTTTAAGCGACCTGAGTATGAGCAGTTCATGGGGTGTGGCAGCACAGGCCGGTCTGGATTATGAATTAGACCAGAACTGGATGCTGAACGCTTCTCTCTGGTGGATGAACATCAAAACAGATGTTGATTTCAAAGCCGGTGGTGCCAACCAGTCTTATAAAACGAACCTCGATCCGTGGGTATTCATGTTCGGTGTCGGTTACAAATTCTGATAATCCCCGTTATCAGTATCATAAAAGATGGCGCAATAATAATTGCGCCATTTTTATATCCGGTAATCTGTTATTCAGAGTCACCGCAACTTCATTGAGTTAATCACAACCTGTACACCCGGCACTTTGCGCGCGGTATTTACTGCCAGGTTGGCTTCTTTCTCTGAAGAGACAAATCCGCTCAGCTGCACTTTACCTTTAAACGTTTCCACGCTGATTTGAGTGGATTTGATACCTTTCTCACCCAGCAGGGCTGTTTTTACTTTGGTGGTGATGACGGAATCATCAAAATAGCCCCCGGTACCTTCACTGGTGGAAGTCGGGGCACAGGCGGACAGGGTGAAAGCCATAAACATGACAACAAAAAATGAGGTAACTAATTTCATGTACTTCATGATGTTCTCCTAATTACCGGCACGGATAGCAGAATAATATGTGCCTGACCCTTTTAGTATTAATGAAAACCAAATGTTTCTCAACAAAAAATAACCCGCTGTTAACAGCGGGCCGGGTGAAAACTTATAATTGCGTTGCGTTTTTCATTTTCTGCGTAAATTCCCGCAGTTTCTGACACATCACAGGGACATTATCCAGATTTGCGGCGATGATTTTTACCACAGCCGAGCCGGAAATTGCCCCGGCGGCACCATTGCGCAATGATTCCTGCACCTGTTCCGGTTCGGAGATCCCGAATCCCTGAACCGGCGGGGCGGCATTCAGTGCGGTCAGTTTTGCGGTCAGGCCGGTCAGGGATTTCTCCGCCCGCTTTTCTGTCCCGGTCACACCGGCACGGGAGAGCAGGTAGGTATATCCTTTCCCGGCGGCAGCCAGTGTTTCCAGTAACTTATCATCCGCATCCGGCGGGCAGATAAAGACCGGTGCGATATTATTTGCCAGTGCGGCATCACGGAACGGCTGAGATTCATGCAGCGGCACATCGGCGATCAGCACGGAATCCACACCGGCGTTTGCTGCGGTTTTATAAAACTGTTCAATGCCGTTATGAAACACCAGATTGGCATACATCAGCAGCCCCACCGGCAGTTCAGGATACTTGGCGCGGATTTGTGAAATCAGTTCAAAGCAGCGTGCCGGGGTCATGCCGGCGGCAAAGGCGCGCAGGTTAGCATCCTGAATCACCGGGCCGTCTGCCAGCGGGTCAGAAAACGGAATACCGATTTCCAGAGCATCGGCACCACCGGCCACCAGCGCATCGATAATTTGCAGGGAAACGTCAGCAGACGGATCACCCAGAGTGACAAACGGGATAAACGCACCCTGATTAAGGGACTGCAAACGCTGAAAAAGTTGTTCATACCGGCTCATCAGAAATCACCTCTTGCTTTAAAAATGTCATAAACAGTGAAAATATCTTTGTCTCCGCGACCGGAAATATTGACGATAAGAATTTGTTCTTTCTCCGGATTTTCACGGATCATTTTCAGTGCGTGTGCCAGGGCATGGGAGGATTCCAGCGCCGGAATAATGCCTTCCTGACGGCTCAGGGTTTTGAATGCGTCCAGTGCCTCATCATCGGTGGCGGAAACATAATCCGCCCGGCCGATAGCATTCAGATATGCGTGCTGCGGCCCGACAGACGGGAAGTCCAGACCGGCAGAGATAGAGTAAGATTCCTCGATCTGGCCGTCTTCTGTCTGCATCATCGGTGATTTCATACCGAAGTAGATACCAATGCGGCCATGTTTGAGCGGCGCACCGTGTTCGCCGGTTTCAATGCCGTGTCCGGCCGGTTCGACACCGATCAGGGCAACAGATTCATCCGGAATAAACCCGGCAAACGCACCGATGGCGTTTGAACCGCCGCCGATACAGGCGATCACCGCATCCGGCAGGCGGCCTTCGCGGGTGAGGATCTGCGCGCGGGCTTCATCACTGATCATACGCTGAAATTCGCGGACAATAGTCGGGTACGGATGCGGGCCTGCGGCGGTGCCTAATAAATAGTGCGCACGGTCATAGTTGCCGCTCCAGTCGCGCAGCGCCTCGTTACAGGCATCTTTCAGTGTGGCGGAGCCGCTGTGTACCGGGATGACTTCCGCGCCCATCAGCCGCATACGGAATACGTTTGGTGACTGACGTTCCACGTCTTTTGCACCCATATACACGCGGCATTTCAGGCCGAGCAGTGCACTGGCCAGTGCGGCTGCCACACCGTGTTGTCCGGCACCGGTTTCGGCAATAATTTCGGTTTTACCCATCCGTTTTGCCAGCAGTGCCTGGCCGAGAACCTGGTTGGTTTTGTGCGCGCCGCCGTGCAGTAAATCTTCACGCTTCAGATACAGTTTGGTTTTGCTGCCTGCCGTCAGGTTTTTGCACAGCGTCAGGGCAGTCGGCCGTCCGGCATAGTTTTGCAGCAGATCGGTAAATTCACGCTGAAATTCCGGGTCTTCCTGAGCAGCAATAAAGGCATCTTCGAGCTGATCGAGAGCCGGGATTAAAATCTGCGGCACAAACTGCCCGCCGAATTCACCAAAGTAGGGATTTAATTTACTCATTGTTTTCTGATCCTTTTTCTTTTCAGTCGTCAGTCAGGCAACTTGCTGATGTAATTGATTAAATATTTGACGGAGTTTCTCTGCATCTTTAATGCCGGGGGCGGACTCGGCACCGGAGTTAAAATCCAGCCCGGCGGCACCGGAGGCGGCTGCGGAGACACAATTTTCCGCATTCAGCCCGCCTGCGAGGGTAAAAGGCACCGGCAGTGAGGGCGGCAGGGTCTGCCAGTCGAACGTCTGCCCGGTACCGCCTTTGCCGTTATCCAGCACCAGCCGTACCACGCCGTCCGGAACGGTGATGTCCGAACCGTGAGTCATATCCAGCGCTTTCCAGATCTCACACGCCGCCGGGAGATGTAATCGCAGCAGCGCGATATCATGTTCATCCTCATCACCGTGTAACTGAACGGCGTGCAGTTTCAGGCGGCGGGTAATCGCAGCGATATCCGCCGGGTCGTGGTTGCGGAACACGCCGACATACGCCAGCGGTGCACCGCGCATTACTTCTGCGGCCTGAGCTTCATCCACATAACGCGGCGATTTACCGACAAAAATCAGTCCGCCGAAAGCCGCACCGGCATCATAAGCCGCACGGGCATCTTCCGCACGGGTCAGGCCGCAGACTTTGTGTTCGCCGTAAATAAGGCGGCGGATCGCCAGATCCAAATCCGGCTGCGCCATAATGGCACTGCCGATCAGGAATCCGTCAGCATGCGGGCGTAATTCGCGGATATGCTGATGTGTGGTAATGCCGGATTCACTGATAACAATGCGGTCAGCAGGGATGTGCGGGGCAAAATCCGCAGTCCGGCGGCGATCAATGGACAGGTCACGCAGATCGCGGTTATTAATACCGATAACCTGCGCATCAAGGGCAATAGCGCGCCTCAGTTCCTCTTCCGTACTGACTTCTGTCAGTACCCCCATATTGAGGGAGTGTGCCAGTGTGGACAATGAGTGATAGTCCGCATCATTCAGGACAGAGAGCATCAGCAGAATCGCGTCTGCGCCATAGTGGCGGGCGAGATACACCTGATAAGCATCAATAATAAAATCTTTGCACAAGACCGGCTGTGTGATCAGCGCACGCACCTGCCGCAGATAGTCATGTTGTCCCTGAAAATATTTTTCGTCCGTCAGTACTGATACCGCCGTGGCATACGGCGCATAGGCCGCCGCGATTTCACTGAGATTAAAATCCTGACGAATCAGCCCTTTGGACGGAGATGCCTTTTTACACTCCAGAATAAAGGCGGTGTCCGCATCGCGCAGCGCCTGATAAAAATCGCGGTCACTCAGCGGCAGGTTATCCGCGAAGCTCAGTAACGGCTCCTGTTTTTTCCGTGCAATCAGGGAAATACGTTTGTCATTCACGATTTGTTCTAATACGGTGCCTTTCATGGTTTATCCTCTCGCGGCCAGGGCGGTGACGCGCTCAAAGGCGTTACCACTGCGGATCATTGCCAGCGCGTGCTGTGCATTATCCTGTAAATCTTCGTTATCATTGAGTTTCATCAGCAGGGCGACATTGGCGGCCACGGCATGACTCTGGGCTGCTGTGCCTTCTCCCTGCAATAACCGGGTCAGTAACTGACGATTTTCTTCCGGGGTGCCGCCGCGCAGTTCCCGCATGTCATAACCCGGCAGGCCGAAGTCCTCTGTGGTCAGGCGGTATTCACGGATCTCTCCGTGATGCAGCTCGGCCACCTGCGTCGGCGCATGCAGGGAGACTTCATCCATTCCGCCGCTGTGCACCACGGCGGCACGCTGGTAACCGAGGACTTTCAGGGTTTCCGCGACAGGCCGGATCAGCGCCGGGCTGTACACGCCAATCAGGGTAACCGGAGGCCGGGCCGGGTTGATCAGCGGGCCGAGGACATTAAATAATGTTCGGGTTTTCAGCTGCTGACGCACCGGTGCGGCGAAACGGAAGCCGTCGTGATAGTGCGGGGCAAACAGAAAACAGACACCGACATCATCCAGTGCGCTGCGGGACACATCCGCCGGGGTATCCAGTGCGATTCCGAACGCGTTCAGTAAATCGGAAGAACCGGTTTTACTCGATACGCTGCGGCTGCCGTGTTTGGCGACTTTGATCCCGCAGGCTGCCGCCACAAAAGCACTGGCCGTAGAGATATTGATACTGTCAGAGGCATCACCGCCGGTACCGACAATATCACTGAAACGGTAATCCGGGCGCGGGAAGGCGCGCGCATTGTTCAGACAGGCCTGTGCGGCACCGGCGATTTCATCCGGCTGCTCGCCGCGCATTTTCATGCTGATCAGCGCTGCTGCCAGCTGAGTTTCGCTCAGTTCACCCCGGATAATCGCGGAAAATAATTCCCGGCTTTCTGCCAGTGTCAGTGTTTCGCCCCGGTAAAGTTTTTCAAATAATGTTTGCATCTCTCTGTTCCTTAATCTGTTTTTTTATCTGTTTTTCAGGTTGAGTTATGCCTGTGCCCACGCCAGGGTATTGGCCAGCAGGGCTGCACCGTCCGGTGTCAGAACGGATTCGGGATGAAACTGTAAACCGCAGACTTTGTCCTGTTCATGGCGGACGGCCATCACAATATTGTCGCTGGTGGCACACACGGTCAGTGTTTCCGGGATGATTTCTGCCGCCAGGGAGTGATAGCGTGCCACTTTCATCGGGTTCGGCAGACCGGAAAACATAGATTGCTCATCGTGGTGCAACTGACTGGCTTTACCGTGGAGTACGGCACCGGCGTGGCTGACTTTGCCGCCGTAGGCTTCAACAATCGCCTGATGACCGAGGCAAATACCGATCACCGGATAACGGCCTCTGACACGGCTCAGTACTTCCGGCTGGCATCCGGCATCCGCCGGTTTTCCCGGTCCCGGAGAGAGCACCAGTACCGGGGTCTCCATGGTTTCCAGGGCGGCAAGAATGACATCCGCCGGTACACGGTTACGGTAAATCACCACCTGATGCCCCTGAGCACGGAACTGATCGGCCAGGTTATAAGTAAAGGAATCGACATTATCGAGCAGTAAAATATCAGCCATCAGAATGTCTCCTCTGCATGATGGGCGCGGGTGATGGCGCGGATCACCGCGCGGGCTTTGTTGCGGTTTTCATCGGCTTCCGCCTGCGGGTCGGAATCCAGTACCACGCCGCCGCCTGCCTGTACCGTGGCAATACCGTTTTCGACATAGGCAGAGCGGATGACGATACAGGTATCAAACGTGGTATCACCGCGAAAATAGCCGACGGCACCGCCGTAGCTGCCGCGGCGGACTTTTTCCGCCTGTGCAATCAGTTCCATTGCGCGGACTTTTGGTGCGCCGGTGAGTGTACCCATGTTCATGCAGGCCTGATAGGCATGAAAAATATCAAGGTCATCACGTAATTCGCCGGTGACACGGGATACCAGATGCATAACAAAGGCATAGCGATCAACTTTGGTCAGTTCCGCCACACTGCGGCTGCCCGGACGGCAGATACGGGCGAGGTCATTACGGGCCAGATCCACCAGCATAAAGTGCTCAGCCAGCTCTTTCTGGTCAGTGCGCAGATCCAGCTCCAGACGGCTGTCTTTATCGGCATCGACTGAACCGTCTGCTGACAGGCCGCGCGGACGGGTGCCGGCAATCGGGTAGATTTCAATCTGATTGGTCAGCGGGTCATATTTCAGGGCACTTTCCGGCGATGCACCGAACAGGGTGAAATCCGCATCCTGCATAAAGAACAGGTACGGGCTGGGATTACGGGTTTTCAGTTCGCGGTAAGCGGCCATCGGCGACGGACACGGTAACTGAAAGCGTCGTGAAGGCACGACCTGGAAAATATCACCCTGAACGATGGACTGTTTTAACTGATTAACGATAGTGCAGAAATCCGCATCTGAATGTGACGTTGTCACGTTGATATCCACCGGTGCGACTGTACCGGATGCGGTTACCGGTTGTGCCAGTGTGGTTAATATCTGCTGATGCTGCTCAGTCAGGCGGGCCTGTTCTGTTGCATCCGCTGTAAAAGTCAGGGAGATGAGCTCGCTGGTCTGCTGCTGGTGATCGATGGTCAGCAGAGTCTCTGCCAGATAAAAACAGTAATCCGGACAGCGGTTGGTGCGCTCAACCGCCGGCAGTGCTTCAAATGCAGCGACCAGGTCATAGCTGAACAGTCCGCCGCAAAACAGGGTGTGGCGCTCATCGGCCTGTGACGGCAGATTCATCAGCGTACGCAGCACATCAAAGACAGAGGCGGCACGCAGACGGGTATCTTCATCCGCATAAGCATCCGGGGCCGTGAAGTGCAGTGTCAGCGTGTTCCCGCTGATTGTTCCGGCGGACAGGCGATCCTGTAATACCGGCAGCAGCGCCGCGCCATTGGCGGTCAGGGCTTCTGCGGTCACGGTGTGTCCGGTACAGCGGATACGCAGCGCGCTGTGCAGAACCAGCATGCTTTTTAAATTTGCTCTGGACGCTATTTCGGCGGATTCTAATAACAGCGTTGCAGGGCGCTGTGCACAAAGTGCGGTAAATACCGCCGCCGGGTCGGGCTGATAAGCCGGATAATCTGTCCGGATATGTTGTCTGAAAATCGTGCTGACCATAATAATTACCTTGCTAAGTGAATTTTTGCCATAAAAAAACCCGCCACGGGGGCGGGTTCTGTGCTTTGGTACAGCCGGTTAACTGACATGCACGCACAACCATTCCGCCCGACGGGAAAGATTGCGCCACCAACGATTGTTCAGTTTGTGCATGTTCATGGGATGTCCTTAGTATAAACAGTGATTACAGATAACTCGTTCTGCGTACTAGTTAACTAGATCGCGATTGGTGTGTCAAGGCTTTTTGTGGAATACTGTGCTGCCCGCAAAAAGGCGGGTGATGAAATGTCATGAGGTCACCTCAGACAAAGCGTTGTCAGAACAGAAGGGAGACGCGATGGAGCCGGAAAATACAGGTCTCGACCTGTCGTGCTATGATTTACACAGCCATACCACTGCGTCAGACGGCATGCTGACACCGGAGCAGTTACTGGACAGAGCCGTTGAGATGGGCGTGACCGTGCTGGCAATTACCGATCACGACACCACGGATGCACTTCCGGCGGCGCATCATTATCAGCAGGCAAATAATTTGCCGCTAAAAGTGATTAATGGTGTTGAAATATCAACACTTTGGGAACATCATGAGATCCATATTGTCGGACTGAATATTGATATTACCCATCCGGCAATGACAGAATTACTGGCGCAGCAGTCAGCGCGGCGCCGGGCACGCGGCATGCTTATCAGTGAACGGCTGGCAAAGGCCGGGATTGAAGGCACCTGGGAAGAGGCGAATGCGCTGGCTCAGGGCGGAGAAGTTACCCGCGGACATTTCGCCCGGGTATTGATTGCCCGCGGCGTGGAACCGACGATTCCGAAGGTGTTCAAACGCTATCTTGCCCGCAACAAAACCGGCTATGTACCGCCGCAGTGGTGTGATATTCCTGATGCGGTGAAAGCGGTTCATGCCGCAGGCGGGCAGGCGGTGCTGGCACATCCCGGACGTTATGGTTTATCTGCAAAGTGGCTTAAACGCCTGTGCGGTTTCTTTAAACAGGCCGGGGGCGATGCCATGGAAGTGGCGCAGTGTCAGCAGGCCCCGGATGAGCGCCGGACACTGGCGCAGTACGCCGTAACATACGAATTAAAAGCCTCCCAGGGCTCCGATTTTCATCAGCCGTGTTCGTGGATCGAACTGGGCCGTAAATTGTGGTTGCCGGGTGATGTGATACCAATCTGGCAGGATTGGTCATTGAAGGATTAACAGAGGAAACAACATGGGCCAGATGTTTTATATCCATCCGGATAACCCGCAGGCACGCCTGATTAGCCAGAGCGTGGATATTTTTAATAAAGGCGGCGTGGTGATTTACCCGACCGACTCCGGTTATGCCATCGGCTGCCGCCTGGAAGATAAAGATGCGTTACAGCGGATCTGCCGCCTGCGTCAGATAGACAGTAACCATAACTTTACCCTGATGTGCCGTGATTTATCGGATATCTCCACGTATGCGCATGTGGATAATACCGTATTCCGTTTAATCAAAAATAATACGCCGGGCAATTACACCTTTATTCTGCGGGCGACAAAAGAAGTACCACGCCGTTTGATGAGTGAAAAACGCAAAACCATCGGTCTGCGTATTCCGTCGAATCCGATTGCTATGGATCTGCTTGCCGCTATGGGCGAACCGCTGATGTCAGCCAGTCTGATCCTGCCGGGTAATGATTTCGCGGAATCTGACCCGGAAGAAATTAATGATACCCTGGGCAAACAGGTTGACCTGGTGATCCACGGTGGTTATATCGGTCAGCAGCCGACCACGGTAATCGATCTGACTGACGATGTCCCGGTGGTGGTACGTGAAGGAACCGGAGATGTCACGCCGTTCCGGTGATTACGGTGAGCGTCAGATGTGTAAAATGCGTTAGCGCCGTGCATTAACCTGTGTATAATGCTGCGGTTGATTTTTATGACGCCTGTGAAGGCGACAGCAGAGGGTGCTCAATGAGCCAGAAAACAGAAAAGTTACAAAAGGTGTTAGCGCATGCAGGGCATGGCTCACGCCGCGAAATTGAAAGTTACATCGAAGCGGGCCGTATCTCTATTGACGGTAAAACCGCCACACTGGGTGACCGTATCGATGTTAACACCAACGCCAAAATCCGCCTCGACGGCCGGGTTTTAGGTATCAAAGATGCACAGAAAAACCCGTGCCGGGTGCTGGCTTATTATAAGCCGGAAGGGGAATTATGTACCCGCCACGATCCGGACGGCCGTCCGACGGTTTTCGATCGCCTGCCGCGCATTCAGGGAGCCCGCTGGATTGCGGTCGGCCGCCTGGATGTGAATACCAGTGGTCTGCTGCTGTTCACGACTGACGGGGAACTGGCAAACCGCCTGATGCACCCGAGCCGTGAAGTGGAGCGTGAATACGCGGTCCGCGTTTTCGGTGAAGTTGATGATGCCAAACGCAATCAGCTGCTTAAGGGTGTTCAGCTGGAAGATGGCCCGGCCTCGTTCCGTTCACTGAAATTCAAGGGCGGGGAAGGTATCAACCAGTGGTTTAACGTGTCGCTGACAGAGGGCCGTAACCGCGAGGTCCGCCGGATGTGGGAAGCGGTCGGTGTGCAGGTCAGCCGCCTGATCCGTGTCCGTTATGGTGATATCGATCTGCCTAAAGCGCTGCCCCGCGGCGGCTGGGTGGAACTGAACCTGGAAAAAACCAACTATCTGCGGGAACTGGTGGGTCTGTCACCGGAAACCACCACGAAGGTTTCAGTGGAAAGTGATAAACGCCGGATCAAAGCGAATCAGATTCGCCGTGCGGTAAAACGTCACTCACAAATAGGCACCACCGCATCAAAACGTAATTCCGGACGTCCGGCATCAAGCCGCCAGGGCACCGGGAATACACAGAAACGCCGTACCGGTAAATAATAATCCGGTGATATAAAACCGGTATTTCTGTTATTTCAGTCTGAATCCGCGTTTATAAACGTCCCGTGTTCAAAACACGGGACGTTTTTTTACAGGGATCATGCAAATACCTGCCGTGTGCGTTAAAATAATCAAAACACTATTTTCCGCCGGTGAATAACCGGAAAACAGCGATTTCTCTGTGAGGAGATGATTATTGCGATAACCCGATGCGGTCTGTTAACGCTCATCTTTCTGCTTTCCGGATGCGGTGACGGGACACAGCGTGATACGCCAGAGCTGAGCCGGTATTACTACAGTAATATTACCGGGGATGACCTGTTTTTTACGGTAAACGGAAAAAGTTACCATCTTGCACACGATGCGGAGGGAATTACGTATCTGCCCTCCGGCCTGAATAAGCTGGAAACCCCGCAGGGACAGCAGATTTCCTTTCTGGCGTATCCCGGAAACAGCGGCGGAATCCTTAATCCGTCCCGTGCCCGTTATTATTCTTACACCATCCATGACGGTGATACATTGTATTCGCCGCAGTTTAACTCTCTTATTAAGACGTTTAAATTTGACGGCCATTATTATCAGGGACCATTGCAGACCAGCAATGCAGAAATTATCGATAACAATGTGTTTAAATGCCGCTATTTTTCTGATATTCCCGATATTAAGGCCATTCTGGACAAATTTGTCGCCGGTGAAAAGGGAATGGTAACCGTCTGTATGAATGAGAAAGAGTTTCGCCGCTTTCTGGAATACAACCCGCGCGGTGTCAGTTCATTGCCTGATGACACGGTGATCAGGCCGGAACAGGATGCGGATATCAATAATCATATCCGCCTGCGCGACATTCAGTTTCAGGACCCGGAATTACGTCAGGCAGCGGCGGAAATAACCGGGATTATGGCAGAGTTTCAGAGCCAGACGGATGTGACCAGAAAATATGAAATATATAGCCGTTATCACAGGGTACTGATGCGGATGGCAAACTATTACCGTCAGTTATTACTGCACAGTGATAAAGAGAATAAAACGGATAAAGAAGAGAGCCGGAAATTCAGTGAGTTCATACAGGAAACCGGTGAGGTATTTGGTGCCGGGGTTTTATTGCTGAAAGCGGATGACGCGTCCCCGGCACCCTGACGTTACTGTCTTCTGTTACTCCGCCGGTCCGGCTTTGCGGCCGGGCTGCGCATCATAGCTGATCCCGTTCTTACCTGCGCTGTCGTCACACATCACATATAAATAGGTCGGCATAATATCCGCCGGGGTTTTCAGTTTTTCTGACGCCTCATCCGGGAATGCGCCCGCACGCATGGATGTACGGGTGCCGCCGGGGTTAATGCAACTGACACGCAGGCCGGTACCTTCATATTCCTGCGCCAGAACCTGCATCATACCTTCAGTGGCAAATTTGGAGACGGCATACGCCCCCCATCCGGCACGGCCTTCGCGGCCGACACTTGATGATGTGAATACCAGCGAGCTTTGCCGGGATTTCAGCAGCAGCGGTAACAGTGCCTGTGTCAGTATAAAGGTGCCGTTGACATTCACCTGCATCACATCCTGCCATAACGCTGCCGGCTGTTCTGCGAACGGGGCGACCACGCCCAGAATTCCGGCATTGTGCAGCACACCGTCCAGACGCGGAATTTCCTGCGCCAGCATCGCCGCAAACTGACGGCCCTGCGCTTCTGTCAGCGTCAGCAAATCCTGATGAAAGATGCGGGGTGTTGTTTTATAACGCTGTGCAATTTCATCGCGGACAGCCTGTAATTTGGATTCTGTCCGGCCGGTCAGAATCAGTTCCGCACCGTAGCGGGCATAGGTCAGGGCGGCTTCACGGCCGATTCCGTCACCGGCACCGGTTATCAGTATGATTTTATTTTTCAGTGCATCAGGGGAGGACGGGGAAAAGCGGGATACATCATTATTATGCATGGTGATAACTCCGGAAAAACGAATGGACGGATATCACATCTCTGAGAGGGTGTGAATCCGTTTTCATCATACCGTCCTCAGGGCGTGATTGCCATCAAGGGTTACAAAACTAGTTGAGCATTTATCAAATTTTTTAGTTAAAATAGCCCCATTCAATTTAACAGCATTAAGGTGTGCCGGTGGAGTTTCTCTCACAATACGGTTTGTTTCTTGCGGAAACCGTAACTATTGTTCTGGCAATCATTGCCATTGTCGTGTTTTTTGTCATGCTCAGTATCCGTAAAGGGCAGTCTTTAGGTAAATTACGTCTGACTGATCTGGGTGAAAATTACCGTGACAGACAGCGTGAAATGCAACATGCGCGCATGAGCGAAGCAGAGCAGAAAGTCTGGAATAAAGCGTTTAAAAAACAACAGAAAAACGAAGATAAAAAAGACAAAAATAACGCCAAAAACGGGCAGACCCGCCTGCGCAAATCCTGCATCTATGTGGTCGATTTTAAAGGCAGCCTGGATGCTCACGAAGTGGAATCACTGCGCGAGGAAATCACGATTATTCTGTCTGTGGCCGAACCGGGCCTGGATGAAGTCCTGGTGCGTCTGGAAAGTCCGGGCGGACTGGTACATGCCTATGGTCTGGCAGCAGCTCAGCTGACCCGTCTGCGTGAGAAAAATATCCGTATCACCATCGCGGTGGATAAAGTTGCAGCCAGCGGCGGTTATATGATGGCGTGTGTGGCGGATAAAATTGTGGCGGCACCGTTTGCAATCCTGGGGTCGATTGGTGTGGTGGCTCAGGTGCCTAACATCCATCGTCTGCTGAAGAAAAATGATATTGATGTGGAAATGCATACCGCTGGTCAATATAAGCGCACGCTGACATTCATCGGACAAAATACCGATGAAGGCCGTGAAAAATTCCGCCAGGAGCTGGATGAAACGCACGTTTTGTTCAAAAACTTTGTCTCTCAGAACCGTCCGTCCCTGGATATTGAAAAAGTGGCGACCGGTGAGCACTGGTACGGTACTCAGGCGAAAGAGCTGGGACTGGTTGATGAACTGGCCGTGAGTGATGATTTAATTGTCGCCGCAATTCCGGATCACGAAGTTATTCAGGTACGTTATTTCCGCCGTAAGCGTCTTATCGATAAAATCACCCAGAGTGTGATGATGAGCGCGGACCGTCTTATTCTCCGCTGGTGGCAGCGCGGGAATGGACCGGTCGGAAAATAACCGGCGCAGTATAAATAACGGCAGCGAAAGCTGCCGTTATTCTTTGCAGATTATTATTCTGCCGGTGATTATTCCGGCGGCCTCCGGTTAATCTGCCAAATGATATTGTTCTGACAGAACGTGAGCGAGATGTTTAAACATATTAAAGACGGCCGCACTTTTGAGTGTCGGCAGGCCCTGGTCGTCTAAAAAGTATTCACCTTTAAAAACCAATACGCCGGATTTCTGTTCAACATCATAAGCCTGCATGCCTTCCAGAAAATCCTCATGTTCCTGTATGATTTTATTGGCTTTTTCTAACAGCTCTGGCTTGCTGATGGCGATGGTTTCTTTTTGCATTCTGTGAACTCCTTTGAAAAATAATTTGTTGCGCATCACTATTTATCAGGTAGAGTGTGAACTTTTCAAGAGCCCCGCAAACTGGCGGGAAGACTATTTGCGTAATACACTCCGGTGACGGCGATATTAAAAATACATCATTTCCTGACAGATGTTTTGAGTTGAAACAAAGCATTAGTATAAAAAGAGTTGATCTATTACGAAAGTGCCTCAATATAAAAGGCAGTGTATTTGACGCAAAAATTGGCGTTTTTATAATCGCCCCGAAAATTTAGGTAATGATAATTATGGGTAAAGCTCTTGTCATCGTGGAGTCCCCGGCAAAAGCCAAAACGATTAACAAGTATCTCGGCAAAGACTACGTGGTGAAATCCAGCGTCGGTCATATCCGGGATCTGCCGACGAGTGGTTCAGCGAGCCGTAAACCCGCTGCTGCAGGCGATAAAACGAAAAAAGTTAAAAAAGACGAACGCACAGCGCTGGTCAGCCGGATGGGTGTTGACCCGTATCACGGCTGGGAAGCGAATTATCAGATTCTGCCGGGTAAAGAGAAGGTCGTTTCTGAGTTACAGCACCTGGCCGCCGATGCATCACACATCTATCTCGCAACGGACCTTGACCGCGAAGGGGAAGCCATTGCGTGGCACCTGCGGGAAGTGATAGGTGGTGACGACAGCCGTTTCAGCCGGGTTGTCTTTAACGAAATCACCAAAAATGCGATAAGCCAGGCGTTTGAGCAACCGGGCGAACTGAATATTGATCGGGTGAATGCCCAGCAGGCGCGACGCTTTATGGATCGCGTTGTGGGTTATATGGTTTCTCCGCTGCTGTGGAAGAAAATTGCCCGTGGTTTATCTGCCGGTCGTGTGCAGTCCGTCGCAGTGCGTCTGATTGTTGAGCGCGAGCGCGAAATCAAAGCGTTTGTGCCGGAAGAATACTGGCAGATTCACGCACTGCTGTCTGATAAAAACGATCAGCTGCGCATGGAAGTCGCGCAGGAAAACGGAAAAACCTTTAAAGCAGTCAATGAGAAACAGGCACTGGCGGCTGTCAGCAAGTTACAGGCTGCCACCTTCAAAATTATTGACCGTGAAGACCGTCCGACGTCCAGCAAGCCGGGTGCACCGTTTATTACCTCCACACTTCAGCAGGCCGCGAGTACCCGCCTGAGCTTTGGTGTGAAAAAAACCATGATGATGGCACAGCGTCTGTATGAAGCCGGTCACATCACTTATATGCGTACCGACTCCACTAACCTGAGTCAGGATGCCATTACGATGGCGCGTGACTATATCACTGAGAATTTCGGTGATAAATATCTGCCTGCCTCACCGAATCTGTACAGCAACAAAGAGAATTCCCAGGAAGCGCACGAAGCTATCCGTCCGTCTGATATTGCAGTAACGGAAGAGATGCTTAAGGATATGGAGCCGGATGCACGCCGCCTGTATCAGCTTATCTGGCGTCAGTTTGTCGCGTGTCAGATGACACCGGCTAAATACGATTCCACCACACTGACCGCCGAAGCGGGTGATTTCACACTGAAAGCCAAAGGGCGCACGCTGCGTTTTGACGGCTGGACCAAAGTGATGCCTGCGCTGCGTAAGAATGATGAAGATAATACCCTGCCTGCGATTGCGCCGGGTACTGTTATGACGCGTGAAGCGATCGATCCTGTACAGCACTTCACCAAGCCGCCTGCGCGTTTCAGTGAAGCGTCGCTGGTAAAAGAGCTGGAAAAACGCGGTATCGGGCGTCCGTCCACCTATGCGTCAATTATTTCCACCATTCAGGATCGCGGTTATGTGAAAGTGGAAAACCGCCGTTTCTATGCCGAGAAAATGGGTGAGATTGTCACCGATCGTCTCGAAGAAACCTTTGCGGAACTGATGAACTACGATTTTACCGCGCGGATGGAAAATCAGCTCGACCATATCGCCAACAATGAAGCGAAATGGAAATCGGTGCTGGACGAATTCTTTGCCGATTTCAGCAAACAGCTGGATAACGCGGGCAAAGATCCGGAAGAAGGCGGCATGCGGATGAACCCGATGGTCATCACCTCGATCATTTGTCCGACCTGTTCCCGTCCGATGGGGATACGTACCGCTTCCACCGGGGTATTCCTCGGTTGTTCCGGTTACGCACTGCCGCCGAAAGAGCGCTGCAAACAGACTATCAACCTGATCCCGGAACATGAAATCCTCAATATCCTTGAAGGGGATGATGCGGAAACCAATGCACTGCGTGCCCGCCGCCGCTGCCCGAAATGTGGCACCGCGATGGACAGCTACCTGATCGACACCAGTCGTAAACTGCATGTCTGCGGTAATAACCCGGAATGTGAAGGATACGAAGTCGAAGAGGGCGAATTCCGCATTAAAGGGTATGACGGCCCGGTTGTTGAGTGTGAAAAATGCGGTTCTGAAATGCACCTGAAAATGGGGCGTTTCGGTAAATACATGGGTTGTACCAACGACGAATGTAAAAATACCCGTAAAATTCTGCGTAACGGTGAAGTGGCTCCGCCGAAAGAAGATCCGGTTCCGTTACCGGAACTGCCGTGCGAGAAGTCAGATGCATACTTTGTACTGCGTGATGGTGCAGCCGGTATCTTCCTGGCGGCGCATAACTTCCCGAAATCACGGGAAACCCGTGCACCGCAGGTGGCAGAACTTGTTCGCTTTAAAGATCGCCTGTCTGAGAAAATGCGTTACCTGGCCGATGCGCCGGTCGCTGATCCGGACGGCAATCCGACAACAGTCCGCTGGAGCCGTAAAACCAAACAGCAGTATGTGGCATCCGACAAAGACGGCAAAGCAACCGGCTGGTCTGCATTCTATATCGACGGCAAATGGGTTGAGAAAGCTAAATAATCTGTCGTTATAATATTGGCAGTTAAGTAACAGTAAAAACCGGTCAGGATTTTAAACTGACCGGTTTTTTTACACCAAACGGCAGTAATTCCTTTTGGTTATAAGCATTGATGAAAACGGCCTAAGAAGAGGTGGCCGTGATTTCCCGCACTTTCCCGTGAGATGCGCGGTATAAGGGTATTAGCCTGTTATATTTTGACTGGTGTCAGTGCAGTTTTTGTTATATCGTCGAAGAATAGAATAACGTTATAACAATTTGCTCACTTATTCTTTTTAGTAATAATAAAGATGAAAAAGAAGTAAGCAATGTCAAACCTGCACGGAAAGGAATAAGCGGATGAAATTACAGCAGCTGCGCTATATTGTGGAAGTGGTTAATCACAATCTGAATGTCTCCTCGACTGCTGAGGGGCTGTACACATCACAACCCGGTATCAGTAAGCAGATACGGATGCTGGAAGATGAGCTGGGTATGCAGATTTTTGCCCGCAGCGGTAAACATCTGACGCATGTGACACCGGCCGGAGAGTCGGTTATCCGTATCTCCCGCGAGGTGCTGGCAAAAATTGATGCCATCAAAGCGGTTGCCAGCGAACACACTTATCCGGAGCAGGGAACGCTGAGTATCGCCACGACGCATACCCAGGCGCGTTATGCACTGCCGCCGGTGATTAAAGGCTTTATCGAGCGTTACCCGCACGTTTCTCTGCATATGCATCAGGGGACACCGACACAGATCGCAGAGGATGTCTGCAAGGGCAACAGCGATTTTGCTATCGCGACAGAAGCGCTGCATCTGTATAACGATTTGATTATGCTGCCGTGCTACCGGTGGAACCGGGCCGTGGTGGTCCGCCGTGATCATCCGCTGGCGCAGCGGCGTGATCTGACCATCGCTGATATCGCGGAATATGAAATTGTCACCTATACCCACGGTTTCACCGGGCGTTCAGAACTGGACAACACTTTTGAAAAACAGGGGCTGAAGCCGAAGGTGGTCTTTACCGCAACGGATGCGGATGTGATTAAAACCTATGTCCGCCTCGGGCTCGGGATCGGGATTATTGCCAGCATGGCGGTTGATCCGGAGACCGATAAAGACCTCGTCAGTATCGATATGCGGGATAAATTCAGTTACAGCACCACAAAAATCGGTTTCCGGCGCGGCAGTTTCCTGAGAACGTATATGTATGATTTTATGTGGCGTTTCGCACCGCATCTGACGCGGGATGTAGTGGATAAAGCGATTGCGCTGCGTAATAATGAAGACATCGAAGCTATGTTTAAAGACATTTCGCTGCCGATCGTCTGAATACACATTATCAGGGGAACTGATGACAAAATTATCCGCACTGACGGGTGTTGTTCTGCTTGCCGCCGGGCTGTTTCCGGCGGCAGTCTCTGCATCCGCAACACCGGCCGCACCTGTCTGCAAAGAAACGGTGCGTGACCCGGAAAGCTATGATTCAACCGATGAATGTTACTACAAAGGCAGTAATCTGGTGCAGACTTACGGGATCTACCGCAGCACAACCGGAGAGCCGAAAAACCTGACAGAAAAACTGACTCCGGGCACAGATCGCGCTTTCACGGATTATGGTGATACGGTCAGTCTGGAATATAAATGGCAGGGTAACAATCACCTGACGGTGACTCAGTTATTTAACGGTGGTCTGGATACGATCACATTTGAGGAGGACGGGCAGGGAACCCGGGTCATCACAGCGTACAGCCCGGATTAATTATCCTGCAAAATTGTTAGTTTAGTTACATTGAATTAACAATTTGTGTGGCTGACCCCGCAAAGAATACGGGAATATGGTATCTTTATAATGAAAATAATAAGGAAGATACCTGTTTAACCCGTACACTCTGTGTGGAGGCGTTATGTCGTTAACCTTAAAGCAACAGTGTGAAACCCTGCTGACGGCGGGCGGAAAGCACTACCATATCTATGATCTCTCCCGCCTGGCAGAACAGCTCGGCAATATCAGTAAACTCCCTAAATCCCTGAAAGTTCTGGCTGAAAACCTGTTGCGTAATCTCGACGGTGACAGCGTACAGGTGCGTGATTTACAGGCGCTGATTGACTGGCAAAAAACCGGCACGGCTGACCATGAAATCGCTTTCCGGCCTGCCCGTGTCCTGATGCAGGATTTTACCGGTGTCCCGGCTGTGGTGGATCTGGCAGCGATGCGCCAGGCTATCCGTGTGCTGGGCGGCGAGGAAAGCAAGGTGAATCCTCTGTCACCGGTCGATCTGGTTATTGACCACTCGGTGATGGTGGATGAGTATGCCAGTGAGCAGGCATTTGCCGATAACGTGGCGATTGAAATGTCACGTAATAACGAACGCTATCGCTTCCTGCGCTGGGGACAGCAGGCATTTGACCGTTTTCGTGTGGTACCGCCGGGTACCGGGATCTGCCATCAGGTTAACCTCGAGTACCTCGGGAAATCGGTCTGGTATGAAACCCGTGACGGTAAAACCTGTGCCTATCCGGATACTCTGGTCGGAACAGATTCCCACACCACGATGATTAACGGCCTCGGGGTACTGGGCTGGGGTGTGGGCGGTATTGAGGCGGAAGCGGCGATGCTCGGACAGCCGGTATCGATGCTGATCCCGGATGTGGTCGGCTTTAAACTTACCGGCCGTTTGCGTGAGGGGATTACGGCTACCGACCTGGTACTGACAGTGACACAAATGCTGCGCAAACACGGTGTGGTGGGCAAATTTGTTGAGTTTTGGGGGGACGGTCTGGCGCAGTTACCGCTGGCTGACCGTGCCACCATCGCTAATATGTCACCGGAGTATGGCGCAACCTGCGGTTTCTTCCCGGTGGATGATGTCACACTCGGCTATATGCGGCTGACCGGGCGCAGTGATGAAGAAATCGCGCTGGTGGAAGCTTACTGTAAAACACAGGGCTTGTGGCGTCACGAGGGCGATGAGCCTCGCTTTACCTCCGGGCTGGCGCTGGATCTGGCGGAGGTGCAGACCAGTCTCGCCGGACCGAAACGTCCGCAGGACAGAGTCGTGCTGGCGCAGGTGCCGGGCGCGTTTCAGGCTGCGGTTGATCTGGAGCTGAATAAAAAATCACCGGCGGCGAAGGTTCCGGTTTCTCTGCACGGTGACGATTTTACCCTTGAAGACGGCGCGGTGGTAATCGCCGCCATCACATCCTGTACCAACACGTCGAACCCGGGTGTACTGATGACCGCCGGTCTGCTGGCAAAAAATGCAGCCGAAAAAGGGCTGACCCGTAAACCGTGGGTGAAGACCTCCCTGGCCCCCGGTTCAAAAGTGGTAACCGATTATCTGAATGCTGCCGGATTCACGCCATATCTGGATCAGCTGGGATTTAATCTCGTTGGTTATGGTTGTACTACCTGTATCGGTAACTCCGGGCCGCTGGATGCGGAAATTGAGACTGCCATCAAAGGTCATGACCTGACGGTCGGTGCGGTGTTATCCGGTAACCGCAACTTTGAAGGGCGCATCCATCCGCTGGTGAAAACCAACTGGCTGGCTTCGCCGCCGCTGGTGGTGGCTTATGCACTGGCCGGCAATCTGCACTGTAATCTCGAAACCGATCCGCTGGGTTATGATAAACAGGGCCAGCCGGTGCTGTTAAAAGATATCTGGCCGGATAATGCCGCGATTGCCGCTGCGGTGGAAAAAGTGAAAACGGAGATGTTCCGCAAAGAGTACTCGGCAGTGTTTGACGGGGATGAGCAGTGGCAGTCACTGCCGGTTGAAAATACCCCGACTTACCAGTGGCAGCCGGATTCCGCCTATATCCGCCATCCGCCGTATTTTGAGGGCATGCCGGTTGCACCGGCACCGGTGAAAGATGTGAAACAGGCGCGTATCCTGGCGATCCTCGGTGACTCTGTGACCACTGACCATATCTCGCCGGCGGGGAATATCAAAGCCGACAGTCCGGCGGGACGTTATTTACAGGCACTCGGTGTGAAACCGGCCGATTTTAACTCCTACGGCTCGCGACGCGGTAACCATGAAGTGATGGTACGCGGGACATTTGCCAATATCCGCATCCGCAATGAAATGGTGCCGGGCACGGAGGGCGGATTTACCCGCCATATACCGACCGGGGAAACACTGGCTATTTTTGATGCCGCAATGCGTTATCAGGCATCAGGAACGCCGCTGGTGGTGATTGCAGGGAAAGAGTACGGTTCCGGCTCCAGCCGTGACTGGGCGGCGAAAGGAACCAATCTGCTGGGTGTGAGAGTGGTGCTGACGGAATCCTACGAGCGTATTCACCGCTCCAACCTGATCGGTATGGGGATTCTGCCGCTGGAATTTCCGGCCGGAACGGATCGCCGCACACTGGGGCTGACCGGGGATGAGCTGATTGATGTCAGCGGCCTGGACAGCGTCACACCGAAACAGATTGTGCCGGTGAAAATCACGTATGCAGACGGACGGGTGACTGAACTGAACGCGCTGTGCCGTATCGATACACAGACTGAGCTGGAATATTACCGCCACGGCGGCATTCTCTGTTATGTGATCCGCCAGATGCTGGCGTAACGTTAGTCAGACGGGTAAAAAAACAAAGCGCGGTATTTTTGCCGCGCTTTTCTGTTTTTACTTTTTTACATTTTGCAGGTGAATCAGTGATTACAGCCCGGAGACTGGCACAGCATGTGTCCCATTTTCTCTGCTTTGGTATCCAGATAATGGGCATTAGCCGGATTACGGCCGACAATCAGCGGCACACGTTCAGTAATGTTGATATCGGCCTGAGTCAGTATCTCGACTTTTTCCGGGTTATTGGTCAGCAGGCGGATGGCGTGCACATCCAGTAATTTGTACATATCAGCGCACAGCGTGAAATCACGTTCATCCGGCGCAAATCCGAGCTTCTGGTTTGCTTCAACGGTATCCAGCCCGGTATCCTGTAACGCATAGGCACGGATTTTATTCAGCAGACCAATATTACGGCCTTCCTGACGGTGATACAGCAACACACCACGGCCTTCTTCTGAGATCTGCTTTAACGCGGCTTCCAGCTGGAAACCACAGTCACAGCGCAGGCTGAACAGAGCATCACCGGTTAAACATTCAGAATGGACACGGGATAACACCGGTTCATCACCGCTGATATCACCGAACACCAGTGCCACGTGATCGTGACCGGTGGCAATTTCTTCAAATCCGACCATTAAAAATTCCCCGAACGGGGTAGGTAATTTTGCCTGTGCGACACGTTTTAACTGCAACTCTTTATTCATGATTTATTAACTCATTGATATAAATATCTTTATTTAAACGCACATAATCGTATTGGCGATGTTATTATCTGCGTTGCCCGGGAAGTGAAACTGACATTTCTTTTCCGGGTCAAATAACTGAACATGACCATAGTAGTACATCAGTTTGACAAAATAATATTTATTTTTTACGGAATGATTTAACCCGGATGAAAAACCAGACAAAACCCTTTATCGCCGCTGTCATATTACTGATGCTGGTACCGCTGGTGACACTGCTGACCGGCTGGCGCTGGCAGCCATCGGGTGACGATGATCTGCTGCGCGGTCTGCGGTATCTGACTGACACGGCGGCGTATCCGCTGGGAATCATCGTATCACTCATTTTTTGTTTGCTGTTTGTCCGTTTGTATCGCGGCAGCAAAAAACAGGCACTGCGGGCAGCCGCCGCCATTCTGGTGGTTGTGGCCGCCGGGCAGGGCGTGAAAGTGGCGATGAAAAACACGCTTCAGGAGCCGCGGCCTTATGTGGTCTGGCTGGCACAACAGGGTATTACGTCAGAGAACGCGTTTTATGATCTTTCCCGGCCGGAGCGGGCGCAGTTGCTGAAAGATACCCTTAAAAATCATTACCGTGTACCGGGCTGGCTGCTGAAACACTGGAAAAGTGAAACCGGTTATGCTTTTCCGTCCGGTCATGCATTGTTTGCAAGTGCCTGGGCGCTGATACTCTTTGTGTTTTTCAGTGTCCAGGGACGCCGCGGGCTGGCTGGTGTGATCCTGCTGTGGGGCGTTCTGGCAGAGTACAGCCGGCTGGCGCTGGGGATGCACTGGCCGTCCGATATCATTATGTCGGTGATTATTAATGCAATACTGGCAGGGCTGTTTTTCCTCTGGCTCAGTAAACAGGATGAAAATGGCATGCAGCCGCCGCCACTGACCTGAAATCATGTTATTATGGGCCGTGTGAAACCGGTTGCCGGTAATCTGTGCGGATACCGGCAGAAAATCGAAAAAAACTCGGGAACACAACAAATTACTTTTATTCTCCCCGGGGTAAATGGTAACTTAAGGGGTTAGTGCGTCTGCAAGGAGCAGGCGTGAAATGCAAGCCTGATAATAGGAACGCCGGTGAAATATTTTCTGATTTTTATCCTTGTACTGGTGGTTTTCATCATTTCGGTGACACTGGGCGCAAATAACGATCAGGTAGTCACATTTAATTATCTGATTGCGCAGGGACAGTATTCTGTATCCACCTTGCTGGCCGTGCTGTTTGGTATCGGTTTCGTGCTGGGCTGGATTGTCTGCGGTCTGTTTTATTTACGTCTGCGGTTATCGCTGGCACGTGCCCGGCACCGGATCAAACGTCTGGAAGCTGACCAGACGGTGCAGTCTTCCGGTTCGGTTGCGCTGCGGGACACCACTAAGGAATAAGCATTATGCTTGAGCTGTTGTTTCTTCTGTTGCCCATTGCTGCCGCATATGGCTGGTATATGGGGCGGCGCAGCGCGCAGCAGAATCAACAACAACATGCGGATCGCCTGTCACGTGACTATGTGGCAGGCGTAAACTTTTTGCTGTCCGATCAGCAGGATAAAGCCGTTGATCTGTTCCTCGACATGCTGAAAGAGGACAGTTCCGCATTTGAAGCACATCTGACGCTCGGCAATCTGTTCCGTTCGCGCGGTGAAGTGGAACGCGCCATCCGCATCCATCAGTCACTGATGGAAAGCGCCTCTCTCTCTTATGACCAACGTCTCCTCGCCACGCAGCAGCTGGGTCGCGATTATGTGGCCGCCGGGGTGTATGACCGGGCGGAAGCCCTGTTTTTACAGCTGATTGATGAGGCGGATTTCCGGCAAAGCGCACTTCAGTCGCTGTTATCCATTTATCAGTCCACCAGTGACTGGAGCAAAGCCATCGATATCGGCGAAAAGCTGCTGAAACAGGGAGATACCGGTCAGCGGGAAAATATCGCTAACTTCTACTGTGAACTGGCGTTGCAGGCACTGGGCAGTGATAACACTGACGGGGCATTCGCGTATCTGGCCAAAGCGGCCGGGGCGGATAAAAACTGCGCCCGGGTGTCGATTATGCAGGGGCGTATCCATATTGAACGGGCGGAATACAGCAAAGCCGTTGCCGTGCTCAAGCGGGTGTTTGAGCAGGACAAAGAAATGGTCAGTGAAACGCTGCCGATGCTGGAAACCTGTTACATCCATCTTGATCAGCCGGCGGAATGGGCGGAATATCTGCTGCTCTGCTCGGATGAAAATATCGGTGCGATTGCCGAGCTCTATCTTGCGGATATTATTGAACAGCAGGAAGGGCCGGAAATGGCGATCACCTATGTTAACCGCCAGTTGCAGCGCCATCCGACCATGCGCCTGTTCTGCCGCCTGATGGAATATTATCTGTCAGAAGCGGAGGAAGGCCGTGCCAAAGACAGCCTGGCTCTGCTGCGGAACATGGTCGGCGAGCAAATCCGGACCAAACCGGATTACCGCTGCGGTAAATGCGGATTTACATCGCATGCCCTGTACTGGCATTGTCCGTCCTGCCGGTCATGGGATACTATCAAGCCTATCAGAGGGCTGGACGGTCAGTGACAACGTCACATTTAGCCGTAATTTATTTACCCGTTTTTATTTACCCGTATAAATTTCACCAACCACAGGTAATCAATTCATGACATCTCTTTCTTCGCATACAAGCCGTGCAGATATCGCATCGCCTGTTATTGTTGCGCTCGATTACGACAACCCGGATGATGCGCTGGCCTTTGCAGATCGTATTGATCCGGCACAGTGCCGTCTGAAAGTCGGTAAAGAGCTGTTTACCTTCTGCGGGCCTGAGTGTGTCCGGGCATTGCAGCAGCGCGGATTTGAGGTCTTTCTTGATCTGAAATTCCATGATATCCCGAATACAGCTGCGCATGCGGTACGGGCGGCGGCTGAACTGGGGGTGTGGATGGTTAATGTCCACGCGGCAGGCGGCGAGCGTATGATGACAGCAGCAAAAGAGATCCTGCTGCCGTACGGCAATGATGCGCCTTTACTTATTGCGGTGACAGTACTGACCAGCATGGAGCAGTCCGATCTGGCCGGAACCGGCATTGATGTCACACCGGCAGAGCACGCGCTGCGCCTCGCAAAATTAACACAAAACTGCGGATTGGATGGTGTGGTGTGCTCCGCCCATGAAGCCAAAATGATGAAAGAAACCCTGGGCCGGGAATTTAAACTGGTCACGCCGGGTATCCGCCCGCAAGGCAGTGATGCCGGTGATCAGCGCCGTATCATGACACCACCGCAGGCCGTCAGTGCCGGAGTGGATTATATGGTTATCGGGAGACCGATCACCCGCAGTGATGATCCGCAGGCCGCATTGCAGGCAATTAATGCCTCTGTGGGAGTATTATAAGATGGACAATAATTCACGCCTGGTCTATTCCACAGACAGTGGCCGTATTGACGAGCCGGAAGTGAAAGCGGAGCGCCCGAAAGGCGACGGTATTGTCCGTATTCAGCGGCAGACCAGCGGCCGCAAAGGCAAAGGTGTGTGTCTGATCACCGGTATTGATCTGGATGATGCGGCGCTGAGCAAACTGGCCGCCGATCTGAAAAAACGCTGCGGCTGCGGCGGTTCGCTGAAAGACGGTATCATTGAAATTCAGGGTGATAAACGCGATTTGCTGAAGCAACTGCTGGAAGATAAAGGCTTTAAAGTCAAACTGGCGGGTGGCTGATTAGTGAGCAGGGCGTCCGTTGCGGACGCCCTGTGTATTTAGTGACTCCGGTGCCGGATCAGAGCGGCCGGGCCAGAATACTGCGGGTTTCCATCTTCACTTCCTCTATTTTCACCGGAATGATGTCATTGAGGCGGTAACGGACTTCACCTTTAATCAGCACTGAGCCGGTTTCCTGGCTGCACTGAAGTTCATCTTTGACCGGATGGATAAAGGTACCCGGGATAAAGGCGACTGCGCCGTTATCTGTCAGGCGGACACGGACACCGCCGCGGGTGATATCAATGATCTCCGCCGGGAATGCGGTATCTGTACCGGCATACGGTTGCAGGTAGCGGGCATATAACCAGTCACCGACATCACGCTCTGCCATACGGTTGGCGCGGCGGCGTTCTGCCAGATGTTCGGCCAGATCCTCAGCCGGTTTCTCCGCAGACTGACCGGCGATAATGGCTTTCAGCAGGCGATGGTTAACAATATCACTGTATTTGCGGATAGGGGATGTCCAGGTGGCATAACCATTCAGTCCCAGGCCGAAGTGCGGGCCTTTCTCCATCCGGACTTCCGCAAAGGTCTGGAAGCGGCGGATACGGCTGTCGAGGAATTGCGTCGGCTGGTTATCAAGCTCACGGCGCAGACGGCAGAAACCATCCAGTGTCAGCAGTTCTTCCTCATTGAAATGAATGCCGTTTTCAGCGAGCAGGGCAACAGCCTGGCTGATTGTCAGCGGATCAAGCCCGGTGTGTACGTTATAGACACCAAAACCGAGTTTCTTATCCAGCACCTCTGCGGCACAGATATTGGCGGTGATCATCGCCTCTTCCACTATGCGGTTGGCACTGCGGCGCTGTTCAGCCACGATATCCGTCACCACACCGTTTTCATCAAGAATAAAGCGGTAATCAGGGCGGTCTTTAAAGACCAGTGCGTGGGTTTCACGCCAGTGATGGCGGCGCTGATACATATCCTGCAACAGGGAAATCTGACGGCGGATAGTCTCATCAGGAGTTACCCGGTCAGCCACACCTTCCAGCAGATCAGAGATATCGTCATAAGCCAGCTTGGCTTTGGATTCAACCCAGGCAGCGAAGAACACGGCATCATCCGCCAGAGAACCATCTTCGTTTATGGAGACCTGACACACCAGTGCCGGACGACGCACATGCGGATGCAGTGAACACAGGTCATCAGACAGATTGCGCGGCAGCATCGGGATATTAAAGCCCGGCAGATAGTTGGTGAAGGCGCGTTTACGGGCAATGGCATCCAATTCGCTGCCGGCCGGGATATAGCTGGTCGGGTCGGCAATGGCAATGGTCAGCTGAAGCTGATTGTTATCACCGGTGGTGATATAAAGCGCATCATCCATATCTTCAGTGGATGCACTGTCGATAGTCACGAAATCCAGATGAGTCAGATCAGTACGCGGCAGATTATCATCAGCCATGGCCACGTCAACCGGCTCCGGCTCTTTCAGTGCGTGCTGATGGCGGGTCAGGGTTACCCACCACGGCGCGTAATGGTCATCCGCATCAGTGATAAAGCCGGTGATTTCTGCATGGAAGCTGCGATCACCTTTCAGCGGGTGGCGGCGCATTTCCGCAACGGCCCAGTCGCCCTGACGGAATTCATGATCAACCCCTTTTGCCGGACGGCAGGGAATGGAATCTTTTAACAGCGGATGATCGGGAATTATCCAGAGACGGTCATCATTTTCTTTGCGCTGCACACGGCCGACAAATCTGTCCAGAAACGGGGTGACGAGGGCTTCCGGCTCTGCCACATCTTTATTATTCACGGTGTGAATAGCAGCAGTGATGCGATCGCCGTGCATGACTTTTTTCATCTGCGGCGGCGGAATAAAATAGGATTTTTGTCCGTCAACTTCCAGGAAACCGTAGCCTTTATCGGTACTTTTTACGATCCCTTCGACACGCAATGTTTTATCGTGGAGCTGTTGTTTTAGCTGAGCTAACAGCGGGTTATCTTGAAACATAGGTTCCCGTACTGGTTGGGTGAGCAAATTTATGGTTATTTTTACGCGAATTTACGCTGCCCGCAAGCACAGAGGGCAATTTCTGTTTAAAGTGCAGCAGATTAATCTTCCGGATACACTTTTTCGCTGAATTCACACAGATCTTCAATGATACATGAACCGCAGCGGGGTTTGCGGGCAATGCAGGTGTAACGCCCGTGCAGTATAAACCAGTGATGGCAGTCGACTTTAAATTCTGCCGGTACAACCCGCAATAATTTTTGTTCCACCTCATCCACGTTTTTGCCGGGGGCAAATTTTGTGCGGTTGCAGACACGGAAAATATGGGTATCAACAGCGATAGTCGGCCAGCCGAATGCAGTATTGAGTACCACATTGGCGGTTTTGCGTCCCACACCCGGCAGGGCTTCCAGCGCCGCTCTGTCTTCCGGCACTTCGCCGTTATGCAGTTCAACCAGCATCCGGCAGGTTTTTATCACATTCTCTGCTTTGGTATTAAATAACCCGATGGTTTTAATGTAGGTCTTCACCCCGTCAACACCGAGGTCCAGGATGGCCTGCGGCGTATTGGCAACGGCATACAGCGGGCGGGTGGCTTTATTGACGCTGACATCAGTTGCCTGGGCGGATAATAAGACGGAGATCAGTAATTCAAACGGAGAATCAAACAGCAGTTCAGTGGTGGGTTGCGGGTTGTTGTCCCGCAGGCGGGTCAGAATTTCAATACGTTTTTCTTTATTCATAACGACATTGGCTCATTGATGATAAAAGCAAACTCCCGGGAAAGGAGCCTGCTTTATTATACAGTTATTTGACCAGATGGCTTCCGCATCCTTTTTCTGTTTCGTATTGTGCGGCAGCGGGCGCATTTTTGCGCTTTTTCATTTTTTCATCAATAAGATACTTGCCCGCCAGCATTAAGCCAAGTCCGATAAACGCCCCCGGCGGCAGCATCGCCAGCAGGAACGGGGTATCGAGATGTAACACATCGACACGCAGGACTTTAGCCCAGTCGCCGAGCAGCAGATCAGCACCGTCAAACAGTGTCCCGTTACCGAGGATCTCGCGCATGGCGCCGAGCACAAACAGCGCGGCGGTGGCGCCGAGCCCCATCGCCAGTCCGTCAATGGCGGAAGGATATACGGCGTTTTTGGCGGCAAAGGCTTCGGCACGTCCAATCACAATACAGTTGGTCACAATCAGCGGGATAAAGATACCGAGTGACTGATATAAACCGAAAGCATAGGCGTTGATCAGCAATTGCACCGCAGTCACCACAGAGGCAATCAGCATCACATAGATAGGAATACGGATTTCTGACGGGATCCAGCGGCGCAGTGCGGAGACTGCCACGTTAGTGCAAATCAGCACCAGAGTGGTGGCCAGTCCGAGTCCCAGTGCGTTGGTGACGGTGGAAGAGACCGCCAGCAGCGGACACAATCCCAGTACCTGGACCAGTGCTGAGTTATTTTTCCATAATCCGTCAGCAAATAACCCTTTAATCTGACTCATTATTCAGCTCCGCATTGAGGTAAGGAATTCAGTTGCGGCGGCAGGGTCTGCATATAATCCGCCGTCACGCGGACTGCGTTGACAACCGCCCGTGGGGTAATGGTGGCACCGGTAAACTGATCGATATCACCGCCGTCTTTTTTCACTGCCCAGTGCGGGTCTTTGGCGGATTCAACATGTCTGCCGCTCAGTGTGGTGATCCAGTCTGAAATCCGGGTATCAATTTTATCACCCAGCCCCGGTGTCTCTTTATGTTCCGTTACGCGGGAGCCGAGCACCGTCCGGTTAAAATCCGCGGCAACCAGCAGCTGAATATTCCCCGAATAGCCGTCAGGCGCGGTGGATTCGAGAACAGCGGCAACCGGTGTTCCGTCTTTACGGGCAATATACAGCCGGTGCGGCAGTTCATTGCCCAGTGCAGGGTCAGTAACCAGATAACACTCTGCAATCACATCATTATTATAAACCGATTCCGGCAGGATTTCGGCAAACAGCGCTTTTTGCTGTGCAGCGGCCTGCTTATCAATTTCCGGTTTTGTCAGCGTATAAACAAATCCGCTCAGTCCGGTGGTTCCGGCGGCAAACAGGGCGAGGATCAGCCCGTAACGGCGTAATGTGGCAATCATTTATTCCCCCGTTTGTGCCCGTAAACACGCGGTTGTGTGTAGGTATCGATCAGCGGTACCGTGATATTAGCCAGCAGGACGGCAAACGCCACGGCATCCGGATAACCGCCGTAAACGCGGATAATCCACAGCAGAAGGCCGATCAGTATCCCGTATATCAGGCGGCCGCGCGGCGTGGTGGAGGCGGTGACCGGGTCGGTGGCAATAAAGAATGCCCCGAGCATGGAAGCGCCGGAAAACAGCTGAATCACCGGAGAGCTGAAGTGTGATGAATCAATCAGATAGCCGATAGCAGACAAAACGGCCAGCGTGCCCAGCATCGATACCGGGATTTGCCATGCAATCACGTTGCGGTTGAGCAGAATACAGCCGCCGATCAGATAGCCGATATTCACCCATTGCCAGCCGATACCGGCAACAGAGCCCTGTAAAACAGGCTGTGTCAGAATATCGGACATCTCACGGGTCAGCAGTCCGGTTTTGAAACTGTCGAGCGGCGTCGCCTGGCTCATACCATCCGCGCCTGCACGTAACTGCTCCAGTGTCAGGCCGCCATCAGATAACCCGGTAAAAATCATATGCAGACTATCACTGACCGAAACCGGTGTGATTTGCAGGCTTTCCGGCGGCAGCCAGCTGGTCATCTGAACCGGGAAGGAGATCAGCAGTACCACATAACCGACCATCGCCGGGTTAAACGGGTTTTGCCCGAGACCGCCATACAGATGTTTGGCAATAATCACGGCAAAAAATGTACCGATAACAATCATCCACCAGGGCACGAGCGGCGGGATACTGACAGCCAGCAGCATGGCAGTGACCAGCGCGGAGTTATCTTTCAGATACGGCATCACCGGCTGATTGCGCAGGCGGATCGCGATACTTTCGGTTACCAGCGCTGTCGTCACTGCAATCAGAACCTGAATCAGTGTGCCGATCCCGAAGAACCAGAGCTGTGCGGCAATCCCCGGAATCATGGCTATCACCACCCACAGCATGATGGCGGAGGTGTTGTCATGGTTATGGGTAAACGGTGATCCCGCAATTTTCAGACGGTGCGGGGCGTTTGAGGAAACGGGCCTAAATTTCATGCTTATTTCGCTTCATTAATCAGTGGTTTCTTCAGAATGTTGTGCTGCCGCCTGCGCCGCTTTCTTCGCCTTGGCGCGGGCAATGGCCGCCGCGACAGCAGCTTTACGCGGATCGGTTTCTGTCTCCGCAGCCGGTTGTACGGTGTCTGCCGGTGCTTCCGCAGCCTGAGCGGCTTTTTTCGCTTTGGCGCGGGCAATAGCGGCGGCTACAGCGGCTTTACGTGGATCAGTTTCTGCTTCCGCTTCCGCTTCCGGTTGTGCGGTGTCCGCCGGTGCGTTTGCAGCCTGCGCGGCTTTCTTCGCTTTGGCGCGGGCAATGGCCGCCGCGACAGCGGCTTTACGCGGATCAGTTTCTGTCTCCGCAGCCGGTTGTGCGGTGTCTGCCGGTGCTTCCGCGGCCTGAGCGGCTTTCTTCGCTTTGGCGCGGGCGATAGCGGCGGCTACAGCGGCTTTGCGCGGATCGGTTTCCGTCTCCGCTGCCGGTTGTGCGGTGTCTGCCGGTGCGTCTGCGGCCTGAGCGGCTTTCTTCGCTTTGGCGCGGGCGATAGCGGCGGCTACAGCAGCTTTGCGCGGATCAGTTTCCGTTTCCGCAGCCGGTTGTGCGGTATCTGCCGGTGCGTCTGCGGCCTGAGCTGCTTTCTTCGCTTTGGCACGGGCAATGGCCGCTGCGACAGCGGCTTTACGCGGATCGGTTTCTGTCTCCATCGCCGATTGTACGGTGTCTGCCGGTGCATCTGCGGCCTGTGCCGCTTTCTTCGCTTTGGCGCGGGCGAGGGCAGCGGCTACAGCAGCTTTACGCGGATCGGTTTCCGTTTCCGCAGCCGGTTGTACAGTTTCTGCCTGAGCGGCTTTTTCTGCCTGACGAGCCCGTGCCTGTGCTTTGCGTGCTTCACGGGCGGCAATGGCAGCGCTGTTATCCGGCAATGCGGAAGGATTGACTGAGATTGTCATTCCCGCACTGCTGTCTTTGGCTTTTACGCGGGCAAGCGCGGCACTGATTGCTGCACTGTCTTTCTCATCCACCTGAACAGCCGCATTTTTGTGGCGGTTTTCACGGGCTTCTTTTTCCCGTGCCATTCGTGCCTGTTTGGCTTCAAAGCGGATTTTGGCATCGGCAGCGCGTTGTGCTTCTTCGCGGATCTCAATAATTTGGGCTTTTTCCTGCCGGTAATATTGTACCAGCGGGATATTGCTCGGGCAGACCCAGGCACAGGCTCCGCATTCGATGCAGTCAAACAGATGATGCTGCTCGGCTTTTTCGTGTTCGTTACCTTTACTGAACCAGTAGAGCTGCTGCGGCAGCAATCCTGCCGGACAGGCATCCACGCAGTGACTGCAACGGATGCAGGCTTCTTCCGGTGCAGCCGGTTCCATTTCGTTTGTGGTCGGCGCAAGAATGCAGTTCGTGATTTTTACCACCGGAACATCAAGATCCGGCAGTGTAAAGCCCATCAGCGGGCCGCCCATCACAACCATCTGTTCATGTTGCGGATGAAAACCGGCCTGTTGCAGCAGGAAACGGATCGGAGTCCCCAGACGGGTCCAGAAATTTCCCGGTGATTCGACGGCTTCTCCGGTTACCGTCACCACGCGCTGAATCAGCGGTTCGCCGTCAGTAATCGCGCGTTTGATGGCAACAACGGTTCCGACGTTCTGCATCAGTACGCCGATATCAGAGGAACGCCCGCCGGACGGCACTTCACGGCCGGTAAGGATTTTGGTCAGCTGTTTGGCACCGCCGGACGGGTATTTGGTCGGGATCACCCGCACAAAAATCTGTTTTTCCCCGTCAGTGACATCCCGCAGTGCGGCAATCGCCTCCGGTTTGTTATCTTCTATGCCGATAAGCACCTGTTCTGGTTCCAGAAGGTGCATCAGAATACGGATCCCGGTAAGAATTTCACCGGCATGCTCCTGCATCAGACGGTCATCAGCCGTAATATAGGGTTCACATTCAGCCGCATTGATAATCAGGGTGCGGATAAGATCACCACCGCCTTTCAGTTTATTTGCGGTCGGAAAGCCTGCGCCGCCGAGACCGGCAATTCCGGCCTGATGAATGCGGTCAGTCAGCTCTGTTTTGGTGAGCGATGTGAAATCCGTTGTTTTTTCTGCCGGATACGGGGTATCCAGCCCGTCAGTCCGGATACGGACACACGGCGCGGTCAGTCCGGACGGATGCGCGGTTACGCAAGGCTCCACGGCTGTAACGGTGCCGGAAGATGAGGCATGAACCGGCAGGCTGCGGCCGGTTCCGCGTGTCAGCGGCTGACCTTTCAGAACATGGTCGCCGGGGCTGACCAGCACATCGCCTTCGTTGCCGATATGCTGTTGTAACGGAATGATAAGTTCTTCCGGTACCGGACATACCCGCATCGGTGTCCGGGAGGACTGTAATTTCATTTCCGGCGGATGAATGCCGCCGTCAAAATCCCATACCCGGTCTTTTTTCAGAAAGTTGAGCAAATTGAACATAAAACTTACGACGCCTCAATCTGAACGGGTTTGACAGGTGTACCGGTGGTATCCGCCGGAATATTTCTGACCGGAATCGTGTTTAAGTCCCACTTCCAGTTACGCGGGGTGACCGCAACCGGGATCATCTCGATGCAATCTGTCGGGCAGGGCGCGACACATAAGTCACAGCCGGTGCAGAGGTTTTCAACCACGGTGTGCATCGCGCGGGTGGCACCGATAATGGCATCCACCGGACACGCCTGAATACATTTGGTGCAGCCGATGCACTGGTCTTCATGAATAAAGGCCACCTTACGTACCGGATTAAGCACAGCGTCGTCGTCGCCGTCGAGTGGTTGCGGGTCCACACCCAGCATATCCGCCAGTTTCAGCATCACCTGTTCGCCGCCGGGAGCACAGCGGTTTATTGCGCCGCCATTGGCAACGGACTCCGCATAAGGACGGCAGCCGGGGAAACCACACTGCCCGCACTGACTCTGCGGCAGAATGTCATCAATTTTATCCACAATGGGATCTTCCTCCACTTTAAAGCGGCGGGAGGCATAACCCAGTATCAGGCCAAATGCCAGACCCAGCAGACTGAGTACGGCAACGGCAATCCAAATCATTGTCATCAGAATTTCACCAGACCACTAAAGCCCATAAAGGCCAGAGACATCAGACCGGCAGTGACCAGCCCGATAGACGCCCCGCGGAAAGGCGCAGGCACATCAGCCGTTGCCAGACGTTCGCGGATAGCGGCGAACAGCACCATCACCAGAGAGAAACCGGCTGCCGCACCAAAGCCGTAAACGGCGGATTGCAGAAAATTATGGGACAGGTTGATGTTCAGCAGTGCCACGCCGAGTACGGCACAGTTGGTGGTGATCAGCGGCAGGAATATCCCGAGCAGGCGGTAGAGCGCCGGGCTGGTTTTACGCACCACCATTTCGGTGAACTGCACCACCACAGCGATCACCAGAATAAAGCTCAGTGTGCGCAGATAGAGAATATCCAGCGGGATAAGGATAAAGGTATCCATCAGCCACGAGCAGACCGAGGCGAGCGTCATCACAAATGTGGTCGCAAACCCCATGCCAATCGCGGTTTCCAGTTTTTTGGACACCCCCATAAAGGGGCATAATCCTAAGAATTTGACGAGTACGAAGTTATTAACCAGCACCGTCCCGACAAAAAGTAATAAGTAGTCAGCCATTGCAATGCCCAAAGCGAGTCATTCAAAACATTCAAATAAACAGATAAAAACCCGGGTTCCCCGGTAAGCGGGGTGAATAATAGCAATCCCCGGGCATCCGGGGTTATCGGGATTGTGTGAAAGGGCGGATAACTGTGTGTATCAGAATGAAAAAGCGGCAAAACTGATGAAAACCGGGCGCATTATTTGCGTCACGGAATCAGTTAGTGGTACTTTTCAGGAGGATGACAAATTCTGAAAGCATGTTTTTATCCGTTAACATGACAATCCCCCGGAGGGAGTGATGACGAAAATACTGAAAGTGGGCCTGATCGGATACGGTTTTGCCGGAAAAACATTCCATGCGCCGTTTATTGTGAATAATGCCAACATGGAACTGGCTAAAGTCGCGAGCAGTGATGCCGCAAAAGTACATGCGGATTACCCGGATGTGCAGGTTGTCGCCACTCCGGAAGATATTTTTACTGATCCGGCGATTGATCTCGTCGTGATCCCGACGCCGAACGACACACATTTTCCGCTGGCCCGGATGGCACTGGCGGCCGGTAAGCACGTTGTGGTGGATAAACCGTTTACCCTGACCTCCGAAGAGGCGTTTGCCCTGGCAAAACAGGCAGATGATGCCGGTCTGATTTTGTCCGTCTATCATAACCGCCGTTTTGACTCCGGTTATCTGACACTGAAATCCCTGTTTGAAAGTAAAAAACTCGGGGATATCAAATATTTTGAAGTCCATTTTGACCGCTACCGCCCGCAGCCGCAAAAACGCTGGCGTGAAGCGGCTGCATTGGGTAGTGGTATCTGGTATGACCTGGGGTCACATCTGATTGATCAGGCACTGCAATTTTTCGGCAAACCGGAAGCGATCACCGCCGATCTGGGTATGATCCGGCCGGGTTCTGAAGCAGTGGATTATTTCCATGCGCAACTGCACTATCCGGATGTAAAAGTGATACTGCATGCCACCACTGTCGCGGCAGCGGAATCTCCGGTGTATATCGTTCACGGTATGAAAGGCAGCTACGTGAAGTACGGGCTTGATCCGCAGGAAAATGCGCTGAAAGCAGGGCAGATGCCGGTCGGTGTGAACTGGGGTCATGACGATCGTGACGGGGAACTGAGCTTATCACCGGATGGTATTGAAGTGATCACGGAAAGTTACCCGAACAAAGCCGGTCACTACGGCCGTTATTACGCAGAAGTGGCAGAGGCAATTATCAATAATGGCCCGAACCCGGTTACCGCTCATGAAGGCGCGGAAATTATCCGTATTATTGAGGCCGGTATGGAATCACATAAGACCGGACGGACTGTGACACTGTAACAAATAATCATTTAACTTTAATGCAGATAAAAGTGAATAACGCATGACAAACTGGTGGCAGAAACTGCGGTTAGATCCGTTCCTGGTCATAATGATCACGGTTGTTATTTTGGCGTCACTCTTTCCGGCTACCGGTAATGTGGCAACCGGATTCCGCTATCTGACCACCGCTGCGATTGCGTTACTGTTCTTCTTCCACGGCGCCAAACTTTCGCGGGAAGCGATTGTGACGGGGATGGGGCACTGGCGTCTGCATCTGATGGTATTTTCCAGTACTTTTATCCTCTTTCCGCTGCTGGGGCTGGGTTTGCAGTTTCTGGTACCGGAGTGGATGTCACCAACCATTTACATGGGTTTCTTATATTTATGTGCCTTACCGGCAACAGTACAATCCGCCATTGCCTTTACGTCTGTTGCGGGTGGTAATGTCGCTGCGGCGATTTGCAGTGCATCCGCCTCCAGTATTCTCGGCGTTTTCTTATCACCGGTGATTATCGGTTTTATGATGGAAACACAAGGCGCGCATGATCTCGATACACTGGGTGCTATCCGTTCTATTCTGCTGCAGCTGATGCTGCCGTTTGTGGTCGGGCATCTCTCCCGTCCGCTGATCGGTAAGTGGGTGGATCGCAACAAAAAAATTATCAATAAAACAGACCGGACCTCTATTCTGCTGGTGGTGTATGTCGCTTTCAGTGAAGCTGTGGCCGAGGGGATCTGGCAGCAGATCGACGCAATGTCTATTTTGCAGATTGCGGTGGTGTCGTGCGGGCTGCTGGCGATTGTGCTGGTGATCAACGTGTACGGCGCCCGGGCACTGGGCTTTAATAAGGCCGATGAAATCACGATTGTGTTCTGCGGCTCTAAGAAAAGCCTGGCAAATGGTGTGCCGATGGCAAACGTGATGTTCCCGCCTGCGGTAGTCGGTATTCTGGTACTGCCGCTGATGCTGTTTCATCAGATTCAGCTGATGGTGTGCGCGGTGATGGCGGCGCGCTATGCGCGGCAGGGGAAAGAACATTCACAGGAGTAATTATGAACAGGGTTATGGCAGGATGCCTTGTACTTCTTTTCATCAGTTTCTTTGCCCGTGCAGATATGCAGCCGCTGCCGGAACTGAAACGGGAACGGGTTATTGACAGCGCCGGTCTTCTGACCCGCCCGCAATTCGCACAGCTTAACCGGCAGCTCACGGAGTACGAACTGAGCCGCAATGACGGCAGTCAGTTCGTGGTGTTTATTGTGCCGTCAACCGGCGGGGAAAGTATTGAGACCTTTGCGCACAGTGCATTCAATACCTGGAAAATCGGCCGCAAAGGTCAGAATAACGGGCTGTTGCTGGTTGTGGCTGTTAATGACCGTAATCTGCGCTTTGAAATCGGTTACGGTCTGGAAGGTATTCTGCCGGATGTCTCCGCAGGCCGTATTATCCGTCACCGCATCACCCCTGAATTTAAAAATGGCTATTATTTTACGGGGATTGAAGCAGGTGTGACCGATGCCATTGATATTATCAGCGGAAATGAACCGGGATATATCACATCAGAGACATCCGGAACAGAGCCATTAAAACTCAAACGACTGACGATTATTTATATTCTGACCTTTATTACGGTGTATCTCTGGTCATTATTTATTGGTTCTCCCCGCCGTAAGAAAAGGATAGAAAAGCAGGTTCTTAAAGATATTGAATATCTGAGAGAGGAAGACGCGAAATCCAAAAGCAAGAAGAAACGTCAGCCCGGGCGGGCAATACACCTTACTCAGAAACGCCTGACAGCATTTTTGCAGTATAAATATATTTATCCGGCGCCGCTCGGCCATACAGTGAGCGTGTTATTTTATTCCGTTCTGATTTTTATAATGACACGGGTTCTGGCAGACGGAGATCCTGATCCGGACGCATTATTTATCAGTATCATGATCCTCGTTTTTCTTAATGTATTTGGCTCACTGTTTCTGTGTTTTCTGTTATATGCATTAATTCCGGGATACCGTATTCAGGAAGCGGAAATGCGGAAATTAACCGGTGTTATGGCCGGGGCAGGAGGCGGATACTCATCCGGTTCTGACAGTGGCAGTTACAGCAGCAGCTCCGGCGGCAGTTCAGGAAGCAGCGGATCTTCCGGTGGCGGAGGTGGCAGCAGCGGCGGCGGCGGTGCTTCAGGGAGTTGGTGACGGAAAATACCGGGCGGCTCTTTCTGACCGCCCGGTATAAAGAAAACAGCCTTGTTTATCACACTGCCATCCTGGCGGGTTTTAACGACAATACAGTCTGTATAAACACTATGATAGCCTGTATCGTGTTAATCAATGACACTCACCTCCAGCGCGGACTCGTGATAAGAGACGGCGAACCGGGTTTGAACTTTTTTTTCTGCCCGGCAAAATGACGATAGAAATCAGCATTTTTTGCAGTATAAGCAAGATAACGGGTTGCTGTTGTAAAAGAGTCTGCATTTCTCACCGCGTCCAGACTTCCCCGGGCACGCCGTTGTTTGATCGTTTCTTCAGGCTCTCCTCTGCCGGCCTGTAGTTTTTCTGGTTCAAGAAGGGCGAGCATAGCATTTAAATCATGATATCCCTCATGTTGCATCACCCCGATATACGCGTTATCATCCGTGCCCAGGCGGAGGTGAGACATTTCATGAATCAAAATATGCGCTAAATGATCAACACCCAGTGATTCATTTTTTTTGACTTTATCCAGTACGTGAGTATAAGCATTTATGTGAATTTTTCCCTCGTGCTGAAATGCCGTTATATCGGCTTCGGCTGCCACTGTCTCTGATTTCTCTCCGGATTCGGTTATCTTCTGCGGTGAATACCGGACATTTTTTCTCGCATCCAGTTTGTTTATTCCCTCTGACACATTTTTTATTTGTGTTTTCCATAGACCCAGTTTTTCTGCTTCCATATGCTGCCCGAAAAATGTCTTATAGATATCTAACGCAACGTCATTATTGGATGCGTTATTCAAAAATTTCTCAGCAGCAGATAATTGTTCCGCCGCTAAAGATTTAGCTGCTTTAATATGGGGTCTGCCGAGCGTCTGCTGAGATTTGCCCTCACTGGGTGCCAGTCCGTTGGTATCAAAAAATCGCAGAGGATTATTCCGTACCATTCTGAACAGATTCAGTCCGTCCATTATTCCTGCAGGGTCCGCACTCAGCCATCTTCCGGCCCACGGCTGGTAGTACCGGTAACCATAGTAGTACAGTCCGGTGGCATCCCGCTCCCTGCCTGAGTAGCGCACGGTTTTGTACTCCGCTTCCGCGACGCTGCGGGCAGTCCACACGGCGGTGCCGCCGTACGGGTAGTACTCCTCCATACTGATAATATTTCCCTCACCATCCAGCTCCAGACCGCTGCTGCCGATCAGGTTATCGTAGCTCCAGCGCATCTGGTCATCGCCATTCTCCCGGTGCAGAAGGCGTATCTGCCCCGCGTCCCCCGCGATAATCACCTGCAGGCTCTCCGTTTGCGTATCGCCGGTTTTTGTTGTGCGCAGCTCCAGACCCGGCAGATATTGCACCCGTTGCGTCTGCATACTGCCGCCGGTTTTCTGCCTGCTGACTTTCAGGATGCGCAGGCTGCCCGCATCATAGCGGTAGATTTCGCTGTCATCTGCTTTTCCGCTCCGCACGATCGGTGTCACCTTCAGCAGCTTGTTGCGTGGTGTCCAGGTCAGGCTCTGTCCCGGTTGCAGTTGTTTCTGCTGACCGCCTGTGGTGAACAGTGCATCCACGGCTGCCGGATTTTCCGTCAGCGTGCTCAGTACGCCCCGGTTGCTTCGGTTGCTTATGGTGATTTTTGTTGTGTAGTTATTGTTTGTCGCCGGTGCGCGGTGGCTTATCTGCGTCAGGTTGCCGGCTGTATCGTAGGTATACCTGCGGGTATAGTTCGTGTATGCGCTGCTGTCTGCGGGAAGGGGAACGGTCAGAGGCGGTAATCCGCTGCCCTGCTGACCGGCATTTGCCATTTCACGTCCGGTGGCGCTGATCAGCTGGTACAGGCTGTCGTAGGTGTATGTGTTTTCCGGCACCACTTTCTGATTGCGCCAGAAACGGGTCTCTTCGGCATCATTGGTTACCTTCAGAACGTTCCCCACTGGGTCATATTCATAGCGCAGATCCTGCAGTATCTTCAGTCCGGCGGCATGTCCGGCCGGGCGTTCCGTTTTAATGCCGCTCAGACGTTGCGTTTCCGGTTCGTATGAGTACGTGGTTATCACACCGTTGCCGTGCTCTTCACGCAGTTTCTGTCCGGCTGCCGAGTACGTCAGGGAAGCCACGATAACCTGCTCAGAACCTCCTTTCTGCGTCAGCCAGCTGCCTGACAGAAGGCCTGCCACATCGTACGCCATACGCTGCATATTGCCTTGTGCATCGGTGGTGGTCAGTATGGAGCCGGTGGTGTCCGCAGTGCTCAGGGTGACCCGTGCGTCATTGTCCAGCAGGCTGTTCCAGACCGGTACATTTTGTCCCTGCCAGTCAGCCACCGTGTCAGAGTTATCCGCATTCTTCAGCAGCCGCCGGGTGACGGAGAGTGGCACGCCGGTCAGAGCAATGCTGCTTGTCTGCTCCAGTCCGGCGGTATCGTAGTGACTGACAAGCTGACCGGCGAGATTCAGAGCTTTCTCTGCATCCGTATTACCGGCATAGACGAAACGCTCCGTGATACGGGCGGCTCCACCGTTGGTCTGCTCTGTAATACTTAACGGACGTCCGGCCAGGGATGTATCCTCATACTGCCAGGTTCGGGTTACGGCCTGACGCCGGTCATCAGTACCGTTGTCTGCGGTACCGATGTTATTGACCGTAATAAAGGGGCGTCCGGCAACGTCGTTAAGGCTGACGGTGATACCGTTGTCTGCCCCCTGTGAACGCAGGACGCCTCCGCGCAGATCTGTCCGGTAAGTAAAGTTCGCCAGTCCGGCCTCCGCCAGGCGCGGGTCGGCGCTCTGCGTCAGGAAGCCCCGGGCATCGTACTGATGGCGGGTGATGCGCTCTGTAGTGACGTCCGGCGACTCAGGGTGGCGATGGTACGCGATGTTGAGAATGGTCAGACCACGGTTGTTGAGAACCGTGACCGCCGGGGTTTTACTGAACAGTGATGTGTTCATTATATTCTCCTGTTTAGATTAGGCAGCCGTTCAGGCTGCAAAGAAAAGTATACAGCAATCAGGGGAAAGTGTGGGAAAACTGCGGGTGTGCAGATTTTATTTTCAGTTATTGCGAGCCGGGTGGGATAAACACGGGTTCGTTATCACTTAATGTGAGCCGGAAATGGTGCTGATTTGCGGGGGGGCGATTGCGGGCTGCTGCATATACCTGTATTAACCCGAAATCCCCCAGGGTAAATATCCGGCTTCCGGGGGATTTATAAGTTGTCTGGCAGGCAGGCGCTTAATAACTGCGTTTAGCTGCCATATCTCTCAGTGACGCTTTTTCTTCCGCGGATAAAAAGGCAATTTCCAGTCCGTTGATTTGCGCCTGTTCAATTTCCGCACGGGTCAGACCGGCAGCCGGTGCGGCAACATTGTATTCATGGGCAATCTCAATACCTTCAACCGCCGGGTCATCCGTGTTAATGGTGGCGGCAATGCCATGTGCCAGGAATAGTTTCAGCGGATGAGCGGCCAGTGACGGTACTGTACTGGTCTGAATATTGGACGTCAGGCAGGATTCCATGCCGATGCGGTGCTCTGCCAGATAATCCATCAGTGCCGGGTCTTCAATCGCCATCACGCCGTGGCCGATACGCTGTGCACCCAGGTCGCGGATCGCCTGCCAGATACTGGCGGCACCGGCAGCTTCCCCTGCATGTGCGGTGATAGCCCAGTTTACATCGCGGGCCTTGCGGAAGTGATCGGTAAATAAATCGCCGGGATAACCGGATTCGTCACCGGCAATATCCAGTGCCACAATCCGCTCATGATGAGCGAGCAGGGCATTCAGTTCTTCATGACAGGCATCAGTACCGAATGTCCGGCTCAGAATACCAATCATATTAATCCGCACCGGATTGTTACGGACTTCAGATGCCACCCCATCCAGAACAGCTTCCACCACGCCTTCAACAGGCAGGTTGTGTTTCATTGCCATATAGTAAGGAGAAAAGCGCAATTCAGCATAATCCAGCCCGGCACTGACAGCATCCTGTACGTTTTCTGCGGCTACACGGCGGCAGGCGTCCAGGTCAGCCAGTACGGAAACGCCCCAGTCCAGTTTACTCAGAAACTGCACCAGGTCAGGTTCATTGCTCATTACCTGCACATGCGGGCGCAGTGCTTCAGTCTCATATGCGGGCAGCGGGAGATTGTGCTGACGGGCCAGATCCAGAATAGTGGACAGGCGGATATTGCCGTCCAGATGGCGGTGCAGATCTGTCAGGGGGAGTGAACGGTTAATCATTGCGGAATTCCTCAGATGATAAAAAGCCAGTCTGACGACTGGCTTTTGTCTGATCAACAGATAATAACAGTGTGAAATTACTGTGCAGCAGGTGCCGCAGCAGCATCAGCAGCCGGTTCTTCACCGATAGTCACTTCTTCTGTGACATCACCGTTAGGATCTATTTCAATAGCTTCTTCCTCATAACCTTCGTCGTCACCGCTGTTATCGCTCAGTGCGCCGTACTGGTCATATTTTTCCAGGAATTCAGCAACGGTGTATTTCTTACCGTTGAAATCGATATTGTTGTTGCTGTATTTCAGATCCATGGTGATCGCTTTATCAGTGACTTTCACGATTTCCATCATGGCGCCCATGCTGGCCATCTGAGCAACACCCTGTTCACCCTGTTCTTTGGCTTCTTTGGCGCCCATGCCCTGAGACTGCATCGCAACACCAACGAAATCAGTCAGCATTGATTTGGACAGATCCATATTGAAACCGAACTCTTTCACCAGAACCGGCAGGGCTTTTTCAAAGCTTGATGCCTTTTCCAGTGCTTTAAAGCTATCGGCATTCAGTGCATTAAAGGTCACGTTCAGATTGACTTTTGACTCACCGCCGCTGTTTTTCCAGCTCAGAGGTGCGATAGCGAAAGACGGGCTGTATTTGAACAGACCCAGCGCATTGGATTTCATTTTTTCATCCAGTGCTGCCATTTTTTCTTCATCGAAATCTTCGGTGTACATTGATTCAGACATCTTGGTGTACTCTTCGAGAGATGCCATCAGCGTATTTGCGGAAGTTGCATCCAGATCTTTCAGAGAACCTTTCAGGCTGATAGCGCCGAGGTCGATATCACGGTAGCTCAGTGAACCGAGGCTGTAATCAACATCTGCAGTCAGTTTGTTATCTTTGCTGCCGGATGTGCCGCTCATTTTCAGGTCTTTCAGAGAAACGGTGTCGCTGTAATTAACAACCGCTAACTCTTTCAGGCTCAGATTCTGGTCACCCAGGTAGAAATAGCTGTCACCGGATTTGGACACATCGCTGTCGAAAGACAGGCCTTTCAGAACCATGCTTTCGCGCTCACCTTTACGGTAAGTCAGTTCATCGCTGCTGCCTTTGCCTTTAACGTTTTTGAATTCTTTATCGAATTTAACGTTCAGATCAGCACCGGAGAATGCGAGCTCTTCACCGTCTTTCTTATAGTTGATTTTGCTGACAGCAAGATCAATGTCGAAACTCTGGTCGTAGCTGACACGGGTATCGGTGACAACAGGGGATTTACCACCGGTGATGTCGAAGGCCGGCTTGGTGACGTCATTGTTTTCCAGCTCAGTATGGATTGCCGCCATATTTGGCGAGAACACCATACTCTTCAGCTGAGATAACGGGAAAGGACCGTGATCGATAGTATTCAGAAGAACAACTTCTTCACCGGCACCTGAGGTATCACCGCTTTTTTTCGTTTCTTTGAGGATCAGTTTGACATCTGAGCTGAAAATACCGCGTGAAAAATCTTTAGCGGTCAGCGTAACAGGGATATCCGGGTACTTATCCTTAATTAATTGATTCGCTTTGGCGATATAAGCATCAAGGTTTGCTTCAATTTTCTTACCTGTCTGCCATGAAGCCACACCCCATGCGGCGCCTAATGCGACAATAACGCCAACAGCAACTAACGACTTTTTCATAGAGAAATCCATCCTTTATATGCGATTTATTTTGCAGGTTTTCGCACAGTATCAAAATTAACGGACAGTTAACCAGCTGACTGCCCGGAGAAAATTAGAGAAGTTACTTACACGGCATTATAAACGCGGGCAATGATTCCTTCACCATCTATTTTAAACTTTCTTTCTATAGCAGAAAGAAAAACAGATTCACCTGAGATAACTCTTAATTGTTCTGTTTCCGTAGTGATAACCGCTTGACCTTCCACACAAAAAAGAATATTAGCACTGTTGTTCTCAATATTCATTTCCTGATTACACATTTTCATGATTGAAAAAGAAAAGTCATCAACAGGGATCGGGAAAATTTCTGTGTTGTTAATATGTTCCGGCTGCATAAATAAACTTTTTGCGTGTTTCGGTACAAAATCAAGATTATTCAGCAATTCACCGACATCAATATGTTTTTGTGTCAGTCCGGCGCGTAACACATTATCCGAGTTAGCCATCACCTCCAGCGCGGTTCCTTCCAGATAAGCATGCGGTGTGCGGGCATACAGGAACATCGCTTCGCCGGGCTTCAGCTCAACAACATTGAGCAGCAGGGGGGTGAAAAGACCATTATCGTCAGAATAAAATTCTGTCATCTTACGGATGGTATCCCACGGTTCACCGCGGCGGCTGTTCAGTGCGGATTTCAGTACGCCGATTGCCCGTTCTTTGGTTTCTCCGCTCATAGAGAGCAGGCGGGTAAATAAAGCAGACAGTTGTTCCTCTGACGGCGAGGCAATAAAGCGCTCAATAGCCGGATGTGCCGGGGCGACTTCACTGAGCAGTTCTGCCATTTCCGTCAGCGGACGAAAAGCATTCATCGCACGGAACGGGGTGAGGGCATAAACCAGCTCAGGCTTATGGTTATCATCCTTATAATTGCGGACTGGCGAATCCAGTGCGATTCCGGCCTCGTTCTCACGGGCAAACCCGGCTTCTGCGGCGGCTTTGTCCGGATGAACCTGTACCGACAGCGGTTGAGCGGCACTCAGCACTTTAAACAGAAACGGCAGCCGGTGAAAACGGCGGTTAATTTCGGTTCCCAGTGCTGACTGCGGATCACCGGCAATAAAATCATATAAAGAGCAGGTGTTGCCGCGGGTGTCAGTCACTACCGAACTGGCTTTCGGATGTGCGCCCATCCACAATTCTGCCATCGGCTGCTTGTCAGGGTTCGGGTAGCCGTACATTTCTGTCATCGCGGTATGGCTTCCCCAGTCATAAAATTGCACCTGATTCTGCATTTTTAACATAGCAACGCTCTCTTTTTAAACAGTTAACAATAAGGTAGTAACAATAAAGCAATAACTCCGCCCGGATCGCATAATCGGAAATGAAAGTGTGGCAAGATATGCCCGTTTTCAGAGTCTATCTGTAACTTTCGGGATTTGAAATCCATTTTATTTTGTGTGCTAAGGAGAGACTAATGGCAGCCACGCGTATTGAAAAAGACTCAATGGGCCCTATCGATGTTCCTGCGGACAAATTGTGGGGCGCTCAGACTCAACGTTCTTTAGAGCATTTCCGTATTTCAGTTGAAAAAATGCCTGCGGATCTGATTGCTGCGCTGGCTATTACAAAAAAAGCAGCGGCGGCTGTCAACTGTGATCTGGGACTGCTGGCGAAAGAGCGGGCGGATGCAATTATTGCCGCCGCGGATGAAGTTCTTGCCGGTAAACACCCGGAAGAGTTTCCGCTGGCTATCTGGCAGACCGGCTCCGGCACACAAAGTAACATGAATATGAATGAGGTGCTGGCAAACCGTGCCAGTGAAATCCTCGGCGGGCAGCGCGGCGGTGAGCGTATCGTCCACCCGAATGATGATGTGAATAAAAGCCAGAGTTCTAACGACGTATTCCCGACAGCGATGCATGTTGCCGCAGTGATTGCGGTCAGCACACAGCTGATCCCTGAACTGAAATCTCTGCACCGTGTTCTGGCAGAAAAAGCGGAAGCCTACCGCGATATCGTTAAAATCGGCCGTACTCACTTGCAGGACGCCACACCGCTGACATTGGGTCAGGAAATTTCCGGCTGGGCAGCAATGCTGCAATATAACCTGAAACATCTGGAAAACAGCCTGCCGCATCTGAGCGAGCTGGCTCTCGGTGGTACCGCGGTCGGTACCGGCCTGAATACTCATCCGGAGTATGCTGTACGTGTGGCGAAAAAAATCGCTGAACTGTCCGGTCAGCCGTTTGTGACCGCACCGAATAAATTTGAGGCACTGGCCACCTGTGATGCGCTGGTTCATGCCCATGGTGCACTGAAAGGGCTGGCGGCCTCACTGATGAAGATCGCCAATGATGTCCGCTGGCTGGCATCCGGTCCGCGCTGCGGCATCGGTGAAATTGCTATTCCGGAAAACGAACCGGGCAGCTCTATCATGCCGGGTAAAGTGAATCCGACACAGTGTGAAGCGATGACGATGCTGTGCGCGCAGGTGATGGGGAATGATGTGGCGGTCAATATCGGCGGGGCATCCGGTAATTTTGAACTGAACGTATTCCGTCCGATGGTGATCCACAACTTCCTGCAATCTGTCCGTCTGCTGGCTGACGGTATGCGCAGCTTTAATGAGCACTGTGCGGTGGGTATCGAACCGAACCGTGAGCGGATCAGTCAGTTACTGAATGAATCACTGATGCTGGTAACGGCGCTGAATACCCATATCGGCTATGACAAAGCAGCCGAAATCGCGAAAAAAGCCCATAAAGAAGGTCTGACGCTGAAAGCATCCGCAATGAAGCTGGGTTATCTGACGGAAGCAGAATTTGATGCGTGGGTTCGTCCGGAAGAGATGGTCGGCAGCATGAAGTAATCCGTCGTTACGGGTAGTCCTTACATATAGCAGGAACGGAGCCATGACGGCTCCGTTCTTACATCACTTCCATATATAAATGCAGCCGTGGTATCACAGGAATTAATTTTTTTGCTTTCGGCCTGTGACGGATCTTAATATTTTCTGCATCATAATCCGGCAGAACGCCGGTGACCGGTTTTTCATCATTTTCATCACAAAATACAATCAGCGGAGATGCACAGGCATATTGCACCTGCTTTTGTGCTTCGCTGTACCAGACCCGTGCGATGGGTTGCACTTTTACCGGTCGTTTGATTTTCAGTACCGCATCTTCCGGTACCTGTTTTAATGCGGAAATCTCTTTTGCCAGATATACCTGCCGTTCTTCGCGTGTCAGAGACTGAATGGCGCGCGGATTCTGATATTGCTCCTCCAGCTGAGATAACAATGTGTTGCGATCGACCTTCTGAATAATATGCTTGTTGGCCCAGCCAAACCGGACAGAAGTGGGGGAGGTGACAGACTGGATTTGCCGGTAGGCATTCAGTGTAATTAATCCCTTTATCTGATTGTGTACGAACTCAAACCGCTGTGTTTTATCCACGCCGGATGTTTCTGTCACGATAGCAGCCAATAGTTTTTTCAGACGGTTCACGTCAGCAAGTTGTTGCTGTACCGCTTTCCGGTGTGAAGGAGAGAGTGTGATCAGCAGTACACCGGGCAAACGAATGGCGGATTTACTGCTGATTGTCTGGTCATTATCAAAAATAAATAAACGCTGATAGTGGGACAGTGCCAGAGAAACGGCATCCTCACCACTGACAGGAAGGACAGAAATGGTGTTGACGGTGTTATTTTCTTCGCCTTTCAGGATCTCCGGCAACTGATAAACTTCAGCGGTACGCGCAGAATCCAGCCGGATAGTTTTGCACAAGGTATTCAGAGCTGATTCCAGTTGATTAAAGCAGTCCGTAAGCGACATTCTTGCGTCATATCTCATATAGCACCATTTAGTTACAACATGCAAATGTGTTTATACCAGATTAGTTCAGCATTGTGCTTTGTACAAGCGAATTTTGTTTCGCATGGAAGAATGGAAGAATGGAAGAAAAGGGTATGATGGTCATGTTATTTGGTTGTTATCAAATATATTTAGCAACTCACAAAAACCTAAGAACCGGTGAAAATATCTGATCCTGCACTGCCGGGATGACAGGCTGCCGTAGTTGTTTACCACCGGTTATATTATCACCATTAACCCACAGAAACGTGGGTTAATGGTAAAACTCAGTGAGTATTTATATGAACAACCCTGTTTATTTGTACTGTATAAAATAAACGATGTTTGTTCATGATGGACAATAATATTGTCCGCTGTTATCACAGCATGTGGCAATAGGGTTTATCTTTAGGGCATGTATCATAAACATACTGAGCCGATTTGGGCTCCCAGACATCCGGTTTTGGCTCATCATTTTTAGGATTAGGGAAATAACTGTTAACCATTAATGAACTGCTTAAAATAAGTGTCAGCATAAATGTGCCTCATTATGTTATATGATTATTTAATTCCACCAGTCGGTGGAGCAATATTCAGGAGCAACGATATCGCAGGATTCAAATGATTCTGCAGAAGAAAGAAATAATGTACCTGTTAATAAAAGTGCAAGCATAATACTCTCTGTTCAGTTGTTATGGAGTGTAAAATCAGCCTTTATATTGAAGATGCGTTTCTTCGTCTCTTGGTTGTGGCAGAGGTGTAAGCTGTTTATAGCTGACAGTGGTCTTCTGCGGAGGCAGTGGAATTATCCATTCATGAGTTGGAGTGGGGGTTATCATCAGGGCAGAACTTAATATCATAGTCAGCATGTTAACCTCGTTTTTCTGTTGATGGAAAAAAGAATGTGTGGAGCACGTATAACTGTAGTCGTATGTGTAAGAGAATTAAATTAACCTGATGAGTTATTTTTAATTTAATATAAATGAAAAACTACGGAACTATTTATATGGATAATGTAAAATAAAGCAGCCACTTTTATGAAATAAAAGTGGCTGAAGAGTTTGAAATAATAAATTATGACAAGTTATCAATTTCTTTGGAGATACAACGTAATAATGGTGTTGCAGTACTTCTGAACAAGTTTAATTACAAAGTGAAGTATATTTAACCTTAAAACATAAATAGTATATGCTGAAAAATCAGAACATAAAATTAACCTGTTGAGGTATTTTATGTGACATAAAAATTAATTATCTGACTATATTTTTATGTATCATGAATGTGCATGTTTGTTCAGATACAGCGCAATCAGCACACCCGTTGCCAGCATAGCAGCGATAAACCAGCCGATGCCATTCCAGTGCCAGTAAGACCAGAAAACGCCTCCCAAAGTACCGGCAATACTGGAGCCGCCATAATAGGAAAACAGATAGAGGGATGATGCCTGTGCTCTGGCACGCCGTGCACGGCGTCCGACCCAGCTGCTGGTGACAGAATGAGCGGCAAAAAATCCGGTGGTCAGCACCAGCATACCGACAAGAACAGCCGTCAGTGAACTGCCGAGAGTGATGAGAATGCCGGCCAGCATCAGAGAAACCGCGCCAATCAGCACTTTTCCGTAACCGTATTTACGCGTCAGTGCACCGGCTTTAGAGGCACTGTAAGTTCCTGATAAATAGACGATGGATAGCATACCGACAACGGCCTGGCTGAAATAATACGGCGGTTCCATCAGCCGGTAACCGATATAATTAAACAGAGTAACAAAGCTGCCCATAATGATAAAACCAATGGCAAACAGCCATGGCAGCCCGTCATCCCGGCAGTGCAGGATCAGGTATTTCCACAGACTTTTCGGTTTTAGTGAACTGGCCCGGAAATGACGTGACGGTGGCAGTAACCGCCAGAATAAAAATGCGCCTATCAGGGAAAATGTACCCAGTACCAGAACGGCAATCCGCCAGCTGGCATAATCTGCAATCACCCCGGTGATCAGGCGTCCGCTCATGCCGCCGATAGAGTTTCCGCTGATATATAATCCCATGGAGAGGGCGACATAGCTGGGATGAATTTCCTCACTGAGATAGGTCATAGCCACGGCAGCAACGCCGCTGAGTGATAATCCGACAAGTGAACGGACAATCAGAATACCCGCCCAGCTGGTGGTGAAGGCACTGAGCAGTGTAAAAATGGCGGCGCAGGTCAGGGATATCACCATGACATTTTTACGGCCGACTGCATCCGACAGCGGGCCGGTGATCAGCAGTCCGACCGCCATAAATCCGGTGGCAAGTGACAACGATAAACTGGCCTGTGCAGGTGATACAGAAAAATCCTCTGACAATAACGGCAGGATCGGCTGTACAAAATAGAGCAGGGCAAATGTCGCCAGACCGACCATAAAAAAGGAAAGTGTGACACGCAGATACAGTTTGTCATCACGCTGGATATAGTGCTGTTTTGTCTGATTCTCCTGCACCGGTGAACTCATCCGGCTATCAGTTATCAGTTTATTCTCATCTGTCATACACTTATCTCAGCATCTTGTCATAAAACAAAGCATAAAAAGATGCTGGTGTTTTGTCTAATATATTAATACTCTTGATTGATATGTTTTACGACTTAATGAGGGAATAATGATCGAATTCCGCCATCTGCGCTATTTCATCGCTGTCGCTGAAGAGCTGCATTTCGGCCGGGCGGCAGAGCGCCTTAATATCTCTCAGCCTCCGCTCAGTCAGCAGATTCAGGCACTTGAGAATGCGATACCGGCTAAACTGCTGGCACGGAACAACCGGAATGTCAGTCTGACGCCGGCCGGGGAAATGTTTCTGCGCGAAGCTTATCAGATTCGTACTCAGGTTGAGGCAGCCGTTGAAAAAGCAGCCAGAATGGATCGCGGGGAACTGGGGGAAGTCTCTGTCGGCTTTACCTCCACGACACCTTTTATGCGTCATATCACCGCCACATTCCGTCAGTATCGTGAAATGTACCCTGATGTGGCTATTCATATGCATCAGATGAATACCAAGCAGCAGATTAATCCGCTGCTGAGCGGCAGGATCGATTTCGGCGTAATGCGCAATACCCAACTGCCGGATAACCTGGTTCATGAACTGCTGTTTAAAGAACGGTTTATGCTGGCAGTCTATGATGATCACCCGCTGATGAAATACCTAAAATCAGGTATTTCCCTGGATATGCTGAGTGGCGTACCATTGGTTTTCTTTGAGCGGGATGTGGGTACGGCGCTGTATGATGAAATCATCAATTTGCTGAAAGGGGCGGGTGTCACACCGGTAATAGCCCAGGAAGCCGGTGAGGCAATGACGATTCTGGGATTGGTCTCCGCCGGGTTAGGTGTGTCGCTGGTGACGGAATCATTCACCAGAATGAAAGTCGATGGTGTCCGCTATATTCATTTAGCTGAAAATCAGGCATTTTCTGAAGTCTGGCTGGTGTATCATAAGCACAATACACTTTCTCCGGCCGGTCAGCGGCTGATTGCCATGCTGAAAAACAATGTGTTCCGCTGAGCGGATCTGATTATCAGGAGTTCGGATGTTCCGGCGATACCGGTTTCTTACTGCGACTGCATTTCTTTTTCTTTTCTATACAGGCACAACAGGTGCAGCGGTATCGCTCAGTCATTTTTATCAGCCGGATGGTTCACGTAAGATCACTGCTGAAAATATTACTGCGCTGACCGGACAGTTTCTGGGTGTACCTTACCGCGCAGGTCAGTTGATCGGTTCCCCGCAATCACCGGAAATTCTGGTGGCTGACCTGAATGCCCTCGATTGTTTCACCTTTCTGGATTACACCGAAGCACTGAAACGCAGCCCGCAGAAGCAGGATTTCCGTAACAGACTGATGCACATACGTTATAAAAACGGGGAAGTGAGTTATTATCAGCGCCGTCATTTTATGTCTGACTGGGTCAGTGAACCACAGCCTGTTGCACAGGATATTACCCGGCAACTTTCACCGGATTATCGCGTAACACATAAGATTCTGAATCAGAAGAAAAATGGCTCCCGTTATATCGCCGATCTCCCGGTGACGTTGCGGGATATTGCCTGGCTGCCGGTTACCGCGCTGACACCTGCCGTGTTTTCTCAGTTGCAGACCGGTGATTATATCGGCATTTATTCTGCCAGCCCCGGGCTGGACGTGTCTCATGCCGGGGTTGTTATCCGGACACCTGCCGGACTGTTTTTACGCAATGCATCATCAAAACGGAATGAACAACGGGTGATTGATTCCCCGTTAGCGGAATATCTCCATAATAAAAAAGGAATTGTGGTTTATCGTTCCGCTTTTACTCCCTGACTGTGAATTAATTCACAATTTTACGTGAAGCCACTTACTAAGTGTGTATTTATTCGGATAATTAAGATCTTAGCATCATAAACTCAGGATTATTATTGGTGAAACCTTCAGCGCAGCCCGGCCATATTGACCATATAAAGCAAACCAATATGGGGGTTGTGTACCGTTATATTGACCGTGAAGGCCCTGTTTCCCGTATTTCTCTCTCCAAAAAAACCGGGCTGGCGCCGGCAAGTATCACAAAAATAACCCGTGAACTGATGGATGCTCATCTGGTCCGGGAAACGGAGTTTCCGGGATTAGGTTTTCGCGGGCGTCCCGCAGTAGGGCTGAAAACAGATTGTGACGGCTGGCATTTTTTATGTATTCGTATTAACCGGGGCGAGCTGGTTTTCGCCCTGCGGGAACTGAGCGGAAAATTACTGGCCGAGGACATTATTGATTTTCCGGCCGGTGACCGGGATTTTGTCACACTGTTTCTGGCACAGGTTGATGCCTTCTTTTCCCGCAACCATCAGATAACTGAGCGGCTCACGGCAATTGCTATCACCACCGATGCGATTGTTGATCCGGCAAACGGTATTATCCGCCATTCTCCCTACTATCAGCTGACGGATTTACCGGTAGCGGACATTCTTTACCAGCATACCGGGATGCCGGTATTTCTTCAGCACGGTATTTCAGCCTGGTCTCTGGCGGAATATTTTTTTGGTGCAGCCAAAGAGTGTAAAAATATCATCCAGCTGGTCATTGATGAAAATGTCGGTGCCGCGATTATAACGGACGGCGCACTGCTGCATGCCGGGAGCCACAGCACAGCGGAAATCGGCCACACTCAAATCAATGCTCAGGGTAAACGCTGTTATTGCGGTAATCGTGGTTGCCTGGAAACGGAAATTGGTCTGCACCATGTGCTGGAAACGGCGGCTCAGTTTTTGGATACGCCGGACGGGCAATTGCCGACCGCCGGAATGCTGTGTCGTGCGGCACTGGATGGTGACGCGGCGGCCGGTGCACTGATAGAGCAGGTGGGACAGCATATCGGGGATATTGCGGCAGTGATGGTCAATATCTTTAATCCGGAGATTATTCTGATTGGCTCGCCGTTAAACCCGGCATCGTCTGTGCTGTTTCCTGCTATCCGCGCCCGGATCACGCAGCGGGCTCTGCCGGCATTCAGCCGGGAACTGACAATGACTTCATGTGAATTTACTAATTGCGGGACATTACCCGGCGCGGCGTTAATTAAAGAGGCGTTGTATAACGGCTCACTTCTTATCAAACTGATGGATGGTTAAGTAATTCTGTAGTGTTCATCTTTGACATAAAACAAATAAATGACAGGGATTTGTTTATGAAAACAGGATTTTCGCAAAAAATTGCGCTGGCGCAAGCCTGATATAAACCGGATGTCTTACACTGCTTCCGTTATCAATTTTGATACGCACCTCTTGATATAACGGAAAAACATCTATGTTAAGGCGCTTGTTTATAACCGGCACAGATACGAATATCGGCAAAACTGTTGCGACGCGGGCTTTACTGCAAGCCATCAACCGCCTGGGTAAATCTGTCGTTGGCTATAAACCAATCGCGACAGAATACCACGACACACTTAACGGCAAACGTAACCGTGACGCAATGATCCTGCATGACTCATCATCTGTTGATGTTTCTTATCAGGATATCAACCCGGTAATGCTGGAAAGTAATTATGGTCAGACGACCACAGAAGTTCAGTTTTCTGCGTTATCACAGGGACTGGAAAAATTAAGTCATCTGGCGGATCAGGTTGTGGTGGAAGGGAACGGCGGATGGCGTTATTTACTGAATAACGAGACTTTTTTATCCGATTGGGTGAAAAAAGAAAAATTGCCGGTGATCATGGTCGTCGGGATCCAATCCGGTTGTGTAAACCATGCATTGTTAACCGCTGAAGCCATTAAAAATGATGGTCTGGAGATTATCGGCTGGATTGCAAACCGGATAAACCCGGGGTTGTCACACTATGCACAGGTAATGGATCGCTTACTGACACATTTACCGGCACCACTGCTGGGTGAGATCCCGTATCTGCTGCGTCCGGAAGAACGCGAGCTGTCGCATTACCTCAATGAAGAGCAGATTGAGATGCTCTGGGGTGAAGCATTAGCGGCATCCTGAATCTCCGGTCAAATACAAAAGGGCTGATAAATCAGCCCTTTTTCATGGTCAAAACCTGACAGCGAGTTATTATTTACGCAGATAAATAATATTCTGAGTTTCGTTGTCGCAGTTACCCACAACCTGACCTTCTGCCTGTGCCGCTTCTTCAGCCGGAACCACAGTCAGCGTAAAACCGTCAGCAGGAACACCATTGCTGATGATTTTCTGCGAAATTTCCTCAGTCACACTTTCACATGATGCCTGCGCCATAACGGGTGCAACGGCAAAGAGAACAGCACTGAGCGCAATCAGTTTTTTCATCATTTATCCTTAAATGTATTTATTTCCAGCCAGTGGAAACTTCACGCCCTGTATTTGCATCAAGGCATCGCAGCGTATTAGGCTCCCAATACGCGGTAACAACCGAACTTTTTAAGCATGCATCTTCAGCATCAATAGCCCGGTCAACTTTATCGAACTCTTTTTCAGCACGGCGGTTGACCTTCTGACGCAGAGAGCGGGTATCATCCCATTGCTCTTTTTCCTGACGTGCTCTCTCTTTTTCAAGCGCAGTATCGCCGCCACTGATAACACAGGTACTGCCCGGGCTGCAATTTGTTGTCGCGGCGCCTGCATGTGCTGCAAACATGAAAGGAGCAGCAAAGGCGGTCGCGATAAACCACTTTTTGAGCATGGAGTTAGTCATTGTCGTGTTTTCCTCAAAGTTCAAAACCTGCAAACGTCATTTTGATCGTGTGCATTATAGCAAAGTCTGTTTATGCACCAATAAAAGACAACGTTTTTCAGTGATAATTTCAGGTAATTTAATAAAATTACCTGATTATACGGATACCGGCTTATCTTTTGTGGTCGTTTCAGCCTTCGCGGTGTACATTCAGCCCGGCGAATGACTGACAGACCGGCATCATTTCCATAGTATTAATATTTACGTGCGGCGGCAATGTTGCGACCCAGAAAACCGCTTCCGCGATATCATCCGGCATCAGCGGATCAGCGTCTTTATAGGTATTGGCCGCTTTTCCCTCATCCCCGCGATAACGAATCCCGGAAAATTCTGTACCGCCGACCATGCCCGGTTCAATGTCTGTCACACGGATTTTTTTACCGAACAGATCCGCGCGCAGCGCCAGACTGAACTGGCGGACAAAGGCTTTGGTTCCGCAGTAAACGTTACCGCCGGCATACGGCCATGACCCGGCCGTTGAACCCAGATTAATGATATGACCCCGGTTTCTTTCCACCATACCCGGCAGAATCGCACGGGTCATATGCAGCAGCCCCTTGATATTGGTATCCACCACCACATCCCATTCTGCGGGATTACCTTTATCAACGGTTTCCATGCCCAGTGCCAGACCGGCGTTATTCACCAGAACATCGATTTCACGCAGGGATTCCGGCAGTGAGTTCATCACATTATCGACAGCCGGGCTGTCTGTCATATCCAGAGCCAGCGGGAAAAATTTGTTTCCGAACTCTTTTTGCAGTTTCGCCAGGCGTTCAATGCGGCGGCCGGTGCCGATAACAGTATGGCCGTTCTCAATAAATTTGCGGGCAAATGCCTCACCAAAACCTGCGGTTGCACCTGTAATTAAAACAATCATCACATACTCCGAATCTGTCAGCGGGAAACCCCGGAAAAGTAATAATAACCATGGCGATAGAATACCGGTGGTAATATCGTGATAGTGTACCGTGTCTGCATGGCAGAAAGCGGGTCACAGATTCCGTTTTTCAGTTTTCATTACGGAAAAACACTGAAGTTAATCAACAACAACCTGATTATTCACAGGAGACGGAAAATGGTTAAGGGTCAATGTTTGTGCGGTAACGTAACAGTCTCTGTACCTCAGGCGGTGCACGATGTTTCTGTCTGCCATTGCGGTATGTGCAGAAAATGGAATGGCGCGCCTTTTATGTCCGTGGATTGCGGCAGCGATGTCACTCTCAGCGGTGAGGAATATATTACCCGTTATCACTCCTCGGAGTGGGGTGATCGCTGCTTTTGCCGTGAGTGCGGAACACACCTGTTTTATTATCTGAAACCGGCGGATCAGTATTATGTCTCTGCCGCATTACTGGGGGAAACACAGGAATCCCGCCTGGCGATGCAGATATACACTGACAGCAAACCGGCGTATTACAATTTTGCAGAAAAAACACCGATGCTGACAGAGCAGGATATTCTGGCGATGTTCGCCGCAGAATAAAACAGAAAGCGGATACCGGGGTATCCGCTTCGTTTTTTCTGCGTTGCCGGGCAGAGAAATTAAATAACAAACAGATCCATAAAGTCGCTGACTGACATGGATTCGAGTGTTTTACGGTCACGGGCCGCATTCAGAATGCGCTGCTGCTGTGCTTCCGGGAACATCCGCGCCAGGTTGGTGCGGAATTTCGCCAGCAGCAGCGGAATGCCTTCCTCACGACGACGGGCGTGCCCGACCGGATATTCCACCACGACCTCATCCAGCACAGTACCGTCTTTCAGCGTTACAGTCAGGGCGTTGGCGATAGAGCGTTTTTCCGGATCATGGTAATCACGGGTAAACGCAGTATCTTCCTCACAGTGAATACGGGCGCGCAGTGCATCGATACGGCTGTCTGACGCAATACCATCCTCATAATCCGCGGCAGTCAGACGGCCGAAGATCAGCGGAACCGCCACCATATACTGGATACAGTGGTCACGGTCAGCCGGGTTATTCAGCGGGCCGTGTTTGTCGATAATACGGATACAGGCTTCATGAGTACGGATAGTGACTTTTTCGATATCATCTGCCGTTTTACCCAGTGCCGCCAGTTTGTGATGCAGGGTCATCGCCGCTTCAACGGCCGTCTGAGAGTGGAATTCGGCCGGGAATGAAATCTTGAACAGCACGTTTTCCATTACATATGAGCCGTAATCACGCTGGAATTTAAACGGTTTGCCATCAAACAGAACATCATAGAACCCCCAGGTTTTAGCTGTCAGCACCGTCGGATAACCCATTTCGCCTTTTTGAGCGAACAGCGCCAGACGTACTGCACGGGATGTGGCATCACCGGCAGCCCAGGATTTACGTGAACCGGTATTTGGTGCATGGCGGTAAGTACGCAGAGACTGACCATCCACCCATGCATGAGAAACCGCGCTTAATAACTGCTCACGATCCAGTCCCAGCATTTCACCGACAACGGCAGTGGAGGCGACTTTCACCAGCACAACGTGGTCAAGACCGACTTTATTGAATGAGTTTTCCAGCGCCAGACAGCCCTGAATTTCATGGGCTTTGATCATGGCGGTCAGCACGCGTTTCAGCGACAGCGGCGCTTTGCCTTTGGCAATCGCTTCACGGGATAACCAGTCTGCGACAGCCAGGATACCGCCGAGGTTATCAGAAGGGTGTCCCCATTCCGCAGCCAGCCAGGTGTCGTTGAAATCCAGCCAGCGGATCATCGCACCGATATTGAAAGCGGCCTGAACCGGATCAAGCTGGAATTGTGTCCCGGGGACTTTAGCACCGTTCGGGACAATGGTTCCCGGCACAACAGGGCCGAGCATTTTTCTGCACGCCGGATATTCCAGGGCTTCCAGACCGCAACCCAGGGTATCGAGGAAGCAGTGATACGCGGTGTCATAAGCGCGATCACTGCTGATGTCCATATTCAGAACGTAATCAGTGATGTCCTGAATGACCTTGTCGTACTCTTGATGCTGCGGGGTAAAAGATGCTGACATACTTTATCTTCCTTTTTAATTAATTATTAGCGCGCTTTAAGGGGTACAAAGGTCTGGTTTTCCGGTCCGGTGTAATTGGCGGACGGACGAATAATTTTATTATCCAGACGCTGTTCAATGATGTGTGCAGCCCAGCCTGCGGAACGGGCAATAACAAAAATCGGGGTAAACATGGCGGTCGGCACACCCATCAGGTGATACGCCACCGCAGAGAACCAGTCGAGGTTCGGGAACATCTTCTTGTGCTGAGACATCACGGATTCAATACGATCCGCAATATCAAACAGACGGAAATCTTTCGCTTCTTCGGATAATTCACGGGAAATCGCTTTGATGACCTGGTGGCGCGGGTCAGCAATGGTATACACCGGATGACCGAAGCCCATTACCACTTCACTGCGGGTAAGGCGGGCGAGGATATCGGCCTGCGCTTCATCCGGTGAGCTGTAACGCTTCTGGATTTCCAGTGATACTTCGTTGGCACCGCCGTGTTTTGGTCCGCGCAGTGCGGCAATTGCACCGGTGATGGACGAATAAAAATCGGTTCCGGTTCCGGCGATAACACGGGCAGCAAACGTGGAGGCGTTAAACTCATGTTCTGCATAGAGAATGAATGAGGAGTTCATAAAACGCACCCAGTTTTCAGACGGTTTTTTGCCGTGCAGCAGATGCAGGAAATGGCCGCCGCAGGTGTCGTCATCCGTTTCGGTATCAATGCGGCGATCATTAAACGCATAGTGATACCAGTAAAGCAGCATGGAGGTCAGGGAAGAGAGCAGGCGATCGGCGATATCGCGGGCACCGGATAACGGATGACCTTCTTTCTCCGGCAGGACGCAACCCATAATGGATACACCGGTACGCAGCACGTCCATCGGGTGAGCTGAGGCCGGCAGTGCTTCCAGGGCTTTTTTCACACTGTGCGGCAGGCCGCGCAGTGATTTCAGTTTTGCCTTGTAAGCGGCCAGTTCCGCCGCGTTAGGCAGTTTTTCGTGGATCAGAAGATGAGCGACTTCTTCAAAATCACATTGCGTGGCTAAATCCAGAATGTCGTAACCGCGGTAGTGCAGGTCGTTCCCATTAATCCCCACAGTACAGAGTGCAGTATTACCGGCAGCAACGCCGGACAGTGCGACGGATTTTTTGCCTTTCTTCAGTGCAGGTTCAGGTTTGCTAAGTTGTTCATTCATAACGGGTGATCCTTATTATTATAGTGAGTGTACAACCTGCTTCGCGTTATCTTTCAGAGGTTATTTTTTCTGCGAAAACAGTGCGTCGAGCTTATCTTCATAATCGTAGTAGTTAATGCTTTGGTATAATTCATCACGGGTCTGCATCTGTGAAATCAGGCTCTGTTGCGAACCTTCACGGCGCAGGGTGTTATAGACATTCTCGGCTGCTTTATTCATCGCCCGGAAGGCAGTGAGCGGATACAGCGCGATAGCGATATTCACACTGCGCAGTTCATCAAGAGTAAACAGCGGTGTTTTGCCGAATTCAGTGATGTTTGCCAGTACCGGCACGCTGATTTTGTCAGTGAACAGGCGATACATTGCCAGTTCGGTAATGGCTTCCGGAAACAGCATATCGGCACCGGCATCAATGTAAGCCTGTGCGCGTTCGAGGGCAGATTCCAGACCTTCGACCGCCAGTGCATCAGTACGCGCCATGACCACGAAATTCTCGTCAGTCCGTGCATCGACAGCAGCTTTAATGCGATCAACCATTTCCTGTTTCGATACGATTTCTTTGTTCGGGCGGTGACCACAGCGTTTTGCCCCCACCTGATCTTCAATGTGCATTCCGGCAGCTCCGGCTCTGATCAGGGATTTCACGGTGCGCACCACGTTAAAGGCAGACGGACCGAAACCGATATCCGCATCCACCAGCAGCGGGAGATCACACACATCAGTAATACGGCGGACATCCGTCAGTACATCATCCAGAGTGGAAATACCCAGGTCAGGGATACCCAGAGAGCCTGCGGCAACACCGCCGCCGGAGAGATAAATTGCTTTGTAACCCGCGCGTTTTGCCAGAAGTGCATGGTTGGCATTAATAGCGCCGACCAGCTGTAACGGGGATTCAGACTGTACAGCGTCGCGGAATGCGCGTCCTGCGGAATAAAGTGCCATATATTCACCTTGTTATTAGTTTGATACTCAGATGTTATAAAGCAATCGCTATGCCAATCAGCCGGGTATGGTCACTAAAACGCGAGGTGTATCACATCTTTGGCTTGTTTATCCTGTCATTACGCCACTCACTATAGAATTTGCTGATTCTGTCTGACAAGCGTGATGTTAGCGAACTGTGATGGTGATGCTATTTATGTTTCAAAATGGCTGCTATGGTGTTTCATGAAACACATGAAACACATGAAACACATGAAACGCATGAAACAGGGAGAAACTGATGGCTCAGAATAACAAACCGGTGATCTGGACGGTCTCCATCTCACGTCTTTTTACCCTGTTCCGCGATATCAGCCCTGAGTTCAGTGCCCGTGCCAGCATCAGTGCGATTAATCTGGGGTTTGATGCTGCGGTGGAGGCGATCCGCGAACGTCTGAAAACCGAACGCTGTGATGCCATTGTCAGTGCAGGCTCTAACGGTGCGTATCTGAAGCAGCATTTACCCGTGCCGGTGATTGTCGCCGCCCCCGGCGGGTTTGATATCATGCATGCACTGGCCCGGGCACGACAGCTCAGTCAGCGTATCGGCCTCATTTATTACCGCAATACGTTTCCCGCACTGGAATCGCTGGCACAAAGTTTCGGTATGCAGATAGAACAACGCAGTTATGTGACCGCAGAGGACGCGCGGGCAGCCTGTCATGCCCTGAAAGCAGAGGGTATTTCTGTGGTGGTGGGAGCCGGGCTGATTACCGATATTGCTGCAGAGTGCGGCATGACCTGCATTTTCATTTATTCCAATGATGCGGTCCGTCGCGCATTCACCGATGCAATAGAACTGACGCGCATCCGCGACCAGCCGCAGAACATGCCGCTGCCGGTCGCGGGCTCCCTGAATGTCCGCCATACACTGAATGATATTCTCGGCACATCGCCGGTGATGGAACAGGTGCGTGAAACCATTACTTTGTTCGGGCGCTCAAAAGCAACAGTGATGATCCAGGGGGAAAGCGGTACCGGTAAAGAGATGGCCGCGCAGGCTATTCATCATGAATATACCCTGTTTCACAAACATAAGCGGATGAAACGCGCGGCACCATTTGTGGCTGTTAACTGCGGAGCGATCCCGGAAAGTCTGCTGGAGGCGGAACTGTTTGGTTATGAGGAGGGCGCATTTACCGGCTCGCGGCGGGGTGGTCGTGCCGGGTTATTTGAGGCAGCGGATGGCGGCACACTGTTTCTGGATGAAATCGGTGAAATGCCGGTTTCTCTGCAAACCCGGCTGCTGCGGGTGCTGGAAGATCGCGCCATTGTGCGTATCGGCGGCTATAAACCGATAACGGTGGATGTGCGGGTTATCTGTGCGACTCACAATGACCTGGATAACCGGGTGGCTGAGGGTACATTCCGGGCGGATCTGTTTTACCGGCTGGGGGTGTTGCGTCTGCAACTGCCGGCACTGCGCGACCGGGGTGCGGATATTCTGCTGCTGACTGAAAAGCTGCTGAAACTGGCGTTTGCTGAGCTTGATCTGCCGCTGCACCGCGGCCATTTGCAGCAGATCCTGGCGTGCAGTGACTTTTTTTATCACTACCGCTGGCCGGGAAATGCCCGCGAACTGCGTAATCTGATGGAGCGGGTCGCACTGTATTGCAGTGCTTATCCGGATAAAATTATTACCGAATCATTATTACTGAAACTCTCTCCCGAGCGGCGCACCGCAATGTCACCCGTGCCGTTGCCGGATAGCCCGCCGGAGCCGCTGAATACCGCCACAGCAACAGAAGCGGTGGCCCGTTTCCGTGGTGATCGCCGGGCGGCGGCAGACTGGCTGGGTATCAGCCGCACCACGTTATGGCGCCGCCTGAAACAGGAACAGAGCACTTCATCCTGACTGATTCCCGCCTTATACTGTGCCTCAGAATTGAAAAGCAAGAGCCGGAGTGTTTGTCTGTATCCGGCCTGCAATACTGTCATCACCGGAAAGACACAGGATACAGGACGGAGGCGTTATGTCAGATCTCTTTGCTCACGATGAACCGCTTGCCGTGGCACCCGATGCGTATCTGCTGAAAGGTTTTCTCAGTGACGGGGATGAGATGCTGCTGGCGGAAATCAGCCGTCTGACCGCCATTTCGCCGTTCCGCCATATGCAGACGCCCGGCGGATACCGGATGTCTGCCGCGATGAGCAGCTGCGGTACATACGGCTGGGTTTCTGATGCCAAAGGTTACCGCTATTCTCAGACCGATCCGCTGACCGGCAATCCCTGGCCGCCGCTGCCTGATGCATTTTTGTCACTGTCACAGCAGGCGGCTGAACGGGCAGGATTCCGGGGATTCTTGCCGGATAGTTGTCTGATTAACTGTTACACGCCGGGCGCCGGGATGTCTCTGCATCAGGACAGGGACGAGCCGGACCGCCGTCAGCCGATTGTGTCATTTTCACTCGGGCTGCCGGTGCAGTTTCAGTTCGGCGGCAGTGAACGGCATCATCCTCTGAAGACTTTCGCGCTTGAGCACGGTGATGTGCTGGTGTGGGGCGGCCGTTCCCGTCTGAATTACCATGCTGTCCGTCCGGTAAGAGCCGGGGTGCATCCGCTTGCGGGCGCCCAGCGGTTTAATCTGACTTTCCGCTGTGCGCGGTAACGGAGAAACAGGATGACAAAACAGACAAGACTGTCAGACGATGCGTGCTGGGCAGCCCTGGCCGCCAGGGATAAAACCGCGGACCCGTTGTTTGTGTATGCGGTAAAAACCACACAGACATGGGGATTTCCGTCAACGGTTGTGCGCCTGCCGAAACGGGAAAATACCGAATTTTTCGCCACCCCGGAAGAAGCGGAAGCTCATGGTTACCGCGCCGGAAAACGCTGTCAGCGCAGCGGTGATGCCATGACACAGCGCCATGCGGAACAGGTGGTGCAGGCCTGCCGCGAACTGGAAACACGAATCGACAACCGTGATCCTCTGCCGTCACTGCCGGAACTGGCCGCACTGTGCGGTGTGAGTCAGTTTCATTTTCACCGCATTTTCCGGTCACACACCGGACTGACACCGGCGGCGTGGGCAAAAGCGTATCGCGGGGAAAAACTGCGGGAGCAACTGATAAAACAGCCGACAATCACCGGAGCAATCGCCGAATCAGGCTTCAGTTCCGGCAGCCGGTTTTATGAATCATCGGATACACTGCTCGGTATGACCCCTAAAAGCTGGCGCGCGGGCGGCAAAGGGACACGAATTTTCTTTGCGCTTGCCATCTGTGCGCTGGGGGATATCCTGGTGGCCCAGAGTGAAAAAGGTATTTGCGCCATCCTGCTGGGGGATGATGCGGAAGCGCTGTTACGGGATTTAGAGGATCAGTTTCCCAACGCGGAACTGGTCGGCGGTGACGCACAGTTTGAACAGGTTGTTTCACGGGTCATCGGATTTGTGGAAGCACCGTCCTCCGGGCTGGATTTGCCGCTGGATATCCGGGGTACCGCATTCCAGCGCCGTGTCTGGCAGGCATTGCAGTCCATTCCGGCCGGAACGACGGTCAGTTACCGGGAGATTGCGGAGCGGATCGGTTCCCCGAAAGCCGTCAGAGCGGTCGCCGGTGCCTGTGCGGCAAACTGTCTGGCCGTGGCGATCCCGTGCCACCGGGTGGTGCGGACCGGCGGGGAACTGGCCGGTTACCGCTGGGGAATTGAACGGAAAAAACGTCTGTTGCAGCGCGAAGCATTGCAGCAGGAAATTGGTTAAAAGAAGGAATTCGGATGCGTTTTCGCATAACAGCATTACGGAACAGTTTATTTTTTGCCGCGCTGCCGGTGATCGCCGCTGCTGCACCTGCAACGGCTGAAGTCACCGCAGACGAAGACGGAACCGTTGCGGCATCAGCGTCCGGCCCGCTGTTTGACTGTGACCGGGAACTGATAAAGCTGATTGCGGGCAGTAATCACGCGCTTGTCCGTGCGGAAAAGGTCACCGCAGACAGGCTGGGGATTTATGTTGAAAACAGGGATATTAATGAGCTGGCGATTCAGCTCTCTGATACACGGCAAAAGCCCTCGCCGGAGTCACCGGGCGCCGGGCAGCTGGGCTGGGTGACTTACAATATTAAAGACAATACCCTGACGGCGACAGGGGCGGATATTGAACATCCTGTCCCGCTGACATTCAGTGCTGTACAGGGAGAGCAGCTGCAATCCTGTCTGAAAAAAGAGAAAACGTGTCAGCAGATCCTCAGTACACTCCGGCTGACACCGTTTATTGCGATGTCGCCTGAATGGCGTGTCACCGGTAAGGGACGGGCATACTTCCATGCCGCACCGGCGCAACAGTGCCGTGATAATAATACGTTTGTGGTACCGGGGGACGTGCTTCAGGTTACCGGCTTGCGGGCAACCGAACCGGTGAAAGGGGAAAAAGAAAGCTGGCTGCTGGTGGCTTACGGTAATACACAGGGCTGGATTAATGTTAACCGGCTGGAATCACAGGACGATCTGTGCGGTGCGGCTACCGAAAAAGCGGATAAACAGTATCAGGCGGGTCTGAAAAACAATAAGCCTTCCTCACATAAATACAGTGTGACACAAAAACGCCTGCGCTTTTATGATGCACCGGATAAAAAATGCAGTACAAACGCCGCGGATTATGTGGTGAAAGATGATGCAGTCTGGGTCGACCGGCCACAGCCGTATCAGGGATTTGTTCATGGCCGTTATATTCACCCGGCGACCGGCAAAGTCACGGAAGGGTGGCTGGACGCGGGCGGGCTGAAAAAATAAATCAAAAAAGGCCGTTACAAAAGACGTAACGGCCTGCGTCTATTATGGCTGTGTTACAGCCCCAGTTCATCCTGCAATTGCGCAATCTGTTCGCGCCACTGCTGTTGCAGCGCCGGTTTCTGATGTGCAGGTTTACGCTGTAAATCTGCCGCCAGTTTTTCCTCCAGTGAAATCAGTGCCGCCAGTGAATCCTCTTCATCACAGACAGGGACTGACGGCTCAGGAGCTGCCGGTAATGTGCTGTTGACGGAATCCGTATTCAGGGCGCGGATAGCGTCATAGACCTGATCCAAATCGTGGTATTCCGTCAGCCGGTTACCATCGATATACCAGAAACGGTTACAGCTTTTTTCGATCAGTTCCCGGTCGTGGCTGACCAGAATCAATCCGCCCTCAAACCGGCTGATTTCCTCTGCCAGCGCCAGTTTTCCGTCCATATCCAGGTGGTTGGTCGGTTCATCCAGCATCAGCAGGGAATAATTAGCCAGACTCAGTCCGACAAACAACAGCCGTGCCCGTTCACCGCCGCTCAGTGCTGAAACCGCCTGCTGATGACGCAGATACGGGAAACCGGCGCTGATCAGCGCCATTTTCCGCTGCTCATCAATCAGCGGCGCGAATGGCTTTAGCGCATCCATCAGCGAATCACTATCATTCAATTGCGCCAGTTTCTGATCGTAATACCCCAAATGCACACGGGGATGCAGCACTAGCGGGCTGTCCGGCAGTGTTACCTCCGGTTTCTGAGACTGTGACCAGATCATCCGCAGCAGTGAGGATTTCCCGGTACCGTTTGCCCCCATCACCGCAATGCGATCACCGGATTTCACCGACACATTGTCTGTCACATACAATGGCGGACAATTTTCTGCCGGAACGACAGATAACTGATTAAAGGCACACAGCCGGTCTGCCCGTAAAGCATCTCCGGTCAGCTTCAGCTGCCACTGACTGCCGATCGCCAGCTCAACCTGGTCATCCTGCAACCGGTCTATCTGCTTTTCCATCTGTTTGGCTTTGCGGGAAAGCGCTTCGTTATCATACACTTTCCCCCATATCGCCAGCCGTTTGGCACTCACTGCAATGCGGTCGATCTCTTTCTGCTGTGCATTGTGGCGGTGCTCATCACTTTCATCCTGTTGCGCCAGGGCTTCCCGCGCCAGTGTGCAGGGCAGACGGAACACCGAAACGTTACCGTCCCGCAGCACCCAGGTGCAGTTGGTGACGTGATCCAGCAGGGCGTTGTCGTGAGAAACCAGGATAAAGCTGCCGCGCCAGTTTTTCAGGAACTGCTCCAGCCACAGAATGGTCGGCAAATCCAGGTGGTTGCTTGGTTCATCCAGCAATAATAAATCAGGCTGGCTGATCAGCGCCCTGGCCAGTAACAGCCGGGTATGCTGGCCGCCGCTCAGTGCTGTGACCGGTAACTGCCACTGTGCGGGGTCAAACCCCATCTCTGTCAGCAGCATTTCTGCCCGCCACATTTCGGACAGATGCTGTTCCGCCGGTAATTTCTCCAGCACAGCATCCGCCAGTGACAGGGTATTCAGTGATTCCGGCAGATGCTGCTCGATATAGGCCATAACGACGCGGTTTGCCGGGGTAATCGTCCCTTCATCCGGCGTCAGCTGGCCGGACAACAGTTTCATCAGGGTACTTTTTCCGCAGCCGTTATGACCAATCAGACCGATTTTGTCCCCCTGATTCAGGGCGACAGAAATATCGGTTAACAGCGGAGTGTGACCGGGATGGAATGACAGATTACGGGTTGATAATAATGTGCTCATAGCTTACTCAAATTTCAGGCATAACAATGCCATGGGTCATAAAACGCGATAACCCTGTAAGCTGAGGAAGGATGTTAAATTCAGTAAAGCTTCACTCAGGCAGGATTAACGCACAGCGTTAACAGAAAAGCCTGAGTTCTGACGATTACCAAAGAAATGTGAGAATTTAATCACATAACTTAACACCATAATTAGCCTCCTTATTTATTCTCTGAGTTTACGGATGCGTCCATCATACCATTGCGGATGAATAGCAGACAACGGCGGAACTTAATCTGCCTTAAGTTCCGCATATTGTTTAAGGTAATGCCGCAAACAACCGGGCATAAATCTGCTGCACGGTGTCGTGTTTTTTCCGGTTATAATCCATGGTGATGCTGACGCCGTCTTTTGCCGTCATTTTGCTTTGTGCGTAGTCAGCCCGGTCGTCCGGATGGGTTATCAGCCAGTCGCGGAACAGAATATGGCGCAGATGCTCCGGGCAGCGCGGGGCAAACACATGCAGATTGATTTGCGGATTATCCCGTTTCAGCATCCGGTGCTGATACCATGAAGGTTCGCGGACAGTGTGTTCATAGCCGTCTGCAATCAGCGCAGGAAGCCAGTCAGCTTCATCAGCCGGATCAGCAACAATCAAATCGATATCAATCACCGGTTTGGCCGCCAGTCCGGGAACTGCCGTCGAGCCGACATGTTCAATGTGCAACGCTTTATCACCGAGCACATCCAGAATACGTTGCTTTTCCTGCGCATAAACGGCGGGCCAGGCGGGATCATATTCACTGACAGTAATCACCACTGTGCGGGGTTTTCCGGTAACCAGCGGATTTTCATCCGGGTCACTGTCCGCAAATATCATGACATCCCGCCGTTCCTGCGCTGACAGCAGCAGTGGCGGGCGGAACATATCACAATGCGGGATACCGTCTTCATCATAGACGTCTGAACAAACGGTAAAACCGCATTTTTTATAGAACGCGGTCAGATGCGCCTGGGCACTGATATTAATTTGCCGTGTCCCGAAATGCCGGTATACCGCCTGAACGGCGGCATCCATCAGCGGATAGCCCAGCTTCTGCCCGCGAAATAACGGATTAATGACCACACGGCCGATAGCTGCCGGTGCCGTACTGTGTTCCGGCGGCAGAATACGGCAGCAGGCCATGATCTCTCCGTCCTGCTCTGCCCATACGTGCAGTGCCGTGAGATCGGCCCCGTCCGGATCGAGATAACAGCAGGTCTGTTCAACCACAAATACCGCGCTGCGCAGCGCCAGCAGGCGGTAGAGTGTCTGCGGGGAGAGGTCGTGCAGGGCGGCTGTCTGCCAGCTAACTGATGTCATGTGTCCGTCCGTCTGTATTAAAGGAAGTAAAATCCGGCTGCTGCATGGTCACACAGTGGATACCGCCGCCGCCGGACGCAATTGCATCAATGTTCACCTGAACCACAACCCGTCCGGGATAGAGTTCTGCCAGTAATTGTGCAGCCTGCTCATCTGCGGCGCTGTCACCGAACTCAGGCACAATAATACCGCCGTTGCAGGGGTAATAATTGATGTAACCGGCAGCAAAATAAGGCGATTTCATCCGGTCAACCCGGGTAGTGAGCGGATTACTGAGGATATGAATCTCATCAATCAGATTAGTATGTTGCTTCACAGCATACAGAGAAGCGGCGTGATCGCGGGTGACTTCATACTCAAATGACTGCGGATTGTTTTCCATCGCGATAACCAGTGATTTTTCACTGACAAACCGGGCATAAAAATCAATATGTGCATCAGTAATATCATGATTACGGATACCATTCAGCCAGATAATGGTTTTCAGTCCGAGATCGTGTGCCAACCACTGTTCCGTCTGCTGACGGCTGACACCCGGATTGCGGTTATCATTAAGAATGGCACTGCGGGTAAAAATACCGGTACCGCTTCCGTTAACCTCAATGGCTCCACCCTCCAGTGTCAGCGGGCTGATATGAAGCGGCAATCCGGTGTATTCCGCCATCACTGCAGCGACCCCGGCATCCCGTTTTACAGGCTGTTTTTTGCCCCAGCCGTTAAAATTAAAGCTGACGGCAGAAGGGCGTTTTGTTGCGGTGTCATACACAAAGTTTGCACCACTGTCGCGCAGCCAGATATCATCGAGCGGGCACTCAATATAAGTGACAGCGTCACCCATCAGTTGTTGTGCTGCTTTTTTATTTTTGCGGGTAACCAGCAGATTCACCGGCTCAAAGCGGGCAATTGCCAGCGCAAGCGCCGCCTGATTACGGCAGACTTTTTCTGCTAAAGAGGCAGACCAGATGGACGCGTCTGCACCGAACGCCATCCAGGTCGCGGCGTGCGGTAAGTGTTCAGAAGGCATAATAAACATAATTAACCCATTATATTATCGGTAAGGCCATGTAATACCAGCCGTAAATATCCATATAGCGTTTTGTGGTGTGCGAGGTTTCGTATTTCACGTCCTGAAAACCACGGCGCAGATACAACTCTCTGGCTTTTGTGTTTAAATCAGAAACATACAGTGATAACCGGGTAATGGCCGGGTCCGCCCGTAATTGAGTGGTGATCTCATCCAGGATCTGATTGCCGATCCCCGTGCCGCGCAGTGATTCGTCCACACACAGGTACGATAAATAGGCAGTATCCGCTGCCGGAATATGGACAAACATCTGAAAAATGCGGCTGATTTTCAAAAAAGAGAGAAAACCGGCTTTGCGCAGAATCGTCAGAGAAGAAACCGGTGCCGGAGCATTTTCAGGCGGATGTTTAACACCGTAAGTCAGGCCGTAGACAGCAACCAGCTTACCGTTGCGTTTTACCTGAAAGTGGCGGTCGTACGGATCACTGAGCCCGCGCTGCCAGAACATCGCCAGCACGGCCTGACGCTGCGCTTCCGGCATGTTGCGGATTGTTTTGAATTTGGACGAAAATGCCTGATAGAACAGGGCGGCAGCAGACTCCAGCCCGGTTTCATCCAGATATTCAGTCACCAGCCCGGTTTCATCCGGATATTCAGTCACCAGGTCGTTCTGATCCGCATCAGCGGTACTGTTTTTTCTTATGGTTGTCATCATCATGGACACTGTAAATGTGGTATTATAATAGATAGAGTAATCAGTCTAATTTCTATTATCCGGTTTTTCGGAGACACTTCCTTATGGAAAAATTAACGGAAAAGCAGCAGCGTAAACGCCGTCAGATCCTTGACGCTGCAATGCATTGTTTTATCGAAAAAGGTTTTCATTCCACGTCGACGGCAGAGATTTGTAAAGCCGCCGGAATGAGTCCCGGGAACCTGTTTCATTACTACCCGAATAAATACGCCATTATTGAGGCCATCGCAGAACTGGATGAGGATGACCACAAGGTGATTCTGAACATCGGTGATGAGCAGGGGCATGCGGCCGATATTATTGAAAAAATGATAACGGCATTGATTATGTTGTACAGTGAGCCGGGTTATACCCGCCTCAGCCTGGAAATCATCACCGAGGCGAGCCGTAATCCGGATCTGAATACGGCATTTGTCGCGAATGAACAGCGGCTGCACGCAAAATTCTGTGATGTGCTGCAACGCGGTATCGCTGCCGGTGAAATTGATTCACAACTGAATCCGGCACAAACCGCATCCTGGCTGCTGGTTATGGCGGACGGTACTCTGGGGCGGGAGCTGATGGAACCGGAATTCAGCAGGGCGGAATTTCTCAGCGGGCTGCGGGTGTTGCTGAGAAAAGCACTGAAGCCCTGAGTCACGCTTCTCTGACCTGCCGCTGCATAACCGTGACAAGTTCGTCGCTGATCACATCGTCATACATGGCCTGCCAGCCCATCTGGGCATACATGGCCTGTTTATCCGGCGTATAGAGATTCAGTGCCGCCAGATGGCGCTCTCCGGCGGCGGCAAATACCGCCTGTGTCAGCGCGCTGCCGAGACCTTGTCCGCGGGCGGCGGGCAGGGTGTAAATCTCACCCGCCCACCAGTCCGCATTAGCCATCCGGCAGGTTTTCAGTTCCCGCCAGATCAGGCTGGCTGTGCCCGACAGGGCGCCGTTTTTATCTGTGGCGGCAAACAGCATTTCGCCGTTATCACCGTTCGCCCGTTTTATCAGACGTGCCAGGATAATCTCCGGTGTCTGCCACTGCGGCAGTTCCTGCCATTCCTGATGTAAAACCTGAGCAATGCTTTCCAGCAGCGGTAAATCACCGGGCAGGGCGGTAACAGGGCGGATATTCATGATGATGATACTCCGGGGTGTCCGATAAGTTCGGTAATTAAGGCCAGTACCGGCTGAAACAGCGCCCGGCTCTGTTCAAACGTATAATCTGTCCGGCGGATTGCCACCGTATGACCATGCAGTGCATCTGCCAGCAGATGCAAGACAGCAGTCTGTCGTGTTTCACTCAGCCCGCAGGGGGCAATAATACGCAGGTAGCGCTGACGGAAACACCCCGACGGACCATCACTGTTCAGCGACAGCAGAATATCCAGCAGATCACTGTAAATATAGAGCAGATGCAGATAACTTTCTGCCAGCCGCTGAAGCTCCTGTTGTACCGGCGCCTGTCCTGATGGCTGATAAATGTCGTCCACCAGTGCGGTGGCGAGGGATTCCAGCAACTGCTGTTTATTACGGAAGTAATAATAAATCGCCATCGGGTCGACCTGTAATTGTGCGGCAAGCGCACGGATCGAAGGAATTTTTCCCTGTTCCTGTAATAATTTTCCGGCTTCAGACAGAATATTTTCTGCGGTCAGTTTGCTGCCCCGGTGAGCGGGGCGACCGCAGGGGGGTAATCGGGAAGATGTCATGTGTTGCCCCTGTCAGCGGAAACGATGCCGGTATTTGCGGATAAAATCGGTCACGGACATCGGTTTTTTTCCGGTAATGGCCGTAAAATTATCAAAGGTGGTTCCGGCGCCCGGAATCCGGAATTCACTGAAGGCGATATAATGATCATAAATACTTTTCATATAAGCCGGATCAAGCCCCTGTTTCAGTGCAAATTCACGAAATACCTCCGGTGATAATGCCTCATACCGGTAATCAATACCGGTGATTTCGCTGATGATCGCGGCAATTTCGTGATAGTTTTTGGCATCGTAACCCAGCCGGTACACCCGGTTGCGGTGCTCTGCGGGAGCCGATAAACAGGCGGCAGCCACTTCCGCCACATCCTCGCAGGATACCCAGCTCAGCGTGGCATTACCGAAATAATCACTCAGTACACCAGCCGGATGCTGATTATCACCCTGATAACCCAGTAAATTCTGCATATAGGACTCAGGACGGAGATGCGTATAATCAAATCCTGCCCATTCAATATAACGTTCGATCAGCTGATGCCACGCCCAGTGGGCCACACGGGTATTATCATCACCGCAGGCGCCGAGGTGAACAATGTGGCGGACACCGGATTTACGCGCCTCATCGATAAAGATTTTGCTCTGTTCCAGCATGGCGAGGGTATAACCGGTCATCATAAAAACCGTATCCACACCGTGCAGTGCCGGCAACAGTGATGCCGGATCATCATAATCAAAATAACGTACCGGCAGGCCGCTGTCTGCAAGCTTTTGCGGTTCGCGGGCAGCCAAAATAATATTCACATTTCCGCGTTCGCGCAGGCACGGTATCAGCAGCGTTCCCACCTGACCGGTTGCCCCGGTGACCAGTACCGTTTGTTTTGCCGCAGCTGTTTGTCCGATCATATTTTCCGCCTGTTTTTAATGATTTTTTAATCGTATTTTGTTTTTGCCGGTTGACGTTAACCATATCAGCCCGCTAAGCTGTGTAAACATATTCTACAGTGTAGAATTAATGCAAAGCACAATAATACACTCTCCTGTTAATCCGTCATTAAGGAATCAGCTATGCGCCATATTATTTATATTGCCACCAGCCTGGACGGCTATATTGCCGATGCACAGGATAAGCTGGACTGGCTGTTTGCCGTGCCGAATCCGGAGCAGGACGATATGGGGTTTGCTGCGTTTATGCAGCGGGTTGATGCTGTGGTGATGGGGCGGAAAACGTTTGATACCGTCTGTGCATTTGATGGTGAGTGGCCATATGATAAACCGGTTTTTGTGCTGTCCCGCACAATGACGGAATTACCGGAAAAACTGGCGGGTAAAGCAGTATATCCGGTACAGGGGGAGATTGATGCTGTGCTGGCCGGTATTCACCGTGCCGGGTATCACAACCTGTATATTGACGGCGGAACAGCAGCGAAACAGTGTCTGGCCGCCGATCTGATTGACGAAATGGTCATAACCACAGTCCCGGTACTGCTGGGCGGCGGCACGCCGTTATTTGGTTCTCTGCCGTCGCCGCTGCAGTTTGTTCATATCAGTACAGAACAGTATTTTAATTATATGGTGAAAAATACCTGGCACCGTCAGCGGGATCAGGCTGCGCACGCCTGATTACACTGCGGGTGCCCCAGTTCAAACACCATTTCACGGGAATCCGGACTGAACGGGCTGAAACGGTGGTCGCCGTAAATATGACGAACCATCAGCCCGCTGAATGTCACGGCTTCTGTAATTTCAGCGGCGGAAGGGAAAGTAATATCCGATTCCGCGCGGTAAATCCGGCCATTCTCACCGATCTGATAAAAAGTCTGATAACGGACAACACCGTTATGCTCTGAAACATCATTCCAGGATATCACGTCACCGAATTTATCACTGCGCTGAACTTCCCGGCTCAGTTCCGGCGTCCATTCCCGCCACTCCTCCGTGGCCGGATTGCGGCTGTCAAACAGTACAATACCGTCCCGGCTTAAATGGCGCTGTATATTCTGCAAAGCGGCAATACGTTGTTCACGGGACAGAAAAACCTGGAATGCATGACCGGATAAGATAATCAGATCATAAGTCATGCCGGTATCCAGTGTTTCCGCAGATGCCTGCAACCAGCTGACGTGGTCAGTTTTTTTCTGTGCGATGGCCAGCATGGCAGCCGCCGGGTCAGCCCCGGTCAGGATCTTATGCGGATATTTTTCCGCAATGACTGCCATCAGTGTGCCGGTACCGCAACCCAGATCCAAAATCCGCCCCGCAGTGGCCGCCCGGGTGAGATACATATCAAAATCGGCCCGCCACTCATTGTCCATATCATAAAATTGCGCCAGTTCAGGATCGCGGTAAAGCGGGTCATCATATTGTGTGGTCATTAATTATCTGTCCCTGCACTGTGTTTGCGGGCGCTGAGCAATAAAAACGGCGCATAACGGTTAAATATGTCTGTTTCGGGACGAACGTCCAGCCACTTCTGCGGAATTTTCGGTTCCTGTAAGGCGCGGAGTTCAAACCCTGCATCCAGCAGTGCAGTGACATAGCTTTGCACTGTCCGGTGATATTTCACCACATCGTCCACAAACCAGTGTGTCAGACGGCGGGATTCATCCTGATAATTATCGACCGGCATGCAGACAAACCGGCCATGTTCATCTTTTTGATATGAGGAAGCAAAAGCAGTACACATCGGATGCTCCACAGAGAAAACAAAATATCCGCCGGGCTGCAACCTTGTATATATGTCGTTTGCCAGTGCAGTGAAGTCAGCAATGTAATGAATGGCCAGAGAAGAAACAATAATATCAAACTTTTTCAGCGTAGCAGGTAAACAGGTCATTGAACCGTGCAGGTAGCGGATATGCGGATCATTTGTCAGTTTTTGCGCTTCCGTAAACATTTTTTCCGACAACTCTATGCCGGTAACGGATGCCGCGCCGCCTTGCCTGGCATAACGGGCAAAATCGCCGAAGCCACTGCCAAGGTCTAGCACCTGTTTATGCTTCAGACAGGGAAGTAACGCGCGCAGCGCAGGTACTTCCAGTATACCATTCAGACCGGTATCGTTCTGACGCAGACGACGGTAGTTTTCAAAGAAAACAGGATCATCATAAACATTATTTTTTGCATTACTGAATTCAGACATCGTTTCTCCTTAGCGCTTTCACTCCGACACTAACCTGAAACACTGAGAAATACCTTAAAAACGATACTGTTCTGATGAAGCGAGACCGGTAAGGTTTCCTGGCATACGTGAAAAAGATAAACTCAGGTTAATTTTTCTGTTATTACCGGGTGTATTTTCTGTTTATGAAAAAAGTCTGTTTTTTTGATCTTCCCTTTGTCCGGCAGGATCACAACGCTAAACCGGAACATAATTACCGCCGTATCCTGGCGGGTGACTACGTGTTTTATACCTTTGCTTCTCAGTTCAGTGACAAAGCAGTGCTGAAAAAATTGCAGGAGGGGGACCGGGTCTTTATCGGCGCCCGTCCGCTGGCAGACGGCAGTTACTGGCTGCACTGGCTGGTATCACCGGAGCACGGTAATCTGGAACCGGTGACAGAAGGAACCGGTAATCTGCGTAACCTGAAAAAGCTGGCACTTTCTCTGGCGATGGTCATTTTATCTGTCTGGCTGTTTTTTACACAACTGTCGGGTGTGATTGCCGCGCTGATACTGATGCTCGTTTTCGGCGCGGGATTGTGGATGCTGGCATCGTCAGTTCAGGCACTGCTGGTGACCAACAGCAGAACCATGAAGCAGCTTCTGAACGGGCTGGCACAGGTTAAAGCGGGGGATACCGGTATATGTTCTCAGGCTGAATATCTGCTGCCCGGCACAACGAAAAGCACACGGTACCGGAAGCCGGGGGATGAAGAACGTTTCAACGAACTGGATTCGGTCCGCCCGGAAGATTACCGCCATGCGGAAAACCTGACACTGACCGGTGTGCAGGGAACCGTTACCGATCTCCGTTCTGTCCGCGATTTTACCGGCAGCGGTAAATCCCGCCGCGACTATATTGAATATCATTTTTTGTGCAGCAGTATTCCGTTCACACTGCGTAACTATTACAGCTCAATGACAGAAGATATTAATCCGCTGTTTTTCCGCAGCCATCCGTTTTTTATTGCTGCGGATGATCCTGTCAATCTGATTGTCAATCGGCAGAAAGGTGTTATTACCGGTCTTTATAATGAACGTGATCACAGTGCCTACCTGAAACCGGACGGCATGGCGATATCCTCACAGCAGGTGAAACTGATGTATAAGGTGTTTACCGGTATTTTTCTGGTGATGATGCTGCTGATGATGATTTTTATATTCAATGATTTGTGGAGTATTAAAGGCACCCCGGATAAATGGGACTGGCTGCATGCCGCAAAATCACTGGGTGGTATGGCGCTGATGTTTATGATGATTATCAGCGGAATTCTGCTGCTGGTTGAAGTGGTGACGCTGCTTGTGCGGAAAAACTCAGCAGGAGCGGCCCGTTTTGTTTTTGTCAGGCAGATGCTGATACAGCTCAGAATCCGGAACGGCAAAAACACAGTTGTACAGGAAATTAACTGATGTTTGCAGACGGACGCACCCGGATTACGCTTCTGGCCATTGTGTTTATAACGTCACTGATGCTGACGTTTTCAGATACGTTTTTTTCAGCGCCGGACAGAAAACGCATCCGCAGCTATCAGCCGGAAAAAGAGACGGTAAAATTATCCTCACGGGTCATCAGCTCTTTTCAGAACGGCGTGATGATAACCGGTGTCAGAGATGCTATACGGGTTGATTTGGAGAGCTGCGACAGAGAAACCCGCACGTGCCGCCACAGCAAAAATGTGGGTTTTGACCCGGTAAAGGACACGGATATTCCGCTGCTGAACCTGAAAATATCGCCGGATAAAAAAGCGATCAGTGATTATCTGGAAAAACAGACCTATGAACTGAGACGCAATGAAGTCTACGGCAGCAGACCGCTGGTGCCGGTAACCTATATTATGACGGAGCAGGACGGCGATTTACGGGTCAGTGCCATGTTTATGGGACGGGCAGAAAGTCAGGCCTGTGATAAGCAGGGGCGGTGCCTGATCCTGTTTCAGGATTACGGGTCGTATAAAAATTATGTTTTCTATTCCGGAGATGGTGGTCAGAACTGGCGCTGGTTATCGCAGTGGCAGATGCCGGAAGTCGCGGGTGATGCAAAGATTATCGCCGTTACCGCGCCGGGCAGCGGACTTATGGTTCAGAACAACACACTGTATCAGACCCGTGATTACGGACAAAACTGGCGCCTGTTGTTCAGTATGAACCACCGCAAAAAAAGAACCACCGACCGTTACGGACAACGGTATGTCAGCCTGAAAAGCATTTACTGGCACTATAACGGTAACGGGCAGGTCGCGGCATGGATGGCGGATGAAAGAAACGACCCGGAAAATGTTGTCCTGGTCTGCTTTAATACCCGGACACTGAAAACGGAGTCTGACCTGCTTATCCCGGGGGAGATAGGTGCGCTGGACAGCACAACCGGCGGTGAGTTTTATTTCACACTGACAGAAAAAGAGCGCAGGCGTCAGAGTGTGAATCACCTGAACTGTAACGGGGATTATTCGCCGGTACTGGAGACCGGCGGCAGTTATATTTCCGGTTTGTATGCCGGCACTGATTTACTGATAGCTGAGTTACATTCAGACACCCGGGTATCTGATGATGGCGGGCAGAACTGGAATACCGCAGCGGTACTCACGAAAGCATACGGGGAAACCGTGTTATTTGATAAATGGCATAACCGACTGTTTTATTTTCCTGACGGTAACTACAGCAGTACCCCGAAAGGAAACCGTGACGGACTGGAGTATGCCACCTCACCTGTGCAGTAAACACATCCGCCGCTGTTTGTAACGACAGCGGCGGAGTGACCGTCAGGCTGTATTTTCTGCCGGGGATTCATTCATACTGCGGCGCAGTAAAAACATCACCACCAGAATCACAATTCCGGTTGCCAGCCCGGCAACATTCACGGAATACCAGCCTGCATAATAAAAAGCGAATCCTGCCAGTAAACTGCCGAGAGCGCCGAAACTGAAGATAAGAAAATCGGTCGCGCCCTGGATTTTTGCCCGCTCATTACCGGTATAAGTGCGGGGAAGCAGATGCGTGGTGCTGATCAGAATGAAGTTCCAGGCCAGTCCCAGAGACGTCATGGCAATCAGGAAATGGGCATAACTGTTGCCGGTCAGGCTGACGGCATTACTGATTAACAGACAAATCACGCCCAGCCAGACAAAACATTTTACCCCGAGGCGGCTGATTAACTGACCGGTAAAGAAAGAGGGCGCAAACATCCCCAGAATGTGACACTGAAACACAAAGGCGATTGCCGGGAACTCAAATCCCTGTGCTTTCATTGCCAGCGGGAACGCACCGACCATATACACCACTAATGCATATCCGGCACCACTGACCACCGCGATCAGGATCAGCAGCGGCTGGGAATATAACTGCCGGTAAGGCCGGTTTGCCGTGGTATTACCGGTTTGAGCGGGAAGTTGTGCTTTCAGCGGTAAGAATGTCAGCAGTACAAAGGCCATGATATAAATGGCGGTCAGTGCTCCGAAAGTGCCGAGAAACGGATAAGCCGCCACCAGTGTCCGGGTGGACATCGCCAGTGACGGACCGACGAGTACGGCAATAATCCCGCCGCTCATCACCACACCAATCGCTTTTGCCCGCAGCGCGGCAGGGGCTTCCTCCAGCGCGGCAAAACGGTATTGCTGGGCAGTGCCGATGGCAATGCCGGTAAAAAAAGTCCCCGCTGAAAACAGCAGCATGTTGTGTGTATAAATACCGGCAATCGCCAGTAATGCACCGGTCAGACCCCCGATATTGCCGAGAATAAACCCGGCGCGGCGGCCGAATCGCATCATAAAGTGAGCCATCGGTACTGAGGCAGAAATCAGTCCGATATATTGCGCCAGCAGCGGGATCGTGGCATGCGCCGGATCGTCTGCCAGCTGTGCCCCGATAAGAACGGCAACGGAGAGCACCAGAGCATTCCCGGTGGTAAACAGCGCTAAGGCGGCTGAGAGCCAATAAACAGAACGTGGCATAATAATTCCTTATTATTCAATATAAAAAATGAATAATGACATCAGACGGAAATCAGTATGCCGGATGATACAACTTCAAGCTGACTTTAAGTCAAGCGGGTTTTTTCACCGTTTTGTTTCTGTTTTTTTTCAGGCTGACACTCAGGATTTTGCGGAACTTCGGACAGGCCAGATGATTTTCCGCCGGGCACTGTTCAATATGCAGCAGCCCCTGTTTCAGATTCTGTAATTCACGGATTTTCTGGTCAATTTCAGTGATTTTTGCCTGAATTGCCGTCCTTTCAATACCTTTTGACGGCAGTTCACTGAGCATCACGGCAATTTCATCCAGTGAAAAATGCCCTTGTCTGGCGAGAATGATCAGCGACAGCCGCGTCAGCACTTCTTCGTCATAAATACGGGTCAGTCCCTTGCGCCCGGCAGGCGTGATCAGCCCCTTGCTTTCATAATAGCGGATAGTGGCGGTTGTCAGGCCGGTCAGCTCTGCGACACGGCCGATATCAATCATTTTCATAATGCATCACGCAGTGACGCCAGAGAGCGGATTTGTTTGCCGTCCGGCGTAAAATTATCCGCTGACAGCCACTGTTCCATCGCCCGGTTAACAACCGGCCATTCGCTGTCAATGACGGAGAACCATTCGGTATCACGGGTGCGGCCTTTGACGACTCTGGCCTGACGGAAACAGCCTTCATACTGAAAACCCAGGCGCAGTGCCGCATGACGGGAAGGGGCGTTGAGACTGTCACATTTCCACTCATAGCGGCGGTAACCGAGGGTATCAAATACATATTTCATCAGCAGCCAGTGGGCTTCTGTGGACATCACGGTGCCGCTGAGCAGCGGGGAAAAATGCACATGACCGACTTCGGTAACGCCATTTTTCTCATCTGTCCGCATCAGGGAAAAGACACCAACGGCCTTGCCGGTCTGTTTATCCGTGATGGTGAAAAACAGCGGATCTGAGGATTGTGCATTTTTTTCAATGCGGGTGCGGTACTCAGCTGCATCCTGCGGCGGTTCATCCGGCAGCCAGGTCCAGTGACGTCCGTCCGGGGCGAGTGAAAATGCCCGGTAAAGGTCATCCGCATGTGCAGGACTGAGCGGATCTATCCGGCAGTGGCGGCCTTCCGCACTGATACGGGCAGGGTAAGGACGGCCGTTCCAGTCCGGGACGATATCACCGACAGTTTGTCCGAATGTGTTTATCTGACTCATTGATTGTTTCTCCGCGCTGTTTTGCTTTCCTGTACTGTAATATGCTGAACGGGATGAGAAAAGAGCCGGTTTTTTAAAATTTAAGAGAACCACTTCAGATACACGTAAACAGATGAATGTGGTTTATGTATTGATGTTATCCGGCAAAATCATGTTGATGCGGTAAAATAGTCTTGTTCAGATAAATAAAAACACCTGAAATACACCCGTGTTCTATTCTGTATTAATCAGATACAGATCATTAAATATGAATATTTACGGATTATTTCACGCAATATACTCTGGGGGAGTACATTATCACGCCGGGTTCTTCGCTATAATCGGATTAATTAATAACAGCAGAGACTCAGCGGCAGATTACTGCAATATTTCGTTATCATAATGTAATATTTTAGTAAATACGTTAACAGTCTCTGACCTGATGAAATACAGGTTAACCGTGATGAGTGATATAGTCAGCGCAACAACCGTTCGGCGTAAAGAAAAGCTGAATTTCCGGAATGTGTCACAATTTTTTATCTGCCTGTCTGTATTGCTTGGCGCTATGTTTTTTTCACTGTTCTATGGCAGTGTGAATATGGAATTTCACCAGAAACTGAATACAGTCATCAGCATTATTACCGGCAGTATAAACAGTGATGACCTGCTGCCGTATGAAACCATCATTTATAATATCCGTCTGCCCCGGATTATCCTTGTGGCGATTACCGGTGCATCTCTGTCGCTGGTGGGAATACTGATGCAGACGATAACCCGTAACGAACTGGCTGACCCGTATATTCTCGGGGTTTCCTCCGGTGCCAGTGCCGGGGCGGTATCAGCCATTGTACTCGGATTATTTGCCTTTATGTCGCCTTATAATGTGTATATCGGGGCATTTGCCGGCGGATTGATATCCACCGCTATTATTGTCTTATTTAATTTTAAAAAGAGTAACATGACCAATCTTGTGCTGATAGGGATTGGTATTTCCAGTTTATTCTCTGCTATTACTACCGCCATTATTTATTTATCCAAAAACGAAAGTCAGGTTAAAAGTGCCATGTTCTGGATGCTGGGCAGTTTTTCCGGTATTAAATGGTCTTATATTCCGCTGCCGCTGGTGGCATTGATTGCAGTACTAATTTTTTGTCTGTTATTCAGTAATGTGCTGGATACGTTATTACTGGGTGCGGATGCATCAGCCCAATTAGGCGTGAACGTGGGTGCAATCAAGCTGGGAGTGATTATTTTATCATCATTTGTGGTGTCTATTATTGTTGCTAACGTCGGCGTCATCGCTTTTATCGGCCTTATTATTCCGCATATTGTCCGTAATACGATTTCTGTAAAGCATTTTAAATTATCACTCTATTCCTGTCTGGTCGGTGGTGCATTTCTGGTGGTTATTGACACCATTTCCCGCAGCTGGTTTAAACCGGAGGAGATCCCGGTCGGCATTCTGACCTCACTGATTGGTGCGCCGCTGTTTGTGTATATCATTATTAAAGCGAACAGGAGCCGGTAACGTGAGCACTGTTGATATTACTGACCTGAGTTATAACGGAATACTGAAAGATATTAATTTATCATTTTCCGGAAAAAGAGTGATTGGTATTGTCGGACCCAACGGTTCCGGAAAAACAACCTTATTGAGACATATTTACCGGGATATTAAAACACGGGGAACCGTTTTCTTTGATAATACTGATATCGCTCAATTTTCCATCAAGTCACTTGCGCGCAATATCTCGGTACTGACGCAGTTTAATGATCAGGTGGAAGGCAAACTGACCATTGAAGAAATCGTGGTGATGGGGCGGATGCCGTATAAAAAACATTATGTGGATTACAGCGACCGGGATTTTGTGATTGCAGATAACTACATGGCATTGTTTGGTCTGCAAAAAATGAAAAATAAAGAGTATCACGCACTGTCCGGCGGTGAAAAACAACGGGTGATGCTGGCGAAATGTTTTTCCCAGGAAACCGATATTATGATTCTGGATGAACCGACCAACCATCTGGATATCCGTTATAAAGTGGAAGTAATGAAAGCACTCGCTGCATCAGAATCCACCGTGATAATGACCATTCACGATATTAATTTGTCTGCAAAATACTGCCAGTATCTGATCCTGATGAATGAAGGTCAGATTTATGCTCAGGGTACACCGGCGGAAGTATTAACCCGGGAGTGTCTGCGCGATGTATTTGGTGTGGAATTTACGGTATTACCGGTCGAAGATCGTGTCGCTATATTTTTATAATCCGGATGAGGGAATGATGAAAAAATTATTATCGAGTACCTTAGTTATCTCTGCGCTGTTTTCTGCAACAGCAAACGCTGAAAATAAAACCGATCCGGCTTATGTCCCGGTTGAATTCAGTGCAAAACTGGATGGCAATGAATATCACTTTAAACCTGAGCAATCTCCGCAGCGTATTGTATCTCTCAGTCAGATCACCACCGAAATGCTGCTGGCGCTGGATTTGGGTGATCGCATGGTCGGCACTGCTTTCCTGGAAGAGCCGATTTATCCGCCGGTAAAAGCAGCATATGACAAAATTCCTGTTCTGGCGGAAAAATGGCCGTCTTACGAAGTTTTTATGTCCGTTAAACCGGATTTTGCGACCGGCTGGGCAAACTCGTTCTCAAAACTGGCACTGGAAGCCAATAAAATTGTGCCGGAAGGCGTTGCCGTTTATGTACCGGAATCCATGACATCACCGAAAGCAGATGTGAATACCTATTTTAACGATATGCTGAAATTCGGTGAGATTTTCGGTGTGGAAGATACCGCTGAAAAATACGTGGCGGGAGAGAAAGAAAAACTGAAGACGGTTATCAGTCAGATTCAGCGCTATCCGGAAAAAACAGCCTTTATTTTTGATTCTCAGGACGGTAAACCCTATACTTTCTTTGATGGTTATACGTCGGAGATGCTGAAACTGATTTCCGTTAAAAATATTTTTGCCGGTAAAAATACCGGAAAAACCTGGGCGGTCGGTAACTGGGAAGATGTGATCATGTCTGATCCGGAAGTGATCATTATTCCTGTTTATAAAGGCTTCCGTAATGACGATGATTATGACCAGAAAGTATCATTTATCGAATCCATGCCGGAAATGCAGGGCGTAAAAGCCGTGAAAAATAAAAACTATATTAAAGTTAATTTATCTGAATTAGTTCCGGGCCCGCGTTCGATTGATATTTTGCCGGTACTGGCAAAAGAAATTCACGAAAACAGTAAATTACAAAAACAGTAATCCACAAACACAGTAATAATGACGTATGTCCGCACCGGTTTCCGGTGCGGACAGTTAAACCATCAGAACAGATAAATCAGGGTGTAGAAAAATACCAGTGTCAGTACGACAGTCAGCAGGGTATTTTTAATCAGCCGCGCCGCAATAATACAAAACAGCGTACCCCATAAATACGGATTATCACTGATATCGCGGAATTGCTGTTCCTCTAATAATACAATCGGCGCGCAAATAGCCACCAGCAGGCAGGGTGCGGAATAAGTCAGTGCCTGCTGAATAAAAACCGGCAACCGCAGCGGTAATCCCGGGATCAGAAAAATAAAGCGCAGCGAAAACAGCATCAGTGTCAGTGCGAGTATTAATCCCCAGCTCATTTTACATCCCCCCATTTACGTCCCAGCAAAACGGCCAGCAGCATGGCACTGACCCCGGCAATCACCGCGCTGCCCTGAATACCGGCCCGGGTCAGAATAATCGTGACGACAAAGGAGAAGAGTGCCCCGGCAAGTGCGCTTTTGGATTTGATCAGCGGCACCACAATCGCCAGCAGAGTCGCCACCACCGAAAAGTCGAGCCGGAGCTGACTCAGGTCACTGATGCTGTGTGCCAGCACAATACCGAGGATACTGACCAGCACCCAGACCAGATAAAAACTCAGCCCGGCACCAAACAGATAGGCAAAACTCAGGCGCTGACGCCCGGCGACACTGACAGCAAACAGTTCATCCGTCAGTAAAAAACCGATACCGGCCCGTTGCAGCGGCGAAAACGGCCGTACATGCGGGCGCAGTGTCAGCCCGTACAGCAGATGTTGCGAGGTGATAAAAAAGACGGAAACGAGAATAGTGATCACGCCTGCACCACTGTTAAGCAGGCCGAGCGTCACCAGCTGGGCGGCACCGGCAAACACCATGGCGGACATCGCGACACTTTGCGCAAAGGTCAGGCCGCTGTCCACCGCCATTGATCCGGCGAGGATCGCCCACGGCACCACGGCCAGGTTGAGCGGGGTCATATGCAGTGCACCGGTGAAAAAGTCTTTCAGCGGCGCGGCGGGTAATGCAGTTGTGGTTGTCATTTTTTATTATCCGTACAGCGTAAAACAGTCCGGATACTCTGCCATGACGCGGCAGCAAAAAGATTGTACAAAATTGTTCAGCAGGCTCAGCGGTGCTGCATAAACTTGCCCGGCGAGACGCCCATCGCCCGTTTAAAATGACGGGTAAAATGGCTTTGATCGGTAAACCCGCACTGCAAAGAGACATCCGCCGGGCGGCCGCCGGTTTGCAGTAGTTGCCGTGCTTTGCGCAGACGTGCCTGAATCAGCCACGCATGAGGCGGCATGCCGTAACGCCGGCGGAACTGGCGCAAAAAATACCACGGGCTGAGATTGGCTATCGCGGCCAGTTCATCCAGAGAATAATCAGTTTCCGGATGACTGTTCATCATTTCGGCAATATGCTGCAAACGCTGACCCGCCGGGGTGATCTCCGCCGGGCGGAACCCTTTTTTATTGTGACGGGTGATAAGCCAGGCCAGTGTTGAGAGCAGCAGAGATCCTTTCAGCAGCCGGTTATCCGGTTTCATCAGGACATCAAACAGCAAGCGCAGTTGTGCCGCCAGGCCGGGGTCATGCACTACGGCGTGAGAAAACCAGGGCACAAACCCCTGATCGGCAGATTTGAGATCCTGCATCAGCGTGTTCAGCATCTCCGGTGTCGGGTAAATCGCCCGGTAGGCCCAGCCGCTTTCCAGTGCAGCTGAACCGGTATGAATTTCATCGGAATTCACCAGAATGATATCGCCGGTCGGGGCATAATGATTACTGCCGGTGCGGAAAAATTGCTGAACACCTTCTTCAATCACGCCGATACAAAATCCTTCGTGGGTATGACGGCTGAATTTTTGCTGATAGTAACGGGCAGAGATCATCCCCAGACCATAAAAATCGTCCAGATGAAAGTAGTCCGCCTGTTCGCGGGAATGTCCGTCACTCTGCATGGTGTGTCCTGCTCTGCTTTTACTGTAACCGGTTATTATCGCGCAGCTTTACGCTCTGTCTTGTACAAAATTGCTCAGTTGCGGTATATCAGCCGATCAGTTTTTGTGCTGCCAGATCGTTGATAATCAGTGCAGCCACCAGGGAACAGCGGGGCAGATCGCGGCTGTCCAGCCAGTCCAGCTCAGCAATTTCTGCCGCCGGTTGCAATTCGCCGGTAAATTCCGCCTGATAACAGCGGATTCGCACCTGTGTGCCGTCCTGTTTGCCATCCGCCTGACCGGTGAATTCTCCGTAAAACGTAATGGTGTCCGGTTTCAGGGTTACCGTCAGCTCCTCATCAATTTCACGGCACAGCGCCTGTTCATCCGTTTCACCGGCTTCACGTTTGCCGCCCGGCGCGTAGAACAGGGTTTTGTTATGGGAGCGTACCATCGCCACTTTGCCGTCTTTCAGGGTAATTAACGCCAGTTTATTGATCATTTTTGCGCTCATCGCAGTTCCTTTATCACCGGGGTGAATGTGTGCTTTGCAGCCATTATGACACTGTGCGTTCCGGTCAGTGTCAACTTTTTTGCTACTGACAGTTTCCGTGACTGATCTTCCGTGCGGATCGCAGATTTGGCAGGATAAGCACCGGATATATCCGCACTTTTAATTCACATTATTTATATCAGGGACACACATCGTGTCTCCTGCGGGTATCTCTATGAAAAATAACGTTATGCTGATTTTACTTTCTCTGTCACTGGCGGTGTTTGGTGTCATTACCACTGAAGTGGCGGTGATAGGTCTGCTGCCGCAACTGACGGAACAACTACAGATCACGGCACCACAGGTCGGTTTCCTGGTCAGTATCTATGCGGTGGTGGTGGCCATTACCGGGCCTGCCATCACGCTGATGCTGGGACGCTATAACCGCAAAACAGTTTTACTGGTGATTATGGCGATCTTTATTGTTTCCAATATCGCATATGCCATCACGCATCAGTATGATGTGATTCTGTTTTTCCGTATCCTGCCTGCGCTGACACACGCGGTATTTTTTGCCATTGCTCTGGTGGTGGCGGCTAATGTGGTCCCGCCTGCACGATCTGCTCATGCGATTGCAATTGTGTTTTCCGGAGTGGCTGTCGGTATGGTACTGGGGATGCCGCTCAGCGCGTTTATTGCGGAAATTTTCACACTCAGTGCGGCGTTCTGGTTCGGGGCGCTGACCAGTGTGGTCGCTTTTACCGGGATCGCGCTGTTTGTGCCGTCACTGCCGGTGACACAGGCACTGAAAGTGAGAGAACAGCTGGCGATTCTGCAACGCCGTGACGTGTGGCTGAGTATTGCGGCAGTGACGCTGATTTTTTCTGCGATGTTTGCAGGATTCAGCTATATCGCCGATTATCTCGTCACAATTACCGGTTTTTCCAATAATATGACCAGCACGTTACTGGTGGTGTTCGGTATCAGCGGCTATTTCGGTAACTTTATTTTCAGCCGCTATTTGCAGCGTAATGTTATTAAAACCACGTCATTGTATCCGCTGCTGTTTATCCTGATTTACCTGGCAGTCTGGTTGTGCGGTTCTTCGCCGTGGCTGATGGTGCCGGTGGTGGTGCTCTGGGGAATACTGCATACCTCCGGATTGATCGTCAGTCAGACCTGGCTGCTGCGCGAGGCCGGAAATACACCGGAATTTACCAACAGCCTGTATATCGGTTTTTCCAATCTCGGGATCACCCTGGGTGCCATGGCAGGCGGGCGAATGATCCGCAGTTTTGGTGTCGATACTATTGTCTGGGCAGGAATTGTATTTGCCGCGGCGGCGTTTATCACGGTGCGGCTGAAAGTCCGGCAGCAGGCAGCGGCACACACCATCTGCCGCGCCGGTTAATCAAACGCACCCCGGCGGGCAGCAGCCAGCAGGGCATCTGTCACACAGCGGGTTCTGGCCGGTAACTGCGGCATCTGCGGCCGGAGAATATGCACCGGGGTCTGTGTGCCGTCACAGGCGGGAAGTACCCGGCATAGCGACCCGTCAGCCAGATAATCACCGATCATCCATAACGGCAGCTGGGCGATTCCGTGTCCGCCCAGCACCGCAGCCAGCATGGCATCACCATCCGCCAGTTCATAAAACGGCGGCGGGATGATGCGTAAAAGCTGCCCGTTATCATGCAGTGACCAGTAAAACGGCTTATCGCGACGGAATCCGGTAATACAGCGGTGCTGCATCAGTTCATCGCTATCCGCCGGCGTACCTGCCTGCGCCAGATAATCCGGCGCGGCACATAACACCGAGGTCTGAGTGGTCAGCTGCCGGGCAACCAGGTGGCTGCTGTCAGGCGGTTCACCGATGCGGATTGCCAGATCAACGCCTTCTTCCGCCAGGTCAATAAACTGTTCACGGAAAGAGACACTCATCATCAGTTGCGGATGCTGAGCCATCAGTTTTTCCAGTACCGGCATCACCCGGCGGCGGCCGAATGCGGCGGGTAAATCAATCCGTAACCGGCCACTCAGGGTAGTTTGCTGCTCACTGATTTCATCTGCCGCCTCGCCGAGAATGGCAAGTGCCGACAGGCAGCGGGTCAGATAGCGTTCTCCTGCCGGGGTCAGGGTAATACGGCGGTTGCCGCGCTGAAATAAACTGACACCAAGCGCGGCCTCCAGCTGGCTTATCCGTTTACCGGCGGCTGATTTTGTGATCCCCAGTTTGTCTGCTGCCGCCGTAAAACTGCCGCTCTGAGCGGCGGCCACAAAGGCGGTAATACCGGAAAAAGAATCTGTTTTCTGCATAATCAGTTTTTACTGTGATTGCTAATCGTTTCATCATAAGCGTTTTCTGTGATAAAAATCATCTTGTCTGCTCTGTTACCACATAAAAAGGATAATAACGTTGAATACCCGCACTTATCAGTTTTACCAGGTTGATGTTTTTTCTGATGTCCCGCTGCTGGGGAATGCCCTCGCGGTGGTGGTTGATGCGGATGATATGACGGATGAAGAAATGCACCGTTTTGCCCGCTGGACAAATCTCAGTGAAACGACGTTTCTGCTGAAACCGCAGGATCCGCAGGCGGATTACCGTGTCCGCATTTTCACGCCGGACGGCGAACTGCCGTTTGCCGGACACCCGACCCTGGGCACCTGTTATGTCTGGCGCGAAACGCAGCAGTTTACGGAGACACGCGATATCATTCAGGAGTGTGGTGTCGGCCCGGTGACGATCCGTCAGCAGGATAACCGGCTGGCATTTGCCGCACCCGCGTTGCTGCGCGGCGGGGATACTGATCCGCAGCAGGTGGCTTATATAGTGAAAGCGCTGGGGCTGCGTGATGAAGATGTGGTGCGCACCGCCTGGGTTGATAACGGGCCGGGATGGATTGGGCTGCAACTGACGTCGGTGGAGAAAGTGCTGGCCGCGAAGCCGGATTATTCTCTGCTGAAGGGGTACGATATCGGTCTTTGCGCGCTGTATGATGACCAGAACGGGCCGGTTGCACTGGAAGTGCGTGCATTATGCTGTTCTTTATCAGAAGAAGACCCGGTGACCGGCAGTCTTAATGCTTCGCTTGCTCAGTGGCTGATCGGCGAAGGTATTTTACCGGAGCGCTATGTGGCCGGTCAGGGGCAGGTTATCAACCGTGACGGCAAAATATTTGTCACTAAGGAAGCGGGACAGGTATGGGTTGCCGGAGATGTGACCTGTGTTATCACCGGACAGGCAACTCTGCGCTGACCGAAGCTGAATCAAAGGATATTAACCGTGAACAGTAAAACCCATCCTTTTTATCAGGTTGATGTATTTTCTGACGTTCCGTTGCTGGGGAATGCTCTGGCCGTTGTGGCGGATGCGGATGATCTGAGCGATGAAGAAATGCACCGTTTTGCCCGCTGGACAAATCTCAGTGAAACCACGTTTCTGCTGAAACCGCAGAATTCGCAGGCAGATTACCGTGTCCGTATCTTCACGCCTGACGGTGAACTGCCGTTTGCCGGGCATCCGACCCTGGGCAGTTGTCATGTCTGGAAGCAGTATACCGGATTCAGTGAAACGCGGGATATCATTCAGGAATGTGCCGCCGGGCTTATCACACTGCGTCAGTCTGAACAGGGAACCGCCTTTGCCGCACCGCCGATGATTAATGAGCGGGTTCTGACCGAAGACGAGTGCAATACGGTTGCGCTGGCTTACGGCATCCCCCGGAACGCCATTTTGCAGGCAAAATATATTGATAACGGCCCGGCATGGACCGGAATTGAAGTGGATTCCGTTGCCCGTCTGCTGGCTATCACGCCGGATTATGGCCTGCTCAGCCAGTCCGGTAATAAGGCATTGTATAAAATCGGTGTGTGCGCCCGATATCCGGCAGGCAGTGATGCCGCACTTGCGGTAAGAGCATTTATTAACCGCAGAGGGGCAGAAGATCCGGTCACCGGCAGCCTGAACGCAGCACTGGCACAGTGGCTTATCAGCAACGGCACATTACCGGCGCACTATCTGGCGCGTCAGGGCGAAAGTGTGAAACGTGACGGCTGGCTGAGTGTCCGGCAGGATGCGGACGGAATTTGGGTCGGCGGTGCGGTGACCGGTTGTATCCGGGGACAGGTGTCACTGCGCTGAAACAATGTTACTAAACAATGTCACGAAACAATGTCACCGGCCGGGGATTATTCCGCCGGTGATTTCAGTGCCGGTTGCAGTACGCTCTGACCGGCACGTACCATCTCCGCCAGTTGATCCGCGCTTTCACCGGCCCGGGCGCGCAGAGAAATACTGTGCAGAAAAGCCGTCAGTGTTTTTGCCAGCAGCGGGGCGGAATCCGGATCGCGCAGTGCGTTTTTCTCTTCATTCAGGCAATCCAGTACCATCATTTCCTGTGCCGCAATCACTTCCTGAAGGCGTTTGCGGATCGCCGGATCATTCACTTCTGCAGCTGCGGTCGATAGCACCATACATCCGGCCGGGCCATGCTCTCCGGTATACAGCGTGACGGTGGCCTGTAACCAGCGGGTCAGACGGGCAGCCAGCGGCTCTCCGGGAGTGCGCGGTGCCAGCGCAGCGGTGTAATGCGCCTGTGCTGTCTCGCCGAATCGGTCCATCGCCAGCTGATAAAGCCGCTCTTTATTACCGAAAGCGGCGTACAGGCTGGGTTTTTTCATTCCCGTTTCTGCGGCCAGTTCATCAAGAGATGTGGCGGTATAGCCTTTGCGCCAGAACTGCGCCATGATTTTATCCAGTGCGGCGGCACTGTCGTAATTCCGTGGTCTGCCTTTTTGTGCCATTTTATTACCGATCAGTATAAAAACATTTTACATCATTGTACCGCATGCATTATTTTACCGATTAGTAAATAAATGCCATTCACGGAGTATTTTGATGTCTGATCATGATTATGCGGTTGATACGATTTACGGGCTGAGCACGTCCTCCATTCAGGCTCTGGTTGCGGCCGGACGTGCATCACAGCCTGCATTACTGAAAGTCGGGATTTTTGTTTGCCCGGGCTATATGCCGATGGATATCAACGGCGCACAGTCCGTTTTTACGATCGCCGGGGCGGAAATCTGTTTTATCTGGAAACGCCGCGAACTGGTGGAGGGGTACATCGGCTGGCCGACAATGCCGACAATGACGTTCGATGAGTGTCCGGACGATCTGGATGTGCTGGTAACCGGTATGGTTCCGCCGGAAGTGATTGAAGACCCGGAAGTCATCCGCTTTTTTGCGCAGGCAGGCAAAAAGGCAAAATACGTTATCGGCACCTGCTACGGCTCATTGATGCTGGGTACTGCCGGGTTACTCAACGGCAAAAGGGCAACCAGTAACAGCAATGTGGTGCCGATGCTGCCGGATGTCGGTGCTGTTGCGGTCGGCGGCAGTGATGTCGTGATCGACGGGACAATATATACCTCCGGCCCGGCGACCGGCTCTTTTGATGCTTCACTGCTGGTGCTGAAAGCGCTGCGGGGTGAGGAGATGGCTGCGCTGGTTGAATTGGCGATTGAATACGATCCGCGTCCGCCGTTCCGCACCGGGTCACCGGAACTTGCGGGGCCGGAAATGACCGCCATTTCGCAAAGTATGACCGCGCCGCTGAACCGGCAATATCACGACGCCGCGAAGCGGGGCTATGCCCGCTTTCAGCGGATGATTCAGGACTGACAAGCCGGATAATAGGCTGTCAAATCCGGGGTTTTGTTTTTGATCCAGTCAGTGATCAGAGACAATGCCCCGGGATAATAGGCTTCCCGTCCTGCGTACAGGAATTGCCACTGACGCAGTACCGGCCAGTCGCTGCTGAGCTGATAATTAAATGCCGGGGATTGTAATAAACCATGCCCGGCCTGCGGAAAGACAATAACGTTTGCCTGCGGGTTATTTTTCAGAAGAGACTGATAGCGGCAGGCGTTCGGCAGGGCATCCACGTTGAGATCCTCCGCACCCCATACGGCCAGCACCCGGCCGTTCATCTGCGGGATCGCCGGTGAGGCATCACTCAGGTAATTTTTGACCACAAACGCAAAGCGATCCGGTGTCATATCACCGCGCTCTGCCGGGTCTTCTGAGCCGCCGGCACCAAATATCCGGTCATTATCCGCCTGTTCTGCGGCCAGCAATTGTGTTATTTCTTCCGGCGATTTTCCCTGCTGTGCGTAGCGCAGTCTCTGATAAAACTGCCCCTGGTCCCGCCAGTTCACGGCACCGCCGATAATTACGGAAAAGGCGGGCTGTGATTGTGCCGCCGCCAACGGAATCACCCATCCGGCCTGGGAAAAGCCGAGAAAACCAATCTGTACCGGGGTGTTCTGATAGCGGGACTGCATCAGTATCAGTGCGGCCACGGCTTCCTCAGCGCGATCATCCATGGACTGATGCAGCCAGTTTCCCTGACTGTTGCCGGTACCGGCTTTATCCCAGGAAAATACTGCAACACCGGCATCCAGTAAGGCGTTAAATAACGGGTTATATCCGTTGTCTGAGTACCGGTCCTGCGGACCATCACCATGAATAATCACGGCAACCGCCGCAGGGTGTCCGTTACCGGGCAGCAGCAGGGTGCCGGAAAGGGTATTTCCCTGTGAGGTAAAGGTCAGCTCTTCAGTGATGGCATTATCGAAATCAAAATCATCAAGATGACCGGTAAAGAACAATATCAGCCCGGCCGTCAGTAACAGCAGGGCGAGCCCGGTAAGCGTCCGGCGGATATAACGCGCTATCATGTTGTTACTCTTCGTCGTCTTCGGATAAAAGAAAATCCCATTGCGCGAACGGTGTAAATCCGCTCTGTTGCGCGAGGATCAGGGAAGATATGTTATCGGTCTGGCAGCGGTACTGCGGTTTTAAACCCGCCTCAAGAATAACCCTGTTCAGTGCCAGCAATGCCTGACGGGCAAATCCTTGTCTGCGGTAACGGGGATCGGTCAGTACACCGATATCCTGCAATAACGAATCTTCCCACTGACAGGCACTGGCGGCGGCAACCAGCTGACCTTCCGCAAAAACACCCGTGACCCGCGGATGCGTCAGTTCCACTCCGGCGATATCCGCATCTTCATCATTATTCCGGGCACAAAACTGCGCAAAAATATCCCGGTCTGCTTCTGTCAGCATGCGGACATTACCCGGGATCGCAGCATCTTTCTGAGCTGCTTCCGCGGCCTCAGTCAGATAAAAAAACTGATCTGCATACTGCCAGCGAAGCCCGGCCTGTTCCGCAAGAGAAAGAAATTCATCCCGTGATACCGGCTGTTCCGGGGTCAGTGCAAGCTGTTGTGCCAGTTCAGCAGAAATATGAATGCGGTTATGCCCCGGTTGCCGTAACCACAGTGCATCATAGCCGGTTTCCAAATCAGTTCTGCACATCAGCCGCCATAAGGCGGATTCTGCCAGCACTTCACCACGCCGGTATTCCGCATCCCAGTGGTCAGTGATAACTGCCGGGAATGCCGGGCTGAGAAAAGCCGCTGCGGCTGCCCTGGCCAGAGTTTCGGTATCACACTCTTCGCTGTTGGATAAAACAACGATGGTGGTATCAGATTTTGTCAGCCGGATAAAGTACGTGCTGGTCCCCATCCAGCCTCCGGCATGTTCCAGACTCAGTTCACCGAAATGCTGCAGGGTATATAACCCGGCTGCATAAGGTTCATAGTCCGTAACGGGCGTGCCGTTTTCTGTCTGCGGGGAGAGCGTTTCTGTCATCTGCTGTATCAGTGCAGAGCCGCCGACACGGGCGGTGCGGTAGTTTTCACCCCATTTCATCAAATCAGCCGCGCAGGAATGTACCGCACCATCACCGGTATGTGTCCACGGACTTTCGGAAATCCGCCACTGACCGGCGGCTTTGCCGTAACCGGTTGCAATGATTTGCGGTGCCGGATATTGCTCAACAATAAAGGTCTTATCCATCGCCAGCGGTGCAAAAATCCGCTCACGGGCAAAATCAGCAAACGACTGCCCGCTGATCCGTTCAATTATCTGCGATAACAAAAAATAGCCGGTATTACTGTAATCATGGCGGGTACCGGGCGGAAAATCTGCCTCAGTCTGGCTGACCAGATCAGCCAGGGTTTCCTGCGGTGTCAGCGGATCATAAAAACCCACTTTGCGGGCAAACGCGAGATCCATATAGTCCTTCAGCCCGGAGGTATGGTGCAGGAGATGGCGCAATGTTACCGGACGGGCGTATTCACCCAGCTCCGGCAAAACGGATAAAACGGAATCACTGAGGGAAATCTTACCTTCCTGAACCAGCAACAGCAGCGAAAAAGCAGCGAACTGCTTGGAAACAGAGGCTAAATTAAAAATAGTATCCGGTGTTACCGGCGTGCGGGTTGCCACATCCGCCATACCCCGGCAGCTGTGCCACGTTGCACCATTATCAGTACGGACCATGACGATAACACCGGGTTCGTCCGGTGAAAAGCCCGCAGTCAGCGCATTCAGTGCCGTTTGCATTGTCGGTTCTCTCTTATTTTTACAGGGCAGATTTATTTTAAGACTAAATGTGCTGAAAAATATTGTCGAGCAGATCCGGTGCCGTATCATCAATAGCTTAAGGTAGTGTTCAGATTAACCGGCCTGCATGAAACTCCGGCTGTGTTGCAGAACAAAATCGATAAAACAGCGCAGACGGGGAGAAAGTGCCTGACTCCGGTAATAAACCGCATTAACCGGCTGTTTATGCTCATAGGTATACGACGTCAGAATCTGACGAAATTCGCCGTTTTCACGCATCTCATGGGTTACAAAATCGGAAATACAGGCAATTCCCGCACCGGAACGCGCCAGGTTACAGATAATTTCTCCGCTGCCTGTCGCCAGTGATGGCGTAATTTTCAGTCCCTTTTTATTGCCGTTATACAGCGGCCAGATATTCAGATTTTCCGGCGCGATAAATCCCAGCAGGGTGTGCTGTGCCAGATCTTCCGGTGTTTTCGGCTCACCGTATTGCTGAAGATAGCGGGGGCTGGCCAGAACCCGCTGGCGGGTGTATCCCATCAGCGTGGCGTGCAAAGACGAATCGGCCAGCGGGCCGAAACGGAATGCAATATCAGTCTGTTTTTCCAGTAAATTGGTAATGCCTTCAAAGTTAGTCAGTTCAAGGCGGATTTGCGGATAACGTTCATGGAATTGTGTGACCAGCGGTGCAATCACATGGAGCTGAACAGGCGTTGAAGCATCGACCCGCAAAGTGCCGGAAGGGATTTCTTTGTGGTTCATCAGCACATCTTCCGCTTCCTGTGCCAGTTGTACCACATCGCGTGCTTTTTGCAGAAACAGCGCGCCTTCCTCAGTCAGTTTCAGCCGCCGCGTGGTGCGGTAAAGCAGGGTGCTGTTCATCTTTTCTTCAAGGCGCAGCAGGGCACGGCTGACCGCTGAAACCGTCAATCCGCTCTGCGCGGCGGCGGCAGTCACTGAGCCGCAGTCAATCACTGCGATAAATGCCCGCATTTCTTCCAGTGTGATTTTCATTATTGCGTTTTACTCAATTGTTTTTTGCAGATTAACGGCTGTTCCCGCGAAAATCAATGTGGCAGAATCGCCGTCCTGACAACACAGTGACGTTGTTTTTTTTATTCTGAGGACATTATGCGAACAAATACTGCTCTGTTATCCCTGTCTGTCGGCGCGTTTGCCATCGGGGCAACGGAATTTTCCCCGATGGGAATGCTGCCGGAAATTGCCGGATCACTCGGTGTTTCTATTCCTGCCGCCGGCATGCTGGTGGTGGTATATGCACTGGGTGTGATGCTGGGGGCTCCGGTGATGACACTGCTGCTGATCCGCCGTTCGCCGAAAGCTGCGCTGATTTTTCTGATGAGCATTTTTACAGCAGGCAATGTGATGTCAGCGCTGGCGCCGGATTATAATACGCTGCTGCTCGCCCGCTTTATAACCAGTCTGAATCACGGTGCATTCTTCGGAATTGGTGCCATGGTGGCAACCCGTGTGGTGGCAAAAGGTAAAGAAGCAGGGGCAATAGCAGGTATGTTTATGGGACTGACCATTGCCAATATCGGCGGCGTTCCCGCAATCACTAAATTGTCTCAGATACTGGGCTGGCGGGAATCGTTCTTTGTGGTCAGTCTCCTCGGCCTGCTGACAATGGCGGCGCTGCTGCGATCACTGCCGCGTAATATGCAGGGACAAGCGCTCAATCTGCGCCGTGAATTGCAGGTACTGACCCGTCCGGCGGTATTACTGGCAATGCTGTGTACGGTGCTGGGGGCCAGTGCCATGTTTACGTTTTATACCTATATTGCACCTGCGCTGACCTTTATTTCCGCAGTACCGGAAACACAGATCAGTATGATGCTGATACTGGTCGGACTGGGCTTTACGCTGGGTAACTATCTGGGCGGTGTATGGGCAAACCGTTCTGTCTCCCGCACGTTATACGGATTATTCGCACTGCTGGCACTGACTATGGTCCTGTTTCCGCTGATGGCACGTGACAGTGTCACGTCCGGAATTATGCTGGTGATCTGGGGCGCGGCCAGTTTTGGGATCGTCCCGCCGCTCCAGGTAAAAGTCATGCAGGTCGCATCAGAGGCGCAGGCATTGGCATCTTCCGTTAATATCGGCGCGTTTAACCTCGGTAATGCGGTTGGTGCTGCGCTGGGTGCATCAGTGCTGGCAAACGGCGGCGATTATGCCGGTGTCAGTTATGCCGGTGCAGCAGTGGCCGCAGCCGGATTAGTGGTGCTGCGGATAACATTACGCCGGACAAAACCGCAGATTACCGTGTCAGATACGGAGCAATGCACGACGCTCTGAACGCATTAACACGTCAGATATCAGGGCAGCCTGTGGTGTGATCACCACAGGCTGCTTGTCTTTTATGCAGGTTATTGATTAGGATGGTAAGTTCTGTTGACTGATAACCGGTGGTTTTGCAATGACAACATCTTCTGATACTACACTGCGTACGTTATATCCGGCCATTGAGCCTTATGAAACCGGGTTTCTCGATGTTGGCCATGGTCACCGGATCTATTACGAACGAGCCGGTACACCCGGTGCGAAACCGGCTGTTTTTCTGCACGGCGGACCGGGCGGCGGGATCAGCCCGGAATACCGGCGCTATTTTGATCCTGCCCGTTATGATGTGCTGCTGTTTGATCAGCGCGGATGCGGGCGTTCAACACCACATGCTGAAATTGCCCATAACACCACGTGGGATCTGACGGATGATATTGAGCGGCTGAGAAAACATATTGGTGTCAGCAAATGGCTGGTATTCGGCGGCTCCTGGGGGGCATCACTGGCGCTGGCATACAGTGAAACGTATCCGCAGCAGGTGAGTGAAATTATTTTGCGCGGTGTGTATACCGTGACACAGTCAGAGCTGGACTGGTATTACCAATTTGGTGTTTCTCAGATGTTCCCGGAAGAGTGGGAAGCCTTTCTGGTTCCGGTTCCGGTGCAGGAGCGGCACAATATGATCGCTGCCTATCGTAAGCTGCTGACTGATGATGATATTCAGGTTCAGTTAACGGCAGCCAAAGCCTGGACCTTGTGGGAAGGGAAAACCACCACATTGTTACCGGATGCAGGACATCTGGACGAATTTACCGATGATCATTTCGCCATCGCATTTGCCCGGCTGGAAAATCACTATTTTTATCACCGGTGCTGGCTGGAGGAAGGGCAGTTACTGCGCGATATTCACCGGTTACACGGTATTCCGGGCATTATTGTTCACGGTCGTTATGATATGCCGTGCCCGGCAACGTTTGCCTGGCATCTTCACAAAGCCTGGCCGGGTTCGGTACTGCACCTGATTGAAGGTGCGGGGCATGCGATGTCTGAACCGGGCATCCGGGATCAGTTACTGCGGGCAACCGACTATTTTGCAGCGGCATGCTGATAATCCTTATGGCATTACTGCCTGCCGCCGCATCTGTGCTTTAATCCTCACCGGTTACCGGGGTGTATACCAGTAACCGGTTGGATTTATCAATATCAAATGTCAGTGAGGCATATTCATAAGTTTCCCGTCTGCCGCTGAACTCAATTTCACGGATACCGTTACAGGGCTGATAGATCTCGTGTTTATTCCACAATTTATCAAAAACAGCGGATTCCTGACATAACGCGGCGATCATCCGCTGAATATTCGGGTCATGTTTGGTTCTGGCATAATCACGGCGGAAACTGGCCAGAAGACGCTGAGCATCCGTTTCCCAGTCCGTAAACCGGATCTGATAGCGGGAATCGGTAAACAGTAAATACAGGAAGTTACACATCCCGGGCTGAGCATCAGAGAAGTGCAGATAACGATCTGCTTTTTCATTATAGGCCAGTACATCCCAGTGCAGATTCAGCACATAGCAGAGATAATTATCCGGAAAATCATCCAGCATCCGGGTGATAACCGGCGGCACCTGATGTTCGGTATCACCGGACGCTTCGGGTGCCCGCTGATGGGCCAGCAGATACAGATGCTGGCGTTCTGCTTCATTCAGGCGCAATGTTCGTGACAGGTTATCCAGAAAGCGGGCGGATACGCCGATTTCACGGCCCTGTTCCAGCCAGGTATACCAGGTCAGACCCACGCCGGCGAGTGCCGCCACTTCTTCACGGCGTAAACCCGGAGTACGGCGGCGTGACGTGTGCGGCAGTCCCACACATTCGGGGGTCAGACTTTCCCGTTTTGTCCGTAAAAAATCGGCCAGTTCCGGCCGTGTGCGTGGATTGTCACTCATGAGCAGATGCCTTATGTTATGTTGCCTTTAGTGCCTGTTATTAATAGTAATAGTATAAACTGTTAAATTGTAACAGGATAACGGCCTGATTATAGTCTCATTCCTGCTTTTAAAAATGGCAAAATGAGAAAAACATGAATCAGCAACAACGTATCGCACTGTTTGTATTAGTCCTCGCCGGATTTGTCACCATTTTTGATCTGTTTGTCGTCAATGTGGCGATTGTCAGTATAGAACGCGACTTACAAGCCGGTTTCACGGAACTAACACTGATTATTGCCGGTTATGAACTGGCATTCGGTCTTCTGCTGATCACCGGCGGGCGGCTGGGGGATATTTACGGACGCCGCCGGTTATATCAGGCCGGAATGGCCTTTTTCACGCTGGCCTCCTTATTGTGTGCCGTCGCACCGACTGCGTTATTACTGGTGACTGCCCGGTTTATTCAGGGACTGGCGGCCGCATTATTGTTCCCGCAGGTGTATGCCGGCATTCGCCTGAATTTTGATGAAACACAGGCCGGAAAAGCCTTCGGCTGGCTGGGCATGACCCTGGGGCTGGCCGCAATTGCCGGTCAGGCGCTGGGAGGCTGGCTCATCACCCTGAATCTGGCTGATATGGGCTGGCGGCTGATTTTTTTGGTTAATCTCCCTGTCGGTATACTTGCACTGGTGTTATCCCGCTATTTACAGGAAGGCCGGGCACCCGGGAAATTAACCACGGATTGGCCGGGTGTGCTGTTATCAGCCGCCGGAATCACTGCTTTTCTGTTGCCACTCCTGATGTTACCGGTATGGGGTCTGACACTTTCCGGTGCCGGATTGCTGCTTACGGGTATGGTTCTGTTGTTCTGTTTTGTCCGTTATGAGCAGTATTTATCACGCACCGGACAAACGCCGCTGTTTGATATTGCTGTACTGAGTAACCGGCCATTTGTTACCGGCACTGCTGTCGTGCTGTGTGTCTATGCCACGTCATCGGCATTTCCGCTGATACTCTCCCTGTTACTGCAAAACGGCATGGGTGCTTCACCACTGGAAGCCGGGCTGATTTTTGTGCCATCCAGTATCGGTTTTGTCATTGCCTCCTTTATCACACCACGAATGACGATCAGACTGGGTGAACCGGTGATTTATTACGGTGCATTAGGGTATGCCGCCAGCTACCTGCTATTAATTGCCGGACTGAATATTTTGCCGCAAAGCACAACCAGTGCTGTACTCAGCCTGTTTCTGTTTTTGGTCGGGTTCACTCAGGGCATGATTATGACCCCGATGCTGAACATTGTGCTGTCCCTGGTTACACCCGCACAGGCCGGAATGGCGTCCGGTCTCACCGCGACATTACAGCAGATTGGTGCGGCAGCCGGTGCAACCGCGGTATCGGTTATTTTACAGTTTTCACTCCGGCACAGCGGAGATACCGTACTGTTATCTGCTCCTGCCGCGGTTTACAGTGTCAGTCTCGGGTTCAATGTCCTGATGGCACTCTGCGCCGCACTTCTGATTTACCGGCTGACGCACGTCCGTAAACCAGAAATAATCTCCCGTCAGTAACTCATCATTACGGATGTATTAAAAAAAGAAAATACCCTCAATTGTGTATTTTCAGTCAGTGTGATACCACGTAATGTACGAATGACCGCAAATACAGGGAGTTGTCTGATGATTACTGTTTCACATCTTGACCATCTGGTTCTGACCGTGGCTGATATCGAAAAAACCTGCGATTTTTACCGCCGGGTACTGGGGTTTTCTGTTGTAACATTTCGCGGGGATCGCAAGGCGCTGGTGTTTGGCCGGCAAAAAATTAATTTACATCAGGCAGGAAATGAATTTTTGCCGAATGCAGATAAACCCGTCCCCGGTTCCGCCGACCTCTGTTTTCTTACCGGAACCCCGGTTGAACAAACGCTGGCTCATCTGGCAAAAGAGAACGTTGTTACGGAAGAGGGGCCGGTGGAGCGTACAGGCGCAACCGGCCCGATAATATCGGTCTATTTCCGCGACCCGGATTTAAACCTGATTGAGATTGGTCTGCCGGTCACGTCCCGTACGGTATAAGCGGATAACAAAACCGGAAACCAGTATCAGTACCATGGCGGAACAGGCCAGTGCCGCCATGATATTTTCCTGCAGGGAGAATACCGATACCATCATACCGCCGGCAGCGGAACCGGCAGCAATTCCGGTGTTAAAAAAGGCGATATAAAGAGATCCGGTAATTTCAATCGCCTGCGCGCTGTAGCGGATCATCCAGTTCATCAGAGTGACAGATACGCCGCCATATACCACGCCCCAGAGAGTGAGGATGATGATATGGAATACCGGGATCGCAGGCAGCAGGAGCAGCCCGGCTAAACTCAAAGCAATGCCGCCGGTAATACAGAATATGGCACTGAATAAATGACGTCCGGATAATAATCCCAGTATGAAATTACCGGCAATACCGGCAATACCGTACAGCGCCAGTAACCCGCTGAGTTCATGTGCCTGTAATTGCGGATCTCTTTGCAGAACAGGCCGGATAAAGGTAAATGCCATAAAGTGGGCCGTCACCAGAAGTAACGTGATTAACAGTCCGGTCCGGATAGCCGGGCGGCGGAGTTGCATCAGAAAATCACGGACAACCGGTGCCTGAACCGGTGGCAGGGACGGCAGGCTCAGCATCAGCAGTAATACCATAAGGGAAAACAGACTCATGATGCCAAACACGCCACGCCAGCCAACCCATTCGCCGAGGATCACACCAAGTGGAATTCCCAGAACCGATGCAGCGGCGACACCGGCAAATATCAGAGAGGTTGCCAGTGATGTATGGCGGGAAGCCACCAGCCTGGCAGCTATCCCCCCGGCAATTGCCCAGATCCCGCCGATACTTATCCCGACTATTATCCGGGCGGCCACCAGAACAGAAAAATGAGAAGCGGTGGCAGCACAGATATTCGCGGCCATCAGGAATGCCATGAGGAGCATCAGCAACCAGCGGCGGTTCAGGCGTCCGGTGAACAAGATGATCAGCGGTGAACAGAGTGCAGCCACCAGTGCCGGAATCGTTAACATCAGACTGACATGAGCCTGCGGCACATGAAACTCAGCCGCAACAGGCGTCAGTAATCCGACCGGCAGCATCTCCGTGGTGACCACGGCAAAAGTTGCCAGTGTCAGCGCAACAACAGAAAACCATCCCCGGCGGGCAGATGGTAATGAAAGAGATAAACAATGACTGTCTGACATACATTCCTCATAGTAATAACTTTACTTGAGAAGAGAGTCTATATGCGCCAGTATGACAGATAAATATCATCTTTGGCGTAACATCCGGGACAAATCGTGGCAGATAAAAATAGTTTATTACTGGATAACTTATTTGATGTACTTGTTTTTGTCCGGGTCAGTGAAACCGGTAATTTTACGGCGGCAGCCGGGAAGTTGCAGATTTCCCGTTCTGCCGCCGGAAAATGTCTTCAGCGCCTGGAAAACCGGGTCAGTACGCGTTTGCTTCACCGGACCACGAGGCGTTTGCGTCTCACTGAGGAGGGAGAGCGCTTTTACCTGCATGCCAAACGAATATTATCCGAAGTGGATGATGCAGAAAATGTGCTGTATGAAGGAAGAAAAACACCTTCCGGAACATTACGGATTGCTGTTCCTGTGGTCTTTGGCCGCAATTATGTGATGCCGGTGATACATCAGTATGCCGCACAATGGCCGGACGTTGATATTGATGTCAGTTTCTCAGATGATTACTGTGACCTCGTTCAGGAAGGAATAGATGTGGCAGTGCGTATCGGCGGCAATGATGACAGTCGCCTGGTGCGTAAGGTTCTGGCTCCTCACCGGCTGATCACCTGTGCATCGCCGGGTTATCTGGCACAGCATGGCATACCGGAAACACCGGAACAATTGACAGAACATGCATGTCTGGTTTTCCGCCACCGGGGACGAAATGTTCCCTGGCAGTTTATGCGGGACAGAGAAACGCAGTTATATCCGGTTACCGGCAGGTACAGCCTGGGAGATACCGGTGCGGTACTTGATACGGCTCTGACGGATGGCGGAATTTGCCAGCTGGGTGCTTTTCTGGCGGGGCCTCAGATAGCGAAAGGAACACTACAGCCGGTACTGACCGCATTTATCCCCCGGGGTGAACCGGTGTGTGCGGTGTATCCGTCAAAACAATTTCTGGCGCCGAAAATCCGTGAATTTCTCAATACACTGGAAACTCAATGGCAGGGGAAAGCGGTATGGGAATCTCCGGCCATCAACCATAAGGAATAACTGATGACAGATAGTGAATTTCTGACTCAGGCGATAGCGCTGGCACGCCGGAATGCCGAAAAAGGCGGTCGCCCGTTTGGTGCTGTTGTGGTCAGAGACGGGCAAATTGTCGGTGAAGGGGTTAATCAAATGTCTGAACTGCATGATCCGACAGCCCACGCTGAATTGCTGGCACTGCGTCATGCTGGCAAAAATCTTCAGCAGACCCGGCTGGAGGATTGCGTGGTGTATGCCAGCGGGCAACCTTGTCCGATGTGTCTGGCCGCGATGCGGATGGCAGGCGTAACCCGTGCGGTATATGCGTATTCCAATGCAGATGCGGAACCTTACGGTCTGTCAACGGCATCAATCGCGCTGGCATTGCGGGCTGATCCGCATGAGCAACCCGGTTTTTCGTTTACACAGCAAAAACCGGAAGATAAACCGTCTCTTTATGAGTTCTGGCAGCAAAAACAGAACTAGTCATTTCCCCCGGATGCCGCCGGGTTTCCGGCGGCGGATATTCCTGATATTATATTCGCCGGTATCTTCTGCTGCTTTGCACTTTCCTTCCTTATCTGCGTCATCTGCGTCTGTTTTACATCCTCTTATTTATCCTCCGGAATATACTGCTTTATATCAGCAGTCCGTACTCCGTCTGCCTGTCATTTCGCCTGATTTATCTTCCCCTGGTCTGTGAATTCAATCCATAACCCGTTTATTTTCATTTTGTTATACAGGATTCTTATGATTTCACCTTATACCTTGCCCGTACTGGCGCTGACAGTATTTTTTACCGGGGTTACCGAATTTATGGTTTCACCAATGCTGACACCACTGGCAGCGGCGTTTGATGTCACACCGGCACAAGCGTCGTGGCTGATTGCGGCGTATACCTTATCGTATGCCGTGGCCGCGCCGGTGCTGGGGCGATTATCGGATCGGATCAGCCGTGATCGGATGTTGCGTGCCGCATTGCTGCTATTTGCGGCGGATGGTATCGCCCTGGCAACAGCACCGTGTTTCAGTGTGGCTGTCGGACTGCGTATTCTGGGCGGACTGGCGTCTGCGGCACTGATTCCGTCAGTGTTTGCGCTGATTGCAGAGCAATTCCCGCCTGACAGGCAGGCTTCCGCGATGGGATTTGTGATGACAGGCATGACCGCCGGAATTATCTCCGGCCCGGCAATTGCCGGATGGCTGACATCCGGTATCGGCTGGTACGCACCTTTTCTGCTGACTGCCGCCGGGAGTTTGATTATGTGGATAGCCTGCTGTTTTTTATTACCCGGCATCAACAGGGTTTCCGCTCAGCCGGTAGCATTATTACCGAGAAAAGATTATTCACCGGCATTATTGGGGCTGATCACCGCCAAAGGTCTGTGGAACGGGACTGCGGTGGTGTTATTTGTTCTCAGTGGTGAATGGCTGCGTCACCGTTTCGGGCTGAATACAGAAACTATCGGTCTGATCAGCATCATATTCGGCGGCGGATTATTAACCGGAAATATTTTGTTGCCGTTTTTCCGGCGGTTAAGCGCTACAGATACCCGCTTGTTGCTGATCAGCCTGATAGTGATGAGTACCATGATTGCCGGGTTTATCAGCGGAGCGGGCGGACTGACCGGGATGATGTTGTGGATGCTGCTGCAGGGATGTGCACTGGGGATTGCGGCTCCTGTCAGCACCGCAATCATTGCGGAGCAAGCCGGAACACGCAAAGGAGAGGCACTGGCATTATCAGAAAGTCTGAATAACCTGAGTATCTTTATTCTGTTGCCGGTAACAGCAGCACATCAGAACAGTCAGATGTTATTACCCGCCGTTACTGCATTATTATGTTGCGCAACAGTATTGACGGGGTGCATTCTCAGCCCGATATATTGTAAAAAGTAATAATAACGAGAGAAATTATCTCTTCCGGAACTCATTGATACTGATCACGTTTACCTGAAGCGAAAATCAATATCATTTACGCTATATAAAATAATATACAACGATAGCAGTAAAACAATAACGGATGGTTCCATGACTAAAAAATATATTTCGCGGGCACTACTGCCTGCGCTGATTTCTGTTGCTCTTTTTCCGGCACAGCAGGCACTGGCAGATACTATTATTGTGACGGATAAACCCTCTCATATCACTCCGCAAACACAGGCCGGTGCCGGTTTTGTGGCGACTGATATTGATATGGGGCCGCTCGGCACCAGGCAGTGGCTGGATATTCCCTACAGCAGCAATACGGTCAGCGAAGCAATGATCCGCAATCAGCAAAGTAAAAGTGTCAGTGAAATGCTGAAATATCTGCCGTCTTCTCAGATGCAGGCACGCGGCGGTATGGATGTGGGTCGTCCGCAGAGCCGGGGAATGCAGGGCAGCGTGGTGGAAAACAGCAGACTGAATGGCCTGAATATTGTTTCCACCACCGCGTTTCCGGTCGAAATGCTGGAACGGCTGGATGCCGTGAACAGCCTGACCGGTGCAATTTACGGCCCGGCCAGTCCTTCCGGTCAGTTTAATTTTATCTCCAAACGGCCTGCACAGGAGCCGCTGCGCAGGGTCACGGTGGGTTATCAGAATCGCAATGCTTACAGTGCTCATCTGGATCTCGGCGGCCAGGTGAATGAAGAAAAAACGTTCGGCTATCGCCTGAATTTGCTGGATGAAGAGGGTGAAGGCTATGTCCGGAACAGTAAGACCCGCCGTCAGCTGGCCGCTGTTGCCCTGGACTGGCAGATCCGGCTGGGAACACAGATACAGCTGGATGCCAGTCACTATCATTTTATTACCAAAGGATTTCCCGGCAGCTTTGGTTACGGCCCGGATATAGATTTGCCGAATGCGCCTGACAGCAGCAATCCTGATCTTGCACTTAATACCGCCGGTAATGACCTGACGACAGACTCGGTCAGCACCCGGTTTACCCACTATATGAATGATGACTGGTCATTGAGCGGCGGTATCGGCTATCAGCAGGCAGATCGGGCAATGCGTTCCGTTTCCTCTCAGATTCTGGACAGCAAAGGGACTATCAGCCGCTCGATCACGGATTCTCCGGCAGCCGGTCGTTTCCGCGTTCTGAGTAACAATCTCGCCCTGAACGGTCAGTTTGATACCGGTACGGTAAATCATGATGTGACACTCGCCACCACCGGTTATACCTGGTCAATTTACAGTGCCAAAGAGCGGGGAAAAACCTTTCAGCTCGGCAATACCAATATGTATGATCCGTCATCCATGACCGAACCTTCTGATGGCCGCATCAGAACCGGCGGGGAACGCTACAAAGCCAGTGAAAACCAGCAGCAGAGTATTATCATTGGTGACACTGTCACATTTAATCCGCAATGGTCTGCCATGGTGTATGTCAGTCAGAGCTGGATCACGACCCGTAACTTCGATAAGCAGGGACACAAAACTGACCGCGATCAGCAGACCGGCACCAGCCCGAATATGGCGCTGATGTATAAAATCACGCCGGATGTGATGACCTATATCAGTTATGCCGATTCGCTCCAGCCGGGGGATACCGCGCCGGATGATGACAAAGTCAAAAACCGGGGTGAAACACTCAGCCCGTACCGCAGCACCCAATATGAATGGGGTGTTAAAGCCAATACCGGCAATATGAACCTGAGCGCTGCCGTTTTCCGCCTCAAACGGCCGTTTGCCTATACCGATAGTGATCAGGTCTTTAAAAAGCAGGGCGAACAGGTCAATGACGGTCTGGAACTGACCGCCACCGGTAATGTCTGGCAGGGGCTGAATATTTACAGCGGTGTTACGTTCCTGAAAGCAGAACTCACGGATACCGGTAATAACAAAACAGAGGACAAACGGGTTGTCGGCGTGCCAAAAGTGCAGGCCAATCTGCTGATGGAATACAGTCTGCCGTCTGTCCCGCAGTGGGTATACAGTGCCAATATTCATTACACCGGAAAACGGGCGGCCAATGATACCAACACCAGTTGGGCAGACAGCTACACCACGCTGGATCTCGGTGCCCGTTATACCACTCAGATAGAAAATGTGCCGGTCACGCTGCGGATCTCTGCGGATAATGTTACCAATGAGCATTATTGGGCGTCTATCTTCCCCGGCAACAGTAACGGTAAAAATGGCGGCGCCAATGCCTTTACAGGTGCAGGCCGTGAGTTCCGTGCCACAGTATCGTTTGATTTTTAACGGAGGCAGCGTGATGCGGCATTATTTATCAGCGTTATGTCTGTTATTCGTCAGTACCTGTGTATTCAGTGCCCCGGCGGATATTGCGCCGGAACCGGCACTGCGGATAGCAACACCGTGGCCGGCACAAAATGCGATTATCATGATGCTGGGGTACGGCGGTAATATCACCGGAACCTCACGGATTGCCAAACAGATCCCGCTGTTCCGCCAGATGCTGCCGCAGATTGATAATGTGCCGGTCATCGGTACCACCGGCGGGAATGAGCTGAATATTGAACAAATCCTGAGTCTGCGGACAGATATTTTATTTATCCATGACGGGATACGCGTTCCGCAACAGGAGGTACTGGCTCAGGCCGGTGTCCGCGTGCTGTCTTTTAAAGCCAATAGCATGGATGCACTGCGGGAGCGGGTAATGCTGACCGGTGAAGCGCTCGGCCCGGATGCAGCGGCAAAGGCGGCACACTATGAGCGCTATTTCCGTGACAATATCCGCAGGGTGCAGGAACGGCTGAAAAACGTTCCGGATTCTGCCCGTCTGCGGGTGTATCACAGCATGGGTAATCCGCTGTATACCTCCGGACGGCCGTCGCTCAATCAGGACTGGATGGATTTGGCCGGTGCGGTTAATGTGGCGGAAAACTGGTTTCCCGCACACAGCAGTGCTAACGGTGAAGTGTCATCAGAGCAGATTATTGCGGCTGATCCGCAGGTGATTATTGCGATGAACCGGCGGGATGCTGAATTTATTCAGTCATCGCCGCAGTGGCAATCCATTGATGCGGTACGCAGCGGGCGGGTATATACCAATCCGCGCGGGATGTTCTGGTGGTGCCGTGAAACGTCAGAACAGGCATTGCAGTTTCTCTGGCTGGCCACCGTGCTGTATCCGGATGCGTTTGCGGATATTGATATGAGAAATGAAACAGCGGCGTTTTATCAGACATTTTATGGCATTACGCTGACTCAGCAGCAGATCACGGATATTCTGCAACCGGAGTAATCCGGATATACCGTCACCGGTTTTCCGGTGACGGTAATGTCAGATTTTACACTTTCACAAACTCAACATGCTGCAATAATCCGCCGCCGGAGAGTGAACGATCCTCATGGAATGTCAGCACAATATCACCTTCTTCCAGGTGCAATTGTGTTTCACGGTAAATCACCGGACCGTAATTTGAGCCGGACTTATACGGTGTCAGCACCGTTTTGGTTAAATCGGTCAGATGGGCATCGGTGACGATTTTTCCGGCCTGTTCGATCCGCAGTTGTGTTTCATAATCAAAACTGAGGGAATCGGTCATATAGGCATAATACAGCCGGATATGATACAAACCGGCACTTCTGACCGGTAACCTGACCGGGTCACCGCTTCTGTCATAGCTGCGGGGTTCGGCGGCAGACAAGTAGTTATAGCTGCCGTCAGCGGAAGAATTACTGTCCGTCAGAAACAGATTGCCGAGATAAACCGTATGATTTTCACCATCAACCGGATTAGCGCTGATATCACTACGTTCAGGGCAGACACGGGTGGATTTTTGCTGCGCACCGTAAGTCAGGTGCTCCTGAATATTGGTATAACCGGATGTCCAGTAAATGACGGAGCGTTTGGCCTGACTTTCCGGGTCATAAAAATCATCATTTTCGGTGTAATTATTGATCTCTGCCGTCAGCACATCCTTAAACATAATATCGGCCTGTTCTGTCAGAGCCTTACTGTATTTTTCCAGAACATCAGAAGCATATCCCCAGCTTTTGCCGAATACCAGAGTATCACGCAGTGTGAAAAAATAGAGCAGGCAGGACAGGGCACATACACCGCACAGCCGGACAATTCCTCTGCTTTTTGCGGTATTAATACTGAGAATGCACAGACGGCGCATATCCGCGACAGCAATTTCATTGCGCACCACAATCAGCTGCCGCGCTTCTTCTGTCGGCGAATTTTGCCAGGAACTGATTGCATCCTGTAAACTTTCGGCATCTTTGCGGACAGCCTGGTATTCCGATTCCAGCCATTCCGAGGTATTTTTCATCAGTGTTTCCTGAATAATACCGATAACATCCACTTCTTTTGGTTCTGTCATTTTTTTATATACCAGCTTCAGCACCATACTGAGGATCGTAGTGGCAATGCCCTGCGGTGAAATCGCGGAAGCGGAAAAAGAGGCAGGCGGGATCATATTTAATGCCTGTAACGTCAGCATATGTAACGGTGGCTGGGTACTTTCTGCGGCAAGGTGAAGAGCAGAAATCTGAGTCATAATGTTTCTCCGGCAGATAATAAACAGATAAGGGAAAATCAGTTTATGGCTGCTTATCTGCCGGTGACAGACGCATTTTTATCAGATTTATGAGAAACGCTATTACAGTGGTTTTTCCATAATCAGCAGGCGTGAGGATTGTTGTTCTGTCATGAACGGCAGAGAGCCGGTCACGGTCATTCCCTGTGACTGATAAAAATGCTGAGCGCCGGTGTTATTTTCTAAAACCTCCAGCCACAGACATGTCTGAAGGCGGGAACGGGCAATATCCTCAGCCAGCGGGAATGCGCTGCTTCCGTATCCTTTTCCGGTTTCACCCGGTAAAAAATAGAGTTTATTGAGCAGCATTCCGCTGTACGTTTTTCCGGTTACCGGACTGTTTTCGGTCAGTTTGCAAAATCCGGTAATGGTATTGCCGCTACAAATGAAAAACCAGGATACCCCGGTATTTTCCATACTCTGTGCAATAACCTGCGGGTGATATTCACTGTCCAGATAAGCATTCAGCTCTGTTTCTGAATCCCAATAAGCAGAAAAATGATGGCGGTAAGCGGAATATCCGGTGTTGCTGAGCGCAGTAATCTCATCCGGTGTCACTGCCCGCAGTGTGAGAGTGGTTGTCATAAAGGGTACCCGTTGGTTTTATGCTTTTAAAACAGTCTGCCGGATAAATTACACCGGAACCTGAAGGATTTATAAAATATTATCCGTCAAATCAATATTTTGACGCCTTTTAACTGAAAATTTAGGAATTTTCCTTATTGTGATTTATTTCTGTAACCAATTGATATTGTTTATATATTATAATTCAACATAAAATAACACGATAGTATTTCGGGCATTGGTATGCTAAAACACGGTGTGCTGAAAATCAGAAAAGCAGTTTAATTGATTTTTTTTAAAAGGAAATTTTCAGATGATGTTTATCGACAGGGTTATTCACCTGGTGCTCAGTGGTATTATTATCGTAGGTGTTTATCAGTTTTATTTCTTTACGCAGCGTCATATGGTCAGGCCGGTTAAAACATTTAACTCTGCACTGGATGAAAAAATTCCTTTCTGGCCCTGGTGGTCCTGGATATACAGCTTTCTTTATTATCCGGCGATTCTCTATCTGAACTGGATTATTCAGGATTCACGTCAGTTTATCATCATCGTATTCAGCTATGTTATTCTGCTGCTGATGCAGATGTTTTTCTTTGTGGTGTATCCGGTTGCCACGCCGCCGCACTGGCGTGAAATGAATAAAGGCAAGAAAGCCTCTGAAAAATTCCTGCTGTTTGTGCAGAAATTTGATGATACATCCAACTGTTTCCCGAGCATGCACGTCTCTGTTGCCACATTAACCGCACTGCTGGCATATGCCACACTCGGACCATGGGTATTCATGTTCCCGCTGTTAATCGCGTTATCCTGCATGTTCACCAAACAGCATTATCTTATTGATTTACCGGCAGGTGCGGTACTCGGCTGGCTGGCGTATCAATGTTATGTCGTATTAATATAATTTGTCGGTTAACGAACAATTATAAATACCCTCAATGATTTAATTGCCGCACGCTGTGCGGCATTTTTTTATCCGGATTCCGGACAGAAAAAAACCTGCAAAAAAATGCAGGTTTTCCGGTATACAGTGCTGTTTCTTCCGGGAGAATATCAATGCGCCATGCGTGCAAATCCGTCAGCCAGATCCTGCTTCAGATCATTAACATCCTCCAGTCCGATTTGCAGACGCAGTGTCCGCCCGCCGGGATTCCACTCTGTAACGGTACGGTATTCCGCACAATCAAACGGGGTGATCAGGCTTTCAAAACCGCCCCAGGAGTAACCCATTCCGAAAATGGAAAGTCCGTCCAGTAACCTGCCGATATCATCCTGCGTATATTTCGGGTCAAGTACCACCGAGAACAGTCCGGAAGAGCCGGTGAAATCGCGTTTCCAGATTTCGTGCCCCGGGCAATCCTCAAAGGCCGGATGCAGCACGCGGATCACTTCCGGGCGGGCTTTCAGCCAGTGTGCGATGTCCAGCGCCCGTGACTGAGCTTCTTTCAGACGGATTGACAGCGTACGCAACCCGCGCAGTGCCAGGAAACAATCTTCCGCACCCGGCAGCATCGCCATCAGATCATAGGTTTCCCGCAGTTTCGGCCACCATTCCGCGTTAGCAGAGACAATCCCCATCAGCAGGTCAGAATGACCGCCCAGATATTTTGTTCCGGCTTCAAGGGAGAGATCACAGCCCATATCATGAGCCCGGAAAAACAGCGGCGTTGCCCAGGTATTATCAATAATCGTCGCGATTTTGTATTTTTTCGCCACAGCAGTGATAGCGGGTACATCCTGAACCTCAAAACTCTGCGAGCCGGGGGATTCCAGGAAAATCGTGCTGGTGTTACTTTTGATCAGCGTTTCAATATTACTGCCGATCATCGGGTCATAATAGGTGATGGTGATCCCCATTTTTTCCAGCAGACCGCGGCAAAAGTTACGGGTCGGGCGGTAGACACTGTCCGGCATCAGCAGGTTATCGCCGCTTTTCAGCGTGGTCAGCAGCGCCAGTACAATGGCACCTAATCCGGACGGCGACAGCACGGTTCCTTCAGCGCCCGCGAGGGCGCTCCAGGATTGCTCGAGATTTTTGATGGTCGGCGTGCCGGCGGTACCGTAGTTAAATTCAGCCCGGTTATTCAGCAGAGCATCCATCGTCGGGAAAACCACGGTAGATCCCCGGTAAACCGGAGCATTAACAAAACCGGATTGTGACGCCGGGTCACGCCCCAGCTGCGTTATTTGTGTATCAATATGAAAATCTGAAACGGTTTTTTTAGTCATAACATCCTCACGCGTAATACGTCGTTATTCATTTACAGCGTTATTCGAAAAACTTAAAGAACGGGGAGAGACACAACAGCACGCCGAAGAAAATAATAAACCAGACTGTTGCCCCTTTGAATTTATGTAATACCGGCACACGGTAAACCAGATAGCACGGGATCAGGCAGGAAACCACACCGAATAACGGCCCGCCGAGTTGCATAAAGAACAGAATAGAGAAGCGGGTGGAAACCCAGAACCACAGGGACAGAATCACGCCGATACATACACCGTAATGCAGCACGGTCTGATTAATACGTTCCTGAGGCATAAAGCGGGTAAGAATATTCACCACAATCCCTTTGATCGCTTCCTGGAATCCGAGATAAATACCGAGGAACGCGGTCAGAATGGCGAAAATATTCAGCATTGCCGTCATCACTTTAACAACCGCGCCCGGAATGACCTGTGCTGCGATCGCCAGCGCCGAGATATTCTGTTCAAATGCGGAGACAGCCTGGTCATGGCTGATCGAGAACGTAAACGAGAACGCAAAGAACAGAACCGCAACCGCCAGGATGATATACGCCACCCGGTTTGCGCGCACTGCACGGTAAGTCGCGATCCGCTTATTTTTTTCCACTCTGCGGTAAGCAATGTTCATCGGGCTTAAAATCTGTACAAACAGAATGGAGAACAGGGTAAACGGCAGTGTCAGAAACACATCCCGCAGGAACGGCAGGAAGTCCGGAAACGCGCTGATATTGGCAAAGTTCCAGTAAGGTACCATCACAATACCGAGTAATACGATAATCCCGAATTTTACTATGACCATCGGGCCGGACACCTTAAATAACAGGCGTTCCCCCTGAGCGGCAATCGCCACCAGAACCGTCAGAATAATCAGTCCGTACCATACCGAATCGGATAACAATCCTTCCGTTAACCCGAATGTTTTAATATAAGATGCACTGTCAAAGGTTACGGCGAGTGAATAGGAGAACATGCCGTGCAGCAGCATCAGGAAATAGGCAATACCCAGGGCTACCCCCCAGTTTTTCCCCAGATACTGTGTGATAACGCTGGCATAATCCTCACATTCCTCGGATTCGGATAATGTCCGCAGATATAAATTTTGCAGCCAGTAAATTGCCGGATACGACAATAATGTGGCGGCTATAAAGACCCAGATACCTTTAATACCGATCTGAACCGGCATAAAAACAATCCCGGAACCGATTGCCATCCCGATACATAATACAACCCATCCGGCGTCATATTTGGTAAAGGGGATCTTTTTTAAATCACTATTTGCATTTGCACCTGTCTGAATGCTGTCTTGCATAGTCAATTCCTCAACGTTATAGATTTAATTATTTAAAAAGTCAGGAACAACGTGAATATATTTATGTTGTATGGATACAGTGTTATAAAACCGTTGTTATAGTAAGGGGTAACACGCAGGCTGAACAGGGTACGACTATGCTAATAAATAAAAACACTTTTGCGTTTAAAGCAAAAATTGACAGCTACGCGATTTTTCGCCATCTGGAGCTGTTTATTAAAATTGTGGAGTGCAACAGTTTCAGCGGTGCGGCACGAAAACTCAACGTCACGCCGTCCTCTGTCAGCCGCGGCCTGCAGCAGCTGGAGGAACAATTAGGTGTGGTACTGCTGAAACGAACCACCCGTAATTTTATTCTGACCGAAGCAGGCCGTTATTTATTGCAGAGGGCGCAACAGTTGCTGTCTGATCTCGATGATTCATTAGTAAATACGGCGAGTTTTTATCAGCACGCACAGGGTCAGTTAAAAATAACCTGCTCAATTGCATTCGGTGTCTGCCATTTAATGCGGCTTTACAGTGAATACCGGGAAATAAATCCGCAGGTCAGCTTATCGGTAGATCTGAATGATGCATTAATTAATTTAAATGAAACCGACTTTGATATTGCATTACGGATCACCAGTCATCCGCCGGAAAATTTTGCATTACGAAAACTGTGCAATATAAATTGGGTCTATTGCGGCAGCCGTCATTATTTTGAGCAGAACGGAATTCCGCAGTCACCGGCAGATATTGCCCGCCATAATTGTTTAATTAATCCGAATATTCCGGATACCTGGCGGATGAATGATAAGGACGGGGTGGCGTATCCGCTGGCTATTAACAATATGATTGAGGTAAACAGCAGCCTGGGATTACTGGAGGCGGCGCGCTGTCATCAGGGTATTGTCTGTCTGCCGACCTATATGCTGGGGAATTATATTGATAACGGCGAGTTATTGCCGGTATTGCTGGACTATAACCCGAAAACCACGCCGTTCGCGCTGTATGCTCTTTACAACCCGGCACACACGCATGCCCCGAAGATCCGTACGTTTATTGATTTTCTGGCGGATAAGCTTCCGCTCAATCCGCCGTGGGACAGCTGGATGTATCAGGACAGTGCAGGGAGCTCACCGGCATAAACATAATAGGTTTCGGTCACATCATGGCCACCCCAGTCATAGGCTTGTGCGGCGATACGCTGTAATCCTTTATGTTCATAAAAACCGAAATCAGAATCACTGTCTGTCCAGAGAAAATAACGGGTGGCCCGCTTATCCTGCAGATAATTCATCGCCAGTTGCCAGAGGCGGTTGCCGATACCTTGTCCGCGGAAGCGGGAATCGATCATAAATAAATTCAGTGAGGCATCAAAATTCCCGTCACAGGAAGCCAGCAGCCCGCCGTTGATAATCAGGGTATTCAGATACATATCAAACAGGGTTTCTTCCTGCGGATCACGGGTGATAATGTTTTTCAGGGCAGAATACTGACGGGTTTTGGCGCGGACTTTTTCCCGCAGGTCGGCGGCCGCCGTGACAGCCATAATACCGGCGATGATGTTATTATCATCACGCACCACAAATATCCGCGTTGAGGTCAGAATGACATCATCCAGTAAAAATTCCGCCATCGGCAGAACTTTCTCTTTCGGAATCCAGCTGCGGTAATCCCAGGTGGTGATAATTAATTCATTAATTTGTGCAATATCTGCATCAGAAATGGTGTGTAACTCGCTGTAACTCAATGCCTGAGTGTCACTCATGCAATCCGCCTTATGGGTGTGATGTCCGTGGCAGATTATATCGTCAGCATTATTATGCCTGCAAATAATGTCACCCGCTTTGCCATTGCCGGAGGCAGATAAAGCGATTACAGTGTTGCGCATACCCGCAATTTTGCTCACATCCGGTGAACTATGACTTCCGAACAGGATACAGTCCGTATTATTGATACCATCACGCTTTCCGATAACTGGTATATCCTCAAAAAATATGTTGTTGATTATCTGCGCCGTGACGGTACCTGTCAGCGTCTGGAGCGGGAAGTTTATGATCGCGGTAACGGCGCGGTGATCCTGCTTTATAACCGTCAGAAAAACAGCGTCATTCTGATCCGCCAGTTCCGCCTGCCGGTATACGTCAACGGCCATGATGGCTTTCTGATTGAGGCAGCCGCCGGTCTGCTGGAAGAGCAGGACCCGGTATCCCGCATTAAAGCAGAAGCGGAAGAGGAAATCGGTTTTCGCATCACCGATGTTGAAAAAGTCTTTGAAGCTTTTATGAGCCCCGGTTCAGTGACCGAAAAGCTTTACTTTTTTATTGCCGAATATCAGGACAACAACCGGCAAAGTGACGGTGGCGGTCTGCCGGAAGAGGGCGAAGATGTTGAAGTGCTGGAAATGCCGTTCCCGGAAGCCCTTGCTGCGATCCGCAGTGGTGAAATAATTGACGGTAAAACGATAATGCTGTTACAGCATCTGGCACTGTCGGGGAGAATGGCATGACGGATGACGAAAAAGAGCAAAAAGAAGCACAATTAGTCCGCGATTTTCTGATGAACGCAACGCCGGAACAGCGGCACTTATTTATCGCCCGTTCCAATTATGACAGTAATTATGATGCACTGAACGAACTCGCGGCGGACCCGCAGCTGGATCGGGCATCCGCACTGCTGATGTACTGGTCTTTGGGAGCCGCCTGGTATGTGCAGTATGGCCATGATGATGACGTACCGGACTATTCACGGCACAGCCTGGCGTTGATCAGGTTAATTGAAACCCGCTATTCTGCGGGGTTTTATGTCGATCATGGTATCTGGTTTGACCCGATGCAGTCAGAGGGCGGACGGCCGGATGATTACCCTGATCTGCCGGTCAGACGGCCCGTACCGGACATCATGTACATCGCTGCACCCGGTGATGTGTATGTTGATTTGGATGATGAGAATTATGATGAAGGCTTACCATTACCGCTGGCAGAACAGGTGTATGCACTCTATGAATAGCATCTGCTGATGACAATAAATCTGAATCATGTCCCCGCTGCCATTCGCAGCCAGGTTGCTGCGGTAGCAGGGATACTGAAAAATCACCTGACGGAAACACTGAACAGCCTGCATTTATATGGCTCCGCGTTGCAGGGCGGGCTGAAACCGCTCAGTGATATTGATCTGCTGGTAACAGTGACCGCTCCGTTGACCGAAACGCAACGGGCAGGGCTGATGACAGCATTGCTGTCCGTTTCTGCCTGGCCCGGGACGGACCCTGAATTGCGTGCACTGGAAATAACGATTCTGGATATCAGCAGCGTAAAACCGTGGCGTTATCCCGCCCGGCGGGAGCTTCAGTTCGGAGAATGGCTGCGGCAGGATATTCTGAACGGTATTTATGAACCGGCAATGACTGACCCTGATCTCGCGATCCTGCTGACCAAAGCCAGGATGCATAATATGCCGTTGCTTAATGGTGATGCAGCAACGGTATTTGACGCCGTCCCGCAGACCGATCTGAAACGGGCATTTTCCGCGACACTTGCGCAGTGGAATACCTCTGAAGACTGGGAAAATGAGGAGTGCAATATTATTCTGGCGTTGTCACGCATTGCTTATACACTGACAACCGGGCATATTGCATCCAAAGCAGATGCTGCGGCATGGCTGGCTGAATCTGTTACTGATCCGCAGCAGCAGCAACTGTTGCTGGCGGCCAGGCATACCTATCTGACCGGTGAATCATTCAGGGTTTCTGATAAAAAGGCAATCAGCCACTGCATTCTTTCCCTGCGGGCGTTATGCGAAGGAAAACAATCATGAAAACAATCATGAAAACCGCAAAATATCTTCCGCTGGTATTGTCCCTGCTGTTGCCGTTATCTGCCGGTGCCGGAAAGACATCACCGGCGATATTATCACCGGAAGAGGTGGTGCTTGATTTCTACCGCCTCAACTTGCAGGACCCGCCTTCTGATGGTTATGCAAAAAGCCAGGATTTGTATGTCAGCCCGTCATTACAGGTAAGTATCAATGATTCCCTCAGTTGTAATTTCGACGGTCCTGACACGGATCAGGCGTTTTGTGACCAGCCGCGCCCCTGCAAAGAAACGGCACATAATGTGGTGTGTCTGTGGGGGGATTATTGGGTGGAAAACGATGTCAATTATTACACCAAGTCACAGGATTATCCGGACTCATGGATAACAGAGCGGGCGGCTCATACAGAATCACAATCCGCTGATACCGCCACTGTACGCATTACGCTGGGGAAAGCACCGGAGCCGTTACGGTCATTCCGGGTAAAATTGATTCTGACCGGCGGACAATGGAAAATTGATAATATTGTGATGATGGAATGATACCGGTGTTCTGATACGTTTTGTGCATAAAATAAGTAAACAGATAAATTCACCTTTTTTACGCTTTTTTCTTATTTTATCCGGAATGAAAAAATGAAGCGTGTTTTTCCGCACATTTTATTTTTAAAATTTATTTTTATAATTCAATGCATTATGGTAATAAAATATTTTATTACATATTTTATTTTCGTGAGAATAAACTGAATTTATTTTTAATCTTTATTTACAAAGAGTTATTTTGAATTGTAAGTAATCCTGCCAGTTACCTTCGGATTTGTACGACATTAACACCTGTTTTTGTGGGTAATTCATCCTTTCATAAGTGTAATCACCTGTTTTTTCATTAAATTAAAACTAAAGATAAATATGCTGTGAGATACAGAGGCTTTCCTGTACTTTACATATTGTTAAGTGAATTTTATGATTTTACCGTTGTTATCCTGTGTGACGACATTACTCGTCCGGTCACATTATTCCGGCCCGGTCATTATTACTACCGGGCCGTTCTGTTTTGTTTCCGGGTCCGGTTCGCTGCAGCCCTGCGGTAGCTATATTCCGGATCCGGCAATTCTGATTTATGGGGGAGCAGTGACACCATCTATTTCTGATCTGTTACCGGAAAAATCCGGGCTGATTTTTACCTGCAAAATAGGCCGGTTACCGGAGCAGACCTTTCAGGTCACCGAATTTTCCCTCAGCGAATCCATTTCCTCACTGTTTTCACTGACCATCAGCGCAGTCAGTCTGCTGCCATCCGTGACGTTTGAGGAGCATTTAGGCTCCGCCGCCTCACTGACAGTCACCCGTGACGGTATTAAAGTCCGTACCGTGCAGGGGCTGCTGGCCTCTGCGGAACAGGGTAATACTGACGGCAACAAAACCTGGTATCACTTTCTGATCCGCCCTGAAATGTGGATTATGACGCTCAATCAGGACAGCCGTATCTTCCGGGAACAATCGGTGCCGGAAGTGCTGGCGACGCTGCTTAAAGAAGC